>NZ_JAJSRC010000001.1:0-414491 GCF_021283245.1 Pseudomonas sp. NMI760_13 | reverse complement strand
CTAGGCTCTGTGTGAAAAGCCTTGATACTCGGTGATGCTGCGTTGAAAACAGCCTCGGAATGCTCATTTACAACCCGTAAACTCCGCTTCCTCGGCTGTTTTCGCCTTGCCTGACCTTCGTCTCAAGACTTTTCACACAGACCCTAGGTTCTGTACGAAATCCCGAGAAACCCAATCGGCGCCCTTCGGAAGCTGAAATTCTGTAGGGTTGCCGGCCATCTACGGAAAGGAATTCTGTGATGGCAAAGCGTTACGAACTCTCGGATGAGGCCTGGGGTGTGGTCGCCAATCTCTTCATCGAAACTCATGGCCGCGGGCGGCCCCGCCTGAGCGACCGTCTGATGCTCAATGGCGTGCTCTGGGTACTCTGCTCGGGCGCTGCGTGGCGAGACATGCCGGAGCGCTTCGGCCCGTGGTCTACGGTGTATCAGCGGTTTCGGGGCTGACGAAATCAGGGCATATTCGGTCAGATGCTCAAGCGCTTGCACCTGAGATTGAATGAGCAAGGCTTGATCGATTTGCAAACCTGGATGATCGACTCAACTGCTGTACGCGCAACCCGAGCCTCTTCTGGCGCCGGGAAAAAAGGGGGCCTGATGAGCCTGCCGATCACGCTCTAGGCCGCAGTCGCGGTGGCCTGACAACCAAAATCCACATGCTCTGCGACGGCAACGGGGCACCGTTGCGCTTCCTCCTATCTGGCGGTCAAGCCAGTGACATCAGCTATGCCCAGCCATTGCTGGACGAAGTCAGCATTCCATCAAGCCAACGTGGCCGTCCGCGTAAACGCTGCAAGTGGTTGCTTGCCGACAAGGGCTACGACGCCGAGGCACTTCGCCGCTACTGCGACCAATACCGAATGCAGCCCGTCATCCCGCTGCGCTCGATGAAGCGCAAGCCCAAGCCTGGCTTACCCAGACTGTTTGATCGGCCCAAGTACCGACAGCGCAACATCATCGAGCGCATGTTTGGCTGGCTGAAAGAGAACCGCCGGATCGTGACACGCTTCGACAAGCTCGCGAAAAGCTATGCCGCCATGGTCTCACTGGCTTGTGCCATGCGGTGTTTGCGACATTTCTTTTCGTACAGAGCCTAGACGATGACAGAAGGGGCCCCTCTAGTCCGGCTCAAATCCCCTCAGTGGTAGGTATCTGTCTGACAGACCTTGCTGATAGCATCACCCGAGGCAGGAGCCGTATGCGGTAGTTCCGCGCGTACGGATCTGTGCGGGGGCGGCAGGTAACTGCCGTCCCTACCGCGACCTCTTTGCCTATGCTACGACTCCAATACTTGAGATAATTTGATAAAGTGGCGCGCATCGACAAGACTCGCTACACGATAGAAACAGGGGAGCACCCGTCTGTATGTATCGCCGACTAATAAACCATATTCACGGTGAAGCATGATCACGCGCGGACATTTAATTGGCGAGATAGTTGACGGGCTCGCAACTATTTCACAGCAGGTATCTACTCGGTGCCAGCTTGGACTTACCGATCTCAATCGCTATCTTGAGGATTTTTTTAAGGACTTCTTAAATGAGGCTCTCTCATTGCTCTTGTGTAACCTTAATGACGACAGAAGCAATGAGCCAGGTCTAGACCTTGGCGATGAGGTCGCCTCAATTGCCTTTCAAGTTACATCAACAAAAACCTCTCAAAAGATCAATAAGACTCTCAAGGTGCTTTTTGAGAAAAAAACTGGTTTCACCGAAGTCATCGTACTGATAATCGGAAAGAAACAATCGACATACACTATTAATTCGGCGTATGCAAAAGCATTAAGTTTCACCGAGAAGAACATCTGGGATATAGACGACCTATGTAGGAAGACTATATCCCTTCCACTTGATCGTTTGCAGGCTCTCTATGACCTTGTCCGTCGCAACTTGACAAGGATTCGGATTGAGCTGGAGATCCCCGATGAAGATGGTAATTTTGCAACATCAATAGATTCGTATATTGAGAGAATCCCTAAGCCGCAGTTTTCGAATTTCAAGAAATACTATGCCTATCAACAGGGGGTTGAAGAGAATTTTGAGCACTCGCTGAGCGAAGTCAGGGAACACTTTAAAAGCTTCGCCCATAAGCTGGCCGAACTGCCGAGAATCACTCGAGAGTTCTATGCTTTTCTTCTGGAGCGCAGAGAAATGGACGACAAAAAGACACCAAGCGGAAGCTTCTATCGTGCGTGCTTATGGTTAAACTACAACAAGCTTGTAAGAACCTGCAAATTCCCCGGCCTGAGGGAAGAGCTTATATTGCTTGACGAGCACGGCTTCGCAGATATTGAGGAGCAAGAGAGCAACCAAAGCCCATTCGTTAGAATTTTCGCTCCGATAAAAATTGACGGTTTTATATATGAGCTCGTCGATTACATTGAGGCCAAAGGCATAGGATACAAAAAGCCAATTGTCTCACTGGATTTCAGCGGATTTTGATAAGTTAATGCAAGTCACGTTTTACCGTCTCGTGCCTCACATTGCCGCAAGAGTATGCGTGTATCAGCTTCCGGCAGGATCCGTGGATCATAGTCAGCTTTCAGTCAGAAGAGAGCTCTCCTTCAACTTTGAAAATTCCTGCGTATTCTCTTGGAATACTGACGGGATATTAAATAAATGGAGCCCTGTATAAATATGAGCAATAATCGTGAGCCGTGGTTTTCCTTGCGAGATCTTCGCTATTATCGGCAGGGTGAGCATGCTATCGATAATGTTCATCTTCTTTTTCCATTGGGAACAGGCGAGTTTGATTACGCGCTGCCAACAGATAGTTCAAATACGGTGCTTAGGCTGGTTCATTATCTTTTCTCATCTCTTGATGAAAATGAAGAATTTGATAACGATAATTTTCAGGCGCTACTTAAAAATCTTAATGATCCTGACGGCTTGACTATGCAGACGCTGGTTAAGGATGAATTTTTGGCGACAGATTTTTTGGTGTTTAGTTCCTTCAAGGCGCACAAGTCAATTGATGAGAGCATTGGGGGGCTTCCTGAGATTAACCTAGGGCTCCGCGCTTCTATGCTAATTCTCCAAAGGGTATTAAGTAGCTTTCAATCAATCTCAATTCTTATAAAGAACAGTATGTACTTTGATGTTAATTGCTTACTTCGTTCGGTTCTTGAGCAGATAGGGCATGCCTATCAAATTAGGGGCGCAAAAGATAAAATAGAACTTGATAAATTTGAGCCTACCAAATCCATCACGCCGCTGAAGGAGATTATTCCCGATGCAGGCAGCCTCAATGGCATGCTAAGTGACTATATACACAACAATAAGAAGATATGGGGGGTGTATGTGGAGAGCGAGCCTGCGCAAGAGAAGTCAGGCAACAAGACCTACGTAGTTGCCCGCTCGGGCAAAAGAACGAAGGGCTGTATTCTAGTATTTACTCGCATCATAGAGGCTTATTTTTCGGTTTTGGCGGATATTTATCTTAATCACTGCCAGCAGATCGAAAGTGACTTTAGGGATGTGACTGCAGACTGTTTTGATCATATCGCTAAGTTGAAGCGAGATATGGCGGGACGGTATTATTCAGAACCTGAAGCTTCTGCGTGAAGCAATAAAGTTCTGAGGGGTGAGGGTGAGGGTTTGTACGTGGCCGGACATGTTTAGTTCCCGGCAGGGAGAGTCAGTCGAGTCCTGTCTGGCTATTTATTTCGAGATCGACTTACTGAGGATTCAACGATTTTTTTAGCACAATTGGGTTTAAGGAGTCAATAGGCGACGGTTTTTCAGAGAAAACTAAACAGGTGCGAGTTCTTGCTCTGCGCCGCGCCGTACATTCTAGCGATGAAATGCGGAATTTACACGACCACTGTCATTTGTTTGCCGGTGATGATGAAGTAACTGGGAAGCAGGTTCTATTTATTTACATAGATGCAGTTTGTAACCGGTCAGTGTTCCCAGAGCCTCCAGCAGATAAAGATCTATGCCTGGATCTGAATTGTGATGATGAAAATATCATATATGTTGACAAAATATGCAGCGGGGCTATTTTCAGGGAGGTCTGATCACACATTGTCAGCATCCCAGTTTAATGATTAGAAATCAACTCATCGGGGTTTTGCAATGCATCAATCGATGTGGCTTGCCTTTCTGATGTGTTCAGCTTCTTGGATTTTGATAATGATGCGGGCCTCACAGAGCCTAGGAGGGTCATAGGGAATCCCCAGCTCAGCGAGGACTCCCGCTAGCTTAAGCTCTGCGACTTCCCCTTCAATGCGCGCGACAAGAGAGTTGATCGATTGCCCCGTTTCAGCGCCGATGGTAATGGCGACTAGGCTCTGTGTGAAAAGCCTTGATACTCGGTGATGCTGCGTTGAAAACAGCCTCGGAATGCTCATTTACAACCCGTAAACTCCGCTTCCTCGGCTGTTTTCGCCTTGCCTGACCTTCGTCTCAAGACTTTTCACACAGACCCTAGGCCGGGCCGGTGATGTAAGCGTCCGAACACTAGCTTATGCGATCAATGACTACTACCTAGACCATTTTTACCTAGCAGACAATGAGTCCCCCATCCCAAAATCTCGAGGCAGATCATGGATGAGCATCGCGAAACACCTGTTCGACTGGATTACTTCCGTTTAGTTAAACGCCTGAATGAGCATTTGAGCAAACTCGGCGATGAGCGAATTGATTAGGATATTCAAGGGGCTTGGGCAGTGAAGCGGTTATCAAGGTTAATCAATAAAGTTATTAGGCATAATGGCTTTTAAAATCATTCCGGCTTGAAATAAATTTTCATTGGAGATGGGGTCTATGTCGGAGCAAATAGTTAGTGATCTAGAGGCTGCGCATGACTACAGAGATCAGCTCTTAGAACGATTAAATACCGACGACCCTGCGTCGTACGTGCTCCCAGTAGAGCGTCTTTATGAGGCCGTGGAGTTTATTAAGGGTCAGTATCCAGGATTGGATTTTACCGATACCGAGTTGAAGTCCAAGCTAGCTGAACTTAGCGCAGCAGACGTGTCTCGTCATGAGTCTGATATGGGAGAGCTGCGTTCTGAAGTTGAACGGATAGCAAATAATATTGGATATAAACTCCATGGTGGAGTGTCGATGGGTGTAATTCATGGGGCTGGCGTTAAGGCTATACAGCAAAAGGTGATGCTCACTGAAGCAAGCGTGATCTTCATGACCAGGCATCTAAGCACGTTGATCTATCGTTTGGCCAAATTGTTGGCGAGAACTTTGCCCCAAGATGTTGATGTGGATGGAAACAAAAGCATAGTTTGGTCACTTGATGAGGTTAAAGAGGTTCTGTACGCTGACCGGCAGTTACAGCAAGATTGGGACTTTTTTTTCATGGATTATTCTATAGATCCCGACTGTCCTTCCGTAGGCGAAGCGCGCAAAGTGGAGGGCAGTGATGAAGCTCATCTTGTGTTTGATCTATGCGAGTCAATGGAGTGGTTTGTCCTGAGCCATGAATATGGCCATCACATTATGCAGCATTCGCTTGATGGAGTTGCTGGGGTTCAGGGGGAGGAGCATGAGTTGGCAAAAGGAAAAGAATGTCAAGCGGACTTGATTGGAGCCCACATATGCATGGCATTGGGCGCTCAGAATAATCGGGGATTAAACTTTACTGCGATGTTCAATATTGGGGCAGTGGTTATATTGACAGCGCTGGATTGCATAATGCGTGGTAGGTCAATTATGCGGTCTGGGAGTGATGATGGCTTTTCGCATTCTAATACGCATCCCCCACTTGATTACAGGTTGGGAGCTATATCATTTATGCTTCGGCATATTTATAAAGAAGAGAAGCCTGATGCCATGGAAGAGGTCCAGTGGGCATTGAGTATGCAGAGTAGTGCCAAAGAACTCATTGAGTATATTTGGGGGCACTCTAAGAAATATCTGGAAAAATGCTATTTGCATGGGGTTCGATCTCAGTAGATAAGAACAATGCAGTCTGAGAGATGCTGTGGCTTCAGTCTAAGAAACTGCGGCGACGCATTGCTTACAAGATTCGTATACCTCGATCAGCCGCGCACTGAGTGCCCCGCTCTGGAACAGCATTGGCGGGAGTGAACCTAAATATGGGTGGTTGGGCAGTTGCTGATCCATTTCTATCCCCGGCCTGAGTGCTCCAGTGCTCCAGTGCGCTATGTTGCGCTTTGGAGCTCGGAGAGACCTCAGAACGGTATACTGTCTAGGTCTTCGTCATGGTCAGGAGGACGTGGCCCGGGTTGCGCTAAGGGTTGTGCAGCAGGCCGAGGCTTGATGGATTTAACAGGCTTTAACTCGGGGAGTAAATCCGGGGCTTCCGGGGCTGCTGCGAGAGGAAGCGATAACTCAAGTCCAGACTCAGGTAGCGGTGCTGATTTCCCAGCCTCCAGAGGTTTTTCATCCACCTCTTTTGTGGGCTGCGCTTGATTTGCGGTGTCGGTTCCTGCCGTGTCGACATTGGTTTCTACGGGGTTGGCTTGAGCTTTAGCAGTTTTGGCTTCGTCCGCTGCTATTAACAGCTCATCCGGAGCTAGGTCTACGAAATCCCGGCCCATCATCATCTTGTAATGCGCCATATGATCTGCAGCTTTGAATATCTTGTAGAAAATAATCATGTAACTGGCTGCGGTGCGCTCCCCTATTGCCAGATACAAATCATCCTGCGTGAAGTGCGATCCGTCGTTTACCCAGCTAATCAGAGATTGGCATTGTACCTTCTCTAAACCCTCGAATTTACCCAGCAGCACGCTTGTATCGATCCCGCCCAGAATCTTGAAGTAATTCTCCAGAATCCTCCGAAGCGTATTTTGTAGTGTCAGCGCTGGAAGTGGTTTTCTACGAAGCTCGCTCCACAGAAGTTGATAGGACGTCTTTATCGGATTCTGTTCATGGCGTTCGATTTTCGTAAAATCATCGGGCTTACGAATGACCCAGAAGCTCTCATGAGTCATAGCATTGTCAGCGCTACGTTGAGGATCAAACGTGATTTCTTTATGGAAGTGTACGTTGTGCGTTAGCACAAAAATCTGCCTTATGGTTGAGCTCGTGTCTCTCACATCTCGGAAAAGCTGCTTTATCATACTACCAACTATGAATAGCACGTCACTATCCAAACTGGATACGGGGTCATCAATTACCACAATACGTTCATTTGTCAATCCGGAAGTTGTCGTGCTACCTTTCAGTAAGTGGTAGAAGTATAAGAAGGTGACAAAAGTTTTTTCACCCTCACTTAAGGTTTTTCGCGCATCCGCACCATTCGGACGAATAAGTTTGTAAGAATTGTCACCTTCCGCAACCTCCAAAGAAAAGCTACGGAATCCAAAGTCTTTGAGTAACGAATTAATCGCTATTACCGTCGGTCGCACACTGGTAAGCTCGGACTCAATGGCTGCAATATCCACGTTTGCCTGAGTTATATCTTGTTTGGCTCGCTCCAATGAGCGTGATAATCCACCAATAGCGCCATCGATCTTGGCTTTGTCAGTTGTGTATTCTGATAACGATGTCTTTAACTCAACTTCAAGCAGATACTTCCATACGTCCGAGGTTAACTTGGCTTGTTCCGTAGAAAAATCCGCAACAAGCTTATTGTGCTCGGCATTTTTTATATTTGCTGTCGCAATTACCTTCTGAATTTTTTCATCTAAATCTGCAATGCTTTCTAGTCGAATTTCAGTGCTAGGGGCGATCGTCTTACTGACTATGCGTTCCTTATTGACTTGTAAAAGCGCCTCAAAAGCCTTCAGGTCCAGAACTAGAGCTTCTTTATCTAGGTGCTCGTAATCACCCTCTAACAGTTTCTGTGCTCGAGATGCTAAATCCTCGACCTTGGAGAAATACCGCTCCTTGAAATCATTTAGCGCTTTAATGTCCGCTTCAAACGTTTCGTCGAAATATTCAACAAGATTTTTTTCAAAATCATGCGGGGTGCCTTGCTGACAGAACGGGCATTGTTCATCCGTATGCTCCAGGTATTTGATACCCTGACGCACCCAATCACTATTGCCCAATCTCTCGATAAGCGCAGCCACGTCAACATCACTTTTGCCGATAATTTTCTTTTCTAGTATAGGGTTCGATGCAAGTAAGATTAGCGGCGAAAGATCAAGCGTTGGGACAATATCCAGCGCGACAGGTGTGCGGCCATAGAGCACAAGCGCTCTTTTCTTTAGGTTTTCAAGGTCAGCTAGCTTGGATCTGTTGTTGAGATGCTCTTGCAGTACTCTGGTTTTGAAGCTGTCTTTACTGTTCCTGGAACCCTTGAATGCCACCTCGAAGACATCGTCATACTTTATTTTTTGTTCCCAGCAGTGCCCCACTAATCTTGCATCCAGAGCTTTCAAGTCGGCAAGCTTACCACCGTTTCCATCTGGGCCGCTGAGTTGAACAATGGCGCTGTCCCGTAACTGCTCACAACGTTTACGCCCAGCCTTTAGTGTCTCCAAACGATCCAGTTGGGCTTGTTCAGCTTTGCCCAAGGTAAACACGCCTTTAAGATCTTTGGAGTCGCTGTAATTTTCTGCTATAAAATCGCTATTGTAGACCAGCGTTGAGATGGAGTTATTGTTCTTCCAAGTCACTGCACAGTCTGACGAAATACTGGGGTTTGCAATGAGGCGACTGAGCGTCGTTTTACCCGCTCCGTTTGCGCCATAGATGAAGTTAACTGGCTTGAGTGCCGCCAAAATTTCCGGGGTGTCTGGGTG
This sequence comes from Pseudomonas sp. NMI760_13, assembly GCF_021283245.1. Classification (NCBI taxonomy): domain Bacteria; kingdom Pseudomonadati; phylum Pseudomonadota; class Gammaproteobacteria; order Pseudomonadales; family Pseudomonadaceae; genus Pseudomonas; species Pseudomonas sp. NMI760_13. Next base: position 405,818 of record NZ_JAJSRC010000001.1, on the reverse strand, counting down.
ATAAGTTGCAATCTTCTTGAGGGTAATAGACTCGATCATCTCTCGCGTCCATGAGAAGCAGCGATGCATTGTCGCTGCTTTGCTTGAGGAAAGGGTTGGCAGACCCGCAACCGATCGCGCAGTTAGAATGCGGCCCGGTATGACCTGGCGAGGTCGAAAACCGGACGGGGCGCACCATGGCGTTCGTCTCCGATAAGCCTAGATGATTGCTGGCTTTTCGCCAGTCCGGCGATCGCAGGTTTTCGGGGTACAAGGGGAAGTTGGAGTGGGCGCGTACATATAGGTGTAAGCCATGAGCCCGCCTCAGCGCCTTCCATCATCCTGTCAGGGATTTTTCACGGTGGTCCTCAACCCACAGATAGGCTGAGGATAATTTTAGAGATAGAGAGCTATCATCTGAAGAATAATATCCATTAAATTCAAACTGTTGAGTATTGATTCGACTCCTGTCTCCGCACCAAGAAAATCAATAGGTTAGTCTATTTCCAGCTTCACTTTCTGTTGGTCTTGACAGCAGGATGAGAGCATCTGAAAGGTTTTTCTTACACCTGAACCGCTCTCTCTCCCTCCTGAGATGAAAGTAGAAGGTTCGATTTCTGACCGTGACACCTCTATTTTCAGTGCTTCCAGCATAGTCTCCCCACCCTGAATTTGCGTTGAGGGTGCAGACCGGGTGGTAAGGACATTGCCAGTCGGCTGACGCAGGAGTCTTCATGCAAATCCCTGATAGGCTGGTGGACCTTCTTGTCAGTTCCGTCTCATCTGCAACAATTGTTGGGGCCGTGGCCTGGCTGCTGAAGTCTTGGATTGGCGAGCGTCTGCGAGCTGGGATCAAACACGAGTATGACGACCGCCTGGAGCAACTGAAAGCCGACCTGAAGAAGCAAGGTGATGAGAACCTTGCGGTACTCAAATCCGAGATTGATCGACAGGCAGAAAAGCTGAAAATTGCATCTGCGTCCTTCTCTGACGTTCAGCGCGCTGTGATCCACAAAAAGATTTCTGCTGTTGAATGCCTGTGGCTGGCTGTCATTGAGATGAGACGGCTTACCCCTGCACCAATCATTACCTCTGAAGTGCTGACTAGGTCAGAGCTAATTGGAGCATATGAGGGACCACTAGGAGATGATATCCGCGCCATTGAATTTGGGCTCGCCACAAAATTTTTTGGTGAGGTAGAGAATCACAGGCCCTTCCTAGGAGAGGTGGTGTGGTCTCAGTTCGCGTCAATGGCTAGCTTGATGAGCAGGATTGTGTATCTATTTCGGCAAGGACGTGTAGATCCTGAAAAGCTCGTCTGGTACGAGGACCAGGGTGTTCTGCAGATTGTCTTAGTGCTTTTCGGAGCAGACCTCGCTGAGGAGTTCCGCAACCTGAAGCACTCATATATCCGATGGCTGAACGCCCACTTTGATCAGCAACTGTTCAGTACTATCGACGTTTTCTTGAGCGGCCGGGAGTTTGGAGAAGCAGCGCTGAAGCACGCCGAGTTTGCGCTGGGAGCTATTACTCAGCCATCGCCTGTTCCTTAATTCTCAATATAGTCGTAGTCGAGAAGTTGGCGTGTCGGGCCGTTGCTCGTGTACCTAGGCCGGCGCGAAGCAGTGCCTTGACCCGTTTGTGCAACTCCTCGTCCACCGGCCGGCCTTGGTGCTTACCTGCTGCCTTGGCCATTTGGATACCCTGGGCCTGGTACCCGCGGCGCTGTTCGTAGTCCTTCCAGGCGATAGCCGCCATCATTTCTACCATCGGGCAAAAAGGGGACGGATTTATTTGAAGCTTCTGCTGAAAAATAAATCCGTCCCCATTTTTCCTGTCCCCATTTTTCCTGTTAAACCGTGAGGCCGGCGACCCTGGCGGGATCAACTCCAGGACGGCACCAAGGGCGGCCGGGCCAGAGCCTCGATGTCCATGGAACTTGCTGGAAGGGTGCATTCATAAGGTGCTTGAACTGAGCAGCAGACGTCGTCTGCGGGTAGCCGCAATCTGACTGCGCCAACGAAAGCTGCCAGAAGGATCTGCAGAAAATCATCCTGCTCTGTACGGTATGTCCTGCATACACATAACCCCAAAGGCTTCGATGAGTTACGAGCGGCTTACGCATGCGAGCGCTATAAGCAAAAAAACAACTCCGCGATCAATATGCCAATTAGGTCGGCGCCTTGATCGCGAGGCTCGCAGGCGTATTAATTACGAGCTTGGGCCACGTCGGATCGACGTGGTTGATACCTTCATCGGAGGGCTGGCATGAAGAAGCCCTTCGATATAGAACAGCTCTTGGCTGCAGTGCTGAAGGGCGCGCACGTAACAGCCCTGAATTGTCTGCCCTTCAAAAAATTATAACAGTTGTTGGCCGCTCCATATCGATAAAAATCTTGATGATTGAGTCTCTATATATAATAGTCCAAGTGTTCAATGGTGCTTCTGTAGCGTCGTGCTAGTGAAGCTTGGCGGCGACAAGTAGTTTTTATGGAATTAGCATTGTTGTAGTGTTTTAAATTTCATGATTTCTCATTGTTTGTGTTTCATGCAGAATATTTTTTGATTCAGCGCAACTATAGCAATAGCAAGAGATGAAATATTAGCTAAAGCAAGTGAATAAGAGAATCGCTCTGGTCCATCCGGCCTGACTATAAGCGGCGTGCAAATTTCTTGACCTAAAAGTGAGTTCCAGATGGCCACATAAGTTAAGATTGTGATTAGCGCTGCGATAAGCATCAGGGCGCTGTTGACTCTCATTCGTTTGTGTTTTTTTGCGAATAAAGACTTTATGTAAGCATCTTTGTCGGCTTTGCACTCAGATTGATCTAATATGTTTGGTAGTGCAAAGGCGACTATTCCGCTGCTAACAAGCATCATGATTGTGCGAAGGCCGAATTTTTCGTAGAAACACCAAATTCGCAGAGGGTCGGCTAATTCGCAGAATTGAGTTGCAATAAAGGTAAGATATGAAAAAAATGCGTTATCCATTAACTGCTTCCTCTACTTGAACTCGGAGTCATCCGCTGTCCAGTAGTTCCAATTCCCTTGTGTGAAATTCGTTAGTTTGTTGTTGGTGATAAATTCACTGGGGATTACGTATTCTGAGTTGGTTTCGTCATTTATGCGCTTAATTATTTTGGCATCAAGTAGAGGGAGGTCTGAAATAGTATTCTCTGCAATTTTATTATTGTTGTGTTTTTTAAGGTTCAGCTTTGAAAGCTTTTTTCGACCTGCAACAGCATGATCTAAAACCTTCATGCAGAGCTCGGCGCCTGATGCCATTCCATTTTTATTGGTTGCAATAGCGCCACCAAGAAAAAGGCTAACTTTCGGCCCGTAAAGTTCATAGTAGAGGTGCAGTAGTCCTGTGGAGATACCTCCAGATATAGTCGGTATGAAGTGCGATTTGTAAATGTGGCTGGTATATCGGTTTATTGACTCTGCTAGCAATGTTGTATCTTCAGTCGCGTTGTAATGTCTTTTATTCCCAGGGAGTGCGACGAAACCCCCAGGATACATTATGTCAACGCCGCAATGAGATAGGAACTTATCAAAAAATAAATCTGGTATGCGTTGGGATAATGACTTTTTCATAAGTGGATAAGATGTGATTATAACTTCTGGATTTGCTTCTTTTGCTTTTTTTATCTTGGAAATCGCATCAATTCCAGCATCGATTTTGACAGTTATTGGTTGATTTGGTATGCGTTTAGATAGTGTCTCTATCGCCTTGTGTATGTTTCCTGAATAATTGCTGAGATTTACGGAGTATGAAGAGGTGTTACCTCTCGGCTTGCTCTGTTCTGCAACCTGATTAGCTAGTTCGATATGCCAGTCAAGTTCATGCTCGCTCAAAAGAATTTTTCTTGTGTCGGGCTCGATGATATTGAAGCCGAGTTTTGCGGCCTCTAAACACTGGCTTTTAAAGTCATCGTTGGACAGTCCAAGCCTAGGCTTTACTGAGAAACCTAATAATGGTGTGAAATCATCTAGCTTGAATTTATAGCGAATTGATCGCGGTTGGGTGTGTTTTAGAATCAGGTTGTGCTCAAGCTCTTCCCATTGAATATCATTTATGTGGATTCTTTTGATTGATGAGTTTGATAGGCTGAACATATCACCGATAATGGAGTCAATTAAATGTACATCTCCGCCGAAATTTATGGGAAAGTAGCGAGAGGGGATGTTAAATTCAAAGAAGTACTCTTTGTCCCTGATGTGTGTGAACTTGTTTTCAAGACGCCTAGGATCTAAAGAACTCTTGATTTCGGCTTCCAAGCTGTCAATGATATTCTTTGAGTAGCTCTCAAAGCTGCCAGCAAGAATATTTTGTCGAAGTGATAAAAAAATACTATCAATAGTGCTGCTGGCATTGTCGGTAAGCTCGATAATGCCATTGATTTTTATACGAGGCATGCTATGTTGTCCGGATTGAATATAGCTGTGACTTCAAAGGCGATGTAGGAGTCGCTGGGTGATTTTAATATATTATGGGCCTTGTCTGCAGCGTCCTTAAAAGATGAAGCTGTAGGTATTACACTTTCAAAGCTGCCGATTTTTGTAAGTATTGACTCAATCGAGGTTCCTGTAATAACCTTATTTATTATGCCCCAGAGTTTGCAATTTGTATTGTATCCTAATCGTAGTTCTATCGCTCTCCCTTGATAAATCTGTCGCTCCGTGTATTGGCCTCGCATGCGACGCAACTCCCAGGTTTTTTTATTTTCTGCAAACCATGTAAAAGGATCTTGGGATAGAGGAACGAATAATCTTGCGTTCTCGAAGCATGGATTTTGTTCGATTTTTCTCCAGTAATAAAGCTTCACATAGAGTTTAGGCTTTGGGAATAGGTCTCCATTGGAAGAGTAAAAAGGCACGCGTTGATTCTTAAGCTTTACTTTTGCAAAGCCTGCGTGCTCCAAGAAGTCAGTTGATGATGCGTCCTTGATTTCACATCTTCTTATAACTTCTATGTGCTTCGCTGCAAAGGGTAATATGGCTGGTAGAGCTTTCAATGTTTCTTGTACTACATGAGTTCCGAGTTGGTAGCCGCGGTATTTATGCGTCCGTGCGATACGGCTTATCCATATTAACTTAAGTCGCTCCTGTAAGAAAATTCTAATTTCGGGGGAGGGTATACCCCAATTTTTTTCATTCATCCCTAGACTTTCATATAACGAAGGGTCTATGTGGTACCTCCCTTTAGGATTGCCGAATTGTAGGGTGTCAATTATGCAGCAGGCAATAATTTCGTCGCGGTTCTTAATTGCGAAATATATCCCTTTATTTGGCGCTGAAAGGTAATGCGTTTGCGATATAAGGGTAGTGCATGCTTTTTTGTCCTTTTCAGAGACGACAATAGAAAATGTGAGATGGGGGAGGCCTGGGATGTTTATCGCTTTGCAATAATGAGGATATACTTGGATCTTTGTGTTATTTGCTTCTATGCAGATAACTCTATTTGAGTCCAGTGTTAACAATGTTTCAGGCATCAATAGTGCGGTTTTGTAAAAGTGTGCCAGGCCAAATGGTATATGAATCTCGGCTCGGTTGGCGAATCGAAAAACACGCTGGCTGCATATGATTTTCATCCTTGGAAGCCTTTCTTTGTTAGGGTGGTTTCAATAGGTTTTTATTTTGCTTGGGATTTTATAACGGAAAATTTTTCAAGTTCCATCAAGGTCTATGAGCCGTTTCACATTCGGAAGCTAATAGAAGGCTTTGTTTTTATTTGACTATTTTATTTTCTATTAAGATTTCCCATTGGAAATGTTGAGAAATTAATTGGCCTATTCCGATTTTTTCGGAGTTGTTTGGCAGTATCCAAGCCTTGGTATCTCTCCGCGCAGCGATTACTGCCTGCCGAGTAGGAGATTAATAAAGGAAAAAAGTCGGTGGAAAAGATAATCCACATGGTCTGTATCGATCACCGGCACCTGGCGTTTCTCGTAGTGACGAATGAGGAAACTGTTGCCAATTTCGGTTAGTTGTTTTGCTTCGGATTCAAGTATTCCACGGAAGGTTTTTTCGCTTGCCACAGTGTCTAAAATTATCGCGATCGATGTTTTCTTATCTGCATCCGCAAGCGACTTCAATCGTTCGAATGCATCCCATAAGCGCTCAAGTGCTTCCCGACGAACGATAGGGTTTGGTGAGGAAAATTTCACCCGAGCCTCTTCCATGGCATTGTCTAATATCTTATCACCTGTCCGAAAGAAGGCTCGACTAAGCGTCTCACGCAGGATCGGAGGTAACAAACGTACGATACGGCCATTGGATTGCAACTCGTAGGCAACCCCGCATCGTGCGAAAATACTGTTAACGTCGGCCATAAAGTCGAATTGGCCTTCAGCCTGATTAAAACCCAAGTGATTATGGTGGTAATACTCGTGGCGTTTCACTATAAAAGGTTTCGCCACTACAGAATGTACATACTCTATGAAGTCCAGAGCCAGCAAAGTTTCTGGAGCTATTGCTATGGGAGGCTCGAAGGTAAGTTCAGGATCTATCTGATTGGTTTGAAGCGGCCATTCCAAGCCTGGCATTAGCGCTCTAACAGTGGCACCCAGAGCATGTTCATCAGTCCCGTAAGGGGCGGCACCCTCAGGACAGTTCACCGGAAATCGGAAGCCAAAACCACCGTTAGCTATGTACGCCCGTACCAAAGCCACAATAGCGGCCCAAGCAACTGGCGAAATTACCTGATTAACACGTGGAGCAGGTCCGTTCTCGCGATCACTGAAATAATCTGTCATCTTAGTCTCTCCTGTACTGGGGCGCGAATTTGGCTTCCCTCTACGCCCCCGACCCCGGATTTCAAGGGCCAGGGGTTAGGGTGCCGCTGAGCGCTTCTACTTTGACCGCTGGTCCTCAACCAACTCGAAATAGTTGTGTTTAACCGAGCGCACGGTCCCTTCGATTACCGTGCCATCGCTCTGTTTGATCCGAGCGCGTGAAAGATCAGGAGTCTTAAGTAGAGCAACCCCAATTTCTAAGGGAGTGACAATCAGCGAGTAGCAGCTATCCATGCGCTGAATCAGCACTGAGTATTCCTGCGGCTCTGTTGTTCGACCCAGCTCGCCTTGCCGACCGTATGTAAGAGTCAATTCCATCTTCCCTGCTTTCAAACTCACACTGACCTCCTGACGTTGTATGGATACATAGATTTTCGCTTTCTTACGGACTTGGGCCCAGCGGTTTAACGCTGGACTTAAATGTTTCCACGGCCTTTCTGCCGTGTCCGTACCTGTCGCTATTCGATTCGATAATCCCCGCGGGTCGTATGTTTCGCTTGGTCGGCTACATGTCCTCATGTCCTAGTATATTAGGTCAAGACCAAATTGTAATTTACTTAGAGTTCAGCCATCAGTGCTGCGACGATTTTATCGTGGCGAACCTGAATTGCATCTTGGTTCCAAACGCTTCCTGCGCCGACAAATTTTGCTATTTCACGTTGTTGGAAATTGTGCTGGTAGGTCTCCAATTTTTCGGCAAATGGAATGTTACCCACTGCACAGTTGTGGGATTTGGATACTAGTAAGTAATTGCCGAGGCAGTTCAGATATTCACTCTTGAAGGTTTCATCGTATGTGCCATAACCATGAGGGCTAGCTGTGGGCTCGGTGGAGGGTGCGATGTGCTCCAGTTCTGGACGTTTGATGTCGTTATTACGACGCGGTTCGTAACCGCGCTGGCCTTGCCCTTCTAGGTGTACTTCATATTTCCATAGCAGGTGTCTAGCGGTGGGGGGTCTAATCTCCCATTCTAGAGCCTCTGCCAGCTTTTCATTGTTCCAATATGCCCACCATCCGCTGTCTACAGTTTTGAGATACTCGATGTTCTCAAGGATGGGCTCTATCGCCGGCGCTTCGCTGGTAAACGCCTCGTAAGCATCATTGATGCGGGACGTGATATCCGCACGGGTGCCAATCAGGCGATGTCGGATTATCAAGCTTTCAAAGGCAACACAAAGCTTGTTTTTGTCCGATAGGGGAAGACCAAAGCGGTAGGCCTTGATAATAAATGGCAGTACAACTGCGATTCCGCCCAAACTCACCAGTGAGTGGATCGGAAAACTGTTTCGCTCGTCATCGCCGAAAAATACCGATAAATGCTCGAAACTGATGGCTAGTGCACTAGTGAAGTCTTTCACAAACTCAAGAGGCGACTCTGTTGAGAGCATTTTCTCAATTCGGTCCAGCGCACCGCTTTCCCACAGGGTATTGAAGTGAACGCGCAATGTGTACTGCAGCACATCGTCTTCATTGATGCGATATTCAATTGCCGAGATCGATTTGTAGATGGTTTCGAAGCGATTCTGGATCTCTTCGATCAAACTGTCCTTCGTTTGCTGGTCTTCGCCATGAAGGTGAATGGCATACATGAACTGCGCCTTTACCACCTCAAGGTTTGATGGGCGCTTGCCGCGGTTGTTCTGGAAGATGAACATCTGGATGGCTTCAGCTTCATCCCGCACTGGGTGCGTACTGCATGATGCCTGAGATACAATCTGCAACATGTCAGTAAGGTAGGCTTCGGGCTGAGCACCCAGCTTCTTTTTGAAGAAGTCGAACGCATTGATGAGTCGCTGAGCAGATGTGGTCAGTGAAGCAGGGGCGACGGTTCTGGACTGGTTTATCACATAATCGACGAAGGTCCGGTTGTCGTAGTCGACCGTCTTGAAGCGGATCTGGCTCTCCCGCTTGATCATGTCTTTGTAGCAGTCCTGCTCATCTTCGGTGAGGGCACGCTTGACTTGTAAGCATGCGAACAACGCAGCTAGAAAGAGCGTGATTGTGGTCAGGCGCTGCTGGCCGTCAATTACCCGATACTCTCCCTGCGTCTGCTCAAATAGGAAATGGCCAAAGTAATAAGGGCTGCGGGATTTGCTATTCCGATAGGCTTCCAGGTCGGATAGAAATACCTGCGTCTGACTGGCGCGGATCGAATTTTCAGCTGGCGTATCCCAAGCATAAGCGCGTTGATAAGCTGGCACGACGATGCGGTTGTTGGCCAGCATGTGGCGAATGGTTGAAGAGGCTTCCACGAGCTATTTCCTTAACGGGTGGTGGCGTTTTGCCTCATAATCGCTTGAGTCGTGATTTTTTGCATGCTCGGGCGCCAAATTTTTTTACTCGGCCCAGTCAGCGTCCCCATGGCTTTATGGATAGAGCACACTGGCCAGGAGGTATGCAGATTCCTAATCTCGCAGGGCACCAATCAAAATAGCCTAGTATTTCCCGATGCGATTCCGCAGAAAGCCATAACTAGCTGATTTTTTTGTAGATACCTATGAGGTACATCAAAAAATCCACCAAATTCCAGCCCTACGAAAGCCGGGCCCTCACGCCTAACAACCGTCCGTCTGTCTCCGCACTGTTTTTCGTAGACCTCGATCAAGCCTCGTTCAGCTGCGCCGAACCGGCCTACTGAGGGGGCTATCTGAGCGCCCTTGTGATGTAGGCAGTTTCCCGCAGCACCAATCGCCTTTTCCCAGCCGTCCTAAGCTTGCATTAGCAGCCCTCAAGGAATAAATTCCCTCCGTCGCCGAAGCATCGGCGACGCGACCTTGGCCGGTCGGAATCGAAAGGCGCAACAGCGCCCAGTCTTCATCGCAGGCGCTTTTTTGTGCCCGCGATGTCGCGTCATGGCGGTGGTGCGCGGGACACCTTCGGGTGTGTCGGGCCCCTTTCGTCCCGGTCGGCCAACCCGCGTACTGCTGCCACCTAAACTTGCTTGGCCGCGAGCGGTGGCAGTTCCACAACGAAAGGAACTCATGCATGACCACCAAGATACTGAGGATCCTCGCATCCGCTCTCCGCCGCCCAACCCCTGCGGCCACCCCATCCCCAACCTTCTACCCGATCGACAGCCACTCCCTCGCCACCCGCGCCAACCGGGAGGTGCCCCATGCCTGACCATGAACGCCTGTCCACTCTCCAGAGCTACGTCTGGACCCTCGAACTGCTCGGCGAGGCGCTGGTGCAGCACGACGAGGTGCTGGAGTGCGAGCACAACCCGCAACTGAGCTTCCGCAACACGGCGGGCATCCACCAGGCGATCCGGATCATCAGCCGGTTGGCCAGCGAGCAGTTCGGCAAGCTGGAGGCGATGAAAGAAGAGTGTGTTTCTAGAGACTGATGCCACGCATCATCGGGGCCGCCTTGCGGCCCTACTGCGTGGCATGCCCTGATCGGCCGTCACTTGCACCGCCCCGTTCTCAACCATCGCCAGAACATTGTGGCTGCTTCACCCACCCCCTTCTCGTATCATCAGCGCCTTCGCATCCGGAACGAACTGTGTGAAATCGCCAACTGGAAAAGCGCCAACTGCCGCTGATGGGCCGAAGTGGGACGTCGCCGAGGCTGTCAATCAGCTCTCGTGGGACGACTTGCGCATCATCAAGACGCTCAGTGATTGCGGCAATCGTGCGGCGACGGCCAAGAAGCTTGGCATCAATGTCTCCACCGTTTCGCGCCGGGTTGCCCAGGTCGAGCGTACGCTCGGCATCGCGCTGTTCGACCACCGCAAATCAGGCTATCTGCTCACCGCCGAGGGTGCCGAATTGCGAGCACTCGCCGAGCGCGTGGAGCTGGATATCGTCAGTGTCACGCGACGTGTTTCACGTTCAGGCCAAGGCCACCTGGGGAAACTTCGCATCACTACCAGCGACTCGCTGCTGCTGTACTTCTTCACCCCCATCATCGCGGACTTCAAGGCCCTGAACGAGGGGATCAGCCTCGAGGTGCTGGTGGGCAATGAGACCCTCAGCCTCGCCCGGGATGAATCGGATATCGCCATTCGGGCGACGAGAAAACCTGCGGAGAGCCTGGTGGGCCGTAAACTGGCGAACATTGCCTGGGCTCCTTACTGCAGCGCCAAGCAGGTGACCGCCGAGCCCCTGTTCGAAGAGGGGCAGGCATGGGTGTCCTACTCGGCGGCGCTCTGTGGTTTGAGGGCGACAAGCTATGTCGAAAGCCGGGTCGCCGCTGAGCGCATTGCCTACCGCACCGATTCTGTTGCAGCCGCAAGCGTCGCCATCGCGGCGGGCCTGGGGTATGGATTCCTGCCCTGCATGCTGGGCGACATCACCCCGGGGTTGGTACGCGCAGGCCCGGTGGTGCCAGAGCTTCAGGACGAATTGTGGCTGCTGACGCACCAGGACATTCGCAAGTCGTGGCGCGTCAAAGCATTCATGACCTTCTGCGCCGCTGCCGTGGCCAGTCAAAAGCCCTTGGTCGAGGGGCAGTCGGTACTCCCGGTCAGCTGATCGCAACCGGGAGTGCAGCTTAGATTTCCCGGGCGCCAATCACGGCCTTGCAGGCGATCTCGATCAGCTGCGGGCGCTGGGCAAGCCGCGACACCCCAATGATATTGCTCGCGCACTGAGGCCGCTCAGTGCCATAGGCCGCCTTGCGCACTTTGCCGACCACCGCGAACGCGGCATCCATGTCCAGTACATAAAGCGTTTCCTCGACAACGTCTTGCAGCGTCGCGCCATACAAGGCGAGGAGCTTTGAGATGTTGTCGTAGGCGACCTGCATCTGCTCGCCCATCGATGAGAAATCGCTGGGCTTGCCGTCGGCGTTCAGCGGCGCGGGGGCCAGCAGATTACCGGCCTCGTCATGGTTGAACTGGCCTGAGACGTAGATCTCGTTGCCGACCCGCCGTGCCTGCGGATAGCCATACGCCTCCTCCCAGGAAACGCCCCAGTAGGCGGTCTGTTTATTGAACGGTTGTGAAGCTGCCATTGCATTCTCCTGCACATGACGGACCGGCTTGATCCGAATGGAACGGCGAATGCTAGCAGCGCGGCTGCGTATTCAATGGCGCAAAAATGAGCCGGTAGAGGCGCAAAAGTGCGCCACCGAGAAGCGCTTTGTTTCGTTATCTTCTGCTCGTCCTCAAGCAACGACGCTGAGGCGAGCACTCGTGGCTACGGTGATGCCCGCAACGTGCGGGCCCCGAAACGGGTGCGATCGAACTTCATCAAATTGAAAGGAAACAACAATGAGCAATCCTAAGACTGAAGTCCTGACCCCGTTCAACAGCCAGCTGATCTTCATCGACCAGCAGCCGCAGATGGCCTTCGGTGTTCAGAGCATCGACCGGCAAACACTGAAGAACAACACCGTTGGCCTGGCCAAGGCCGCGAAGATTTTCAATATCCCCACCACCTTCACCACGGTCGAGACACAAAGCTTCTCGGGTCACACCTACCCCGAGCTGCTCGCGGTGTTCCCCGACGCGCCGCTGCTGGAGCGCACCTCGATGAACTCCTGGGATGACCAGAAGGTGCGCGACGCCCTCAAGCGCAATGGCCGCAACAAGATCATCGTCTCCGGCTTGTGGACCGAGGTCTGCAACGCCACCTTCGCCCTGTCGGCTATGAACGATGCCGGCTATGAAATCTACATGGTCGCCGACGCCTCCGGCGGCACCACCAAGGAAGCCCACGATTACGCCATGCAGCGCATGATCCAGGCCGGCGTGGTGCCGGTGACCTGGCAGCAGGTGCTGCTGGAATGGCAGCGGGACTGGAAGAACCGCGACACCTACGACGCCGTGATGGAGCTGGTGAAGGAGCATTCCGGTGCCTATGGCATGGGCGTCGACTACGCCTACACCATGGTGCACAAGGCGCCTGAGCGCGTTCAGCATGGCCCCACCTTGGCGCCTGTCGCTGCCGCTGTCTGAGCCATCGCCAGCCCCTGCCCTGGGGGCTGTTCACTGACGTGCGAAGGGTGCGCAGTGGGCTGATCCGAATCAACGAGCCTGGCCTGGAACCTCTGGGGTCTCCAGCGCCCAGCGCTGTTCGCGTCAGGCGCTCGCATCCTGCTACCTGGATTAATGGGTGTGTATGAACAAGGACAACTCTACCGTGCTGGCGACGCTCACTCTGGCTTCGACAGGGCAGCTCAAATCCTGGCAGTTGAGAACGGCCAAACAGCTGATGCTGGACAGGCTGGATACCTGCCTATCAGTGACTGAAATCGCCGAAGCGTGCGCATTGTCGCGTAGTCACTTCTCACGCATGTTCAAGGAAAGTACCCGGATGTCCCCGCAACAGTGGTTGCGTGAGCAGCGGGTGATGAAGAGCAGGGAGCTATTGAAGACTTCCACGATGTTGCTCGCGGAGATCGCACTGGAATGCGGCTTCTGCGATCAATCTCACTTCTGCCGCACCTTTGTGAAGGCTGAAGGCATGACACCAAAGGCTTGGCAGCAACAAGCCATTGCCTGAGGTGTAACCCCCCCTTGCAAACCAATTTGTTACAGCGGCAGATTATTTCTAAAAACAGTGCGCACTAAATTATTGCGCAACAACTAATTGCGAATTTTTGGCGTACAAACAGTGAAATCGCCAACAGCATTCCCCAAAGACATTAAAAGTGAGGAAAGCCATGAACGTTCTCTACACCGCAGTCGCCACCGCAACCGGTGGTCGCGATGGCCGAGCCATCTCCAGCGACAAGCACCTCGATGTGAAACTCGCCACGCCGAAGGAACTGGGCGGTGCCGGTGGTGATGCCACCAACCCTGAGCAACTGTTCGCCGCGGGTTACTCGGCCTGCTTCATCGGCGCGCTGAAGTTCGTCGCCGGCCAGCGCAAACGCAGCATTCCAGCCGACGCCTCGATCACTGCGCAGGTCGGCATTGGCCAGATCCCAGGCGGCTTTGGCCTGGATATCGACCTGCACATCAACCTGCCAGGCCTGGAGCACGCTGATGCACAAGCGTTGGTGGAGGCGGCCCACCAGGTGTGCCCGTACTCCAATGCCACCCGTGGCAACGTCGATGTCCGTCTGCACGTCACCGTCTGACCTACCGCCTCAGCAGAATCAGGGGATTTGAAATGAACGTTTTGACCAAAGCACTCGCGGGCTCGCTCCTTGCCTTGTCGATCGGTAACGCATTCGCTGACGCTGGCGTCGAGCACAACACCCAGGCATTCCTCGATGCCTTGAACGCGGGCGGTGGCAAACCCATTGAGCAGCTTTCGCCGAAGGATGCCCGCGCGGTGCTGAGCGGCGCCCAGGCCGGGGTGAAACTGACACTGCCCAAGGCGGATGTCAGCGAGAAGACCATCACCGTCGATGGCCAGGCCATTCGCTTGACCATCGTGCGCCCGGCGGGTGTGAAGGGGACCTTGCCGGTGTTCATGTACTTCCACGGCGGCGGCTGGGTGCTCGGCGACTTCCCGACCCATGAGCGCCTGGTGCGCGACCTGGTCGTCGGGTCCGGAGCGGTGGCGGTGTTCGTCAACTACACCCCGTCCCCTGAAGCGCACTACCCGACGGCGATCAACCAGGCCTACGCGGCAACCCGATGGGTGGCCGAGCACGGCAAGGACATCAATGTCGACGGCAAGCGCCTGGCGGTCGCGGGCAACAGCGTCGGCGGCAACATGGCCGCGGTGGTCAGCCTGATGGCCAAGGACAAAGGCACTCCGGCCATCAAGTACCAGGTGCTGCTGTGGCCGGTGACCGACGCCAACTTCGAGACCGCGTCGTACAACCAGTACGCCGAGGGGCACTTCCTCACCCGCAACATGATGAAGTGGTTCTGGGACAACTACACCACCGACCCCAAGCAATGTGCCGAGATCTACGCCTCGCCGCTGCGCGCGACCACCGAGCAGTTGAAAGGCCTGCCGCCAGCGCTGGTGCAGACCGCGAGTGCCGATGTGCTGCGTGATGAGGGGGAAGCCTATGCTCGCAAGCTGGACCAAGCCGGTGTGCCGGTCACGGCGGTGCGTTACAACGGGATGATCCATGACTATGGCTTGCTGAACGTGGTCAGCCAGGTGCCGGCGGTACGTTCTGCAATGCTGCAGGCTGGCGAGGCGCTGAAAGTGCATTTGAAGTGAGCCCACCCAAGCCCGCAAGTGGATGCCAGGAACAGGCGATCACCGCTGGAAACGAAAAACCCGCCAGACAGCGGGCTTTTTCGTTTCTGGTTTGACGGTAGCGATCGGCAACGTATCGCCAGGCGGGTCTACCAGAACCACCCACCCCGCGCGAGCTCCTGCTCGCAACTCCGATACTGCGCCCCGAACACCGAAGCGCGGGTCTGGACCTTCTGCGAGACGTTCTTCAACCACGGCTTGGCGTCATAGCTGCGGTTGCGGTAGCCGCCCCAGCCTTCGTGGTAATTCAGGTACTGGCCATAGGCGTCCCACTTGGACACGCCGTTGACCTGCTGGCTCTTCTGCATGTACCAGCCCATGAAGTCGATCGCGTCGGCGAAGTCGTCGCGGGCGGCGCCCCAGCCGCCGGCATCGCGCTTGTAGTCGGCCCAGGTCTCGTCCTTGGCCTGGGCGTAGCCGTAGGCGCTGCTGACCCGGCCCCAGGGGATGAAGCCGAGGAAGTAGTAGCGCGGCGGCAGGGCGTCGTGCTTGAACGAGGACTCCTGGTACATCATCGCCATCGGCACCTGCACCGGCGCACCCCAGCGCGCCTGCATCTTCAGCGCCGCCTCGTGCCATTTCGGCTTCTCGCGGAAGATCTCGCAGAGGTTGTCGGGGTTGGCCGGGGGCTTGGTGGCGCAGCCGGCTACAGCCAGGAGAAGGGCCGGCATGGTGAGCCGAAGCATGGAGAGGGGTTCCTTGTGCGGACGTCGGGTCGCAGGGCGCTGACGCTTTATACATTCTTTTGAGACGTAGATGAATCAGCGGGCGATCACACGATTGCAGTGTGGTGGCGTAAGCCATTCGATCCCAGCCCCTGCCGTGACAAGCCTACAGCAATACTATTCATACGCGACGCTCAGGTAGCCGTTCGATATCACCCCCGACAGATAGCGGCATGTGCCTGTCAGGCGACGCTCCCTTGAGCGACCTCGTCGTGCACCTCATTTCAAGGCGGCCAGTTCATGCAAGCGTTGAAAGATCAGGCTTTCCCGGCCTGGGGTGGACCTTACGGAGTTGCTGCTCTGAACCGCATAGTCAATCCCGTCGAGTCTCAACAGTTCGGTGATCCCGGCGGCAACGTACTGCCTGAGCTCGTCTTCGGCCGCCTTGAGTTCCTGCATCAGTTCGGGGCGCCCATCGATCACGATCAGGATGTCTTCTACATCCTTGTGATAAGGGTCGTTTCCCCCTCGGCCTTTGAACGCTTCCAGTTTGGTAGCCAGGAAGTACGGGGCCCTGAATATTTTTATCTCCAAGCCACTTGGAAGTGGTTGTGTAGCGGAATGAGCCAAACCTTCGACAAACCATCTGTTGGTGTAGCCCAGGACTTCTGCGGCTGTGGGCATGATATCTACGATCACGTCGTTGAAACGAAACCGGCAATTGACGTCATCCTCGCCGGTTATTTTTATGTTTTTTGCGGCGAGCCGTTCCGTGAGGCGGGTCCATTGAACGATACCGGCCAACTCGATAACCAGGTCGACGTCCTCTGTGTAACGTATGTCATCGATGATTACCGGATCGGTAACCAACATGGCCGTTGTGCAGCCGCCCACGAATGCGACTTCATCCAGCAAGTCTTCACCAAGCCCGTGAGCGACCAACTCAAGGAGCTCGTAGTTGTGGTCAGCGCTGAAGGGCATTTACTTCACCCCCAATCCAGCTTTGAGAATGCCTACCGCGACACTTGTTTCGCGAGGGCCGCCTATACGTATTGCGTCAACCAGGGCCAGATAGTGGTACAGCGTACGGTCCTGCTTCACCGCATGGGGGACCGTCTTGTAGAGAGGTTCTATCAGCTGGCCGCGCTCGACCCCCAGTGGGTCGGGCCAGACGTAGAGGGTCTCTCCAGCACTGCGGATGCTGCGGTTCAATGCGGGAGCGGCGAAACAGGTCGGTATCCCGCGAACCAAAGCGCCTGGTCGTACGGGAAAGAAGTACTTGAGCGCGTGCTCGGCAAGCTTGAGAAGCTCACGGCGATTGACCTTCGGCAGCCCGGTAGCATGGTCGTTGATCAGCAGGCCTGATTCGCGGCACCTGCCCATGGCATTTGACACTTCGCTCTTGCTCAGGCCCAGCGATGCCGAAAGCGCCCTGACTGAGTAGCGATCACTCCAGGACGAGCGCGCTGCGTCAACAGGTTCAACGGGATCGGTCCAGCCCTCCCAGCTTTCGCCCCCCATGAGGATCAAACGCGCTTCCTTGGCGACATTTGAATAGGAAAGAGCTGGCGCCGAATCAGTGTCGGGATATTCAGAGCCGCTTGGCCTCAAAAACCTTCCCGTTCGGTTGTATTCCCAGTCAGGCGCCTGCATGGCGCTCTCAACCGCGCGGTCGAGCTGCTCGTTGTCTATCAGCAAGTTCTCCTCCTGGGCATAGAGGCTCGCCATCTTGAACAGGAGCAAAATATCTTGACTCTTCATTCGAGTAAAAGTCCTGGTCGTCCACATTCCATGATTCGTGGACACTTTAGCCTCTGACTTGCTGATTATGTCAAGAGTTTTGTAACTGCCCATAGGCTGGATTCGAAAGTGATAGAGAGGGTGGGGGCGACGTTCCACGCCCATCATCTGCCACTTTGGGTTAGAGGCCGATTCATCCCTTTCCTATACACCTGAAGGACCTTTCAGGTTGTCTTGAGGCTCGGCAATCGGGTGCTGATGCTACTGCTGGCCGGTTCCTAAGGGAGTAGGCGGTCCAGTGAATTTAGAACGCAGCGGTTACTTGGGCGTTTTTCCCTACGCTCACTACGCCAGACCCCAACCATTCCACCCGCTCCCTCAGTTCATCGAGCGCCATCTGGACGCGCTCATCTTGGGCATTGTCCAGGCTCAGGAACAGGGAAGCTGCATCGGCACGGTTGCCGGATGTATCGAGGGTGTCGTAGGCCCAGATTTCCACCCACGCCCGGGTGTCGTCCACCGATTGGCTGAGGCGCAACGAGCCATCGGCAAGCAGCGCATCAAAACGTCGCTTGGTCATGCCGTAGATGGGCTGCGTGGGTGCGGCCAGGAGCGTTTGGCTGGCCAGGGCCGTTTCACCGGCCAGGAAAACACCATGGCCGAGAGGTGGTTCGGTAGAAATTGCGACTTTGCGTTTCACAGGGGAGCGCAGGTAAGGCCGAGCCTGTTTGAACAGCTCGGGCGCGCT
The DNA here is from genome assembly GCF_021283245.1 of Pseudomonas sp. NMI760_13. Taxonomy (NCBI): domain Bacteria; kingdom Pseudomonadati; phylum Pseudomonadota; class Gammaproteobacteria; order Pseudomonadales; family Pseudomonadaceae; genus Pseudomonas; species Pseudomonas sp. NMI760_13. The sequence continues at coordinate 387,775 of NZ_JAJSRC010000001.1, read as the reverse complement.
GGCGCTGAAGGCATAGGTCTGCACCGCGCCGTTGTGCTAGTTGGCATCAGCAGCTTGCAGACTGGCTCAGTGCCTATGCCGATGATGAACATCCGGAAAATGCGCATGGCTATGTCGAAGCGGCGCATGCACATGCGGGTGGCTGTGCGGCTCGGTGCCATCCCACTCAAAGTCATGCTCATGTTGATGGTGCTCATCGTGCGTATGCCGGTGGCTGTGATCGAGGGCCTCATGCTGATGCTCGTGAACATGATTCTCCATCAGGTGAATCCACACCCCCAAGGCCATCAGCGCCGCGGCGAGCAGGAACATCACGGACACCGTCTCACCCAGCATCAGGATCGCGACAGCCGCACCCAGGAACGGCGCCGTGGAAAAGTAAGCCCCGGTGCGCGCACTCCCCAGCCCGCGAAGCGCCAGGACGAACAGCACCAGGCTGACGCCGTAGCCGAGAAACCCAACCAGCATGATCGACCCCAGCGTGCCCAGGGCCGGCAGTTGCGAGCCGATGGCCAAGGCCAGGCCGCCATTGACCACGCCCGCCGTCATGCCTTTGCTGCCGGCGATGAACAACGCATCCGAGGCGGAGACCTTGCGGGTCAGGTTGTTGTCGATCGCCCAGCAAAGGCAGGCGAACGCCACCGCCAGCGGGCCGATCCAGTCATGGGCGGTCGCGGTCTCCTGCGGCCATGACAGCACGATACCGCCCAGGACGATGGCGACCATGCCGATCACGATCCGGCGGTCGGCGTTTTCCTTGAATACCACCCACGCCAGCACTGCCGTGAGGACGGATTCGAGGTTGAGCATCAACGATGCAGTGGCCCCCGCTGTGCGAGTGAGCCCGAACATCAGCGCCACAGGTGCAAGCACGCCACCGAAGAGGATGGCACCCAGCAACCAGGGCCATTCTCCGGCAGGCAGCCCGGGCCGCTGCCAGCCGCGATCGCGCACAAGGCGGACGAGAGTCAGGCCGATGCCGCTGCCCAGGTAGAGCAGCCCGGCCAGCAGGATGGGCGGGGTATCGACACCCAACAGTTTGGCGAGCGGCGTGCTTGCGCCAAACAATGCCGCTGCAACCAACGCGTAGAGAACACTCAGATTCATGATGGGGCCGCCCTGTCAGGCTGATTGCGTGCAGGAGAGCATCATAGCCTTTCTGCACAAGGGCTGGAGCCAAGCTGTGGGGCTAGTGGGAGAGCCATCGCGGGGCAAGCCCGCTCCCACGCTGATCCTATCGTTGATGTAACAGTTGTCTTCTGGGTGGTAGCCGAGCAGAGTCCACTTACCTTGTCAGGAGACGCCCATGCCATCCGCCGTTTTCGCCGCCGCCCAATGCGCCATTGGTGATGGCGACATCCCCGCCAACCTGGCCTTGCACCTGGCGTTCATGCGCCAGGCCCATGAGCATGGCGTGGACCTGTTGCTCTTCCCCGAACTGTCGCTCACGGGCTATGCCCCCGCCGTGGCCAGTGGCCTGGCGCAGGGCCTGGACACGCCGCTGCTGGCCCCCCTGCGCCGGTTCGCCCAGGAAGCGGGCATGACCACCGTGGTCGGGATGCCGCTCAAGGTGCCGGGCCAGGACAAGCCGCGGATTGCGGCCTGCATCCTCCACCCGGATGGCTCGATTGCGGTCTATACCAAGCAGCACCTGCATACTGGCGAGGACGTGTTCTTCAGTGCGGGGAGCGGCGGTGAGTTGTTGTCCGTTTCCGGGCTGTCCGTGGCCTTGTCGGTATGCGCCGATTTCAGCCATCCGGAGCATGCCGCCCAGGCAGCGCAGCGCGGTGCGCAGGTGTACGCGACGGGTGTGCTGATCGGGGAGGGTGGGTATCCGGCGGATAGCGCGTTGCTGCAGGGTTATGCACAGCGGCATGCTATGGCCGTGCTCATGGCCAACCATGGCGGCACCACGGGAGGCTGGGCGGCGGCTGGGCGCAGCGCGTTCTGGGACGAGCAGGGGCGGTGTGTCGTGGCTGCTTCAGGGGACGGAAATCGGTTGTTGGTTGTTTCTGGGCAGTCGGGCAAATGGCAAGGACGCGAGGTATTCGTGTCTCTCGATGTCGCGGGGTCAGCCTGAAATCACTTGGCTAATCGCTCGGCTGCTTTGCGGTAAACCTGATCACGCTCACGTTTATCCACGGCGATCACGAATACCACGACTTCCTGGTCGATGACCTGATAGATCAATCGATATCCACTGCTGCGCAGCTAGATCTTGTAGCAGTCCGGGAAGCCATGCAGACGGTTGGCTTCGACCCTCGGGTTGAGCAGCACGGTTGCCAGCTTCTTCTTGAGCTGTTGGCGAATGGTGTCGCCGAGCTTCTGCCATTCCTTGAGTGCGCGCGCATCGAAATCGAGGTTATAGGTCATCCAGCGTTACCCTTACCCTCTGCGGCGCGGCCAGGCGTTCGCGTACCGTGGCGAGCAGTGCTTCGTCCTCTTCGGTCTGCAACACGGGTTTGAACGGCAGTTGTCCGCGCTCAGCGACGTATTGCAGTGCCTGGCGCATCAGCTCGGAAGGGGTTACACCCAGTTTTTCCAGCTCACGGTAGGCGCGCACCTTGAGTTCGTCGTCGATACGCACATTGATGGACGCCATGCTTGCAGTCTCATTTGTAATGACAGTGGTCTGTACAATGTGGCAAAGCAGTCTGTTGGACAAGGGTGGCAACGAGATTACCGACAGGCATATTACTCGTTGAACTCCGGAGCGACATCGGGCTGCAGGGAGGGCGATTTCGAGGTGGCCGCTTCGAACCACACGGGCCACGAACTGCGATGCCGGCTCTCCACCTGCACACAGTGAATCAACCGCTCGCGCAACACCTCGGTCCTGCCCACGCTCACCGCCAGCCGATACTTGGCACTGTGCACGCACTCCCGGTCGCCAAACTCGCAACGGTCCAGGCTCGTGCCGCCGCATGGCCCGTTCGCCAGGCCTTTGGGGCAGGTCTCGGGGCAGATGTAGAGCGTGTCCTCCAGCCGGCAACTGCCGCAGGTATCGCACCCCACCAGCGGGCGTTTGATACGCCGCTCCAGCTGATGCAGCCACGTCGCCGCCGTGGGGTTGGCCCACAGCGGCCGGGTCACGGCCCAGCCGAAGGCCTTGCTCAAGGCCGTGGTGCGGCTGAACAGCTGATGGTGCATCGCCGAGAGCAAGTGATAGCGGGCCTTTTCCTTGTTCGATGCATTGATCTGCCGTTGCCCGAGGTACCAGGCGTGCCCGGGTGGGTGGAAGGTGACCGGCGCCAGGCCAGGTGCCTGCCAGGCTGCTTGCCAAGCCGGGGCCCAGTCCTGCAGTGAGGTGAACTGCGGCTGCAGCGCGTCGATGGCCTGCTCCAGGGCCTCGAACTGAGCCACCTCGTGGATGCCGGACAGGTGCACGCCGGCATAGCCCATCAGTTTCAGGCCGATCACCTGCAAGGCCAGGCGATGGTTGGCGCGTTCCCTGGCGTAAGCCTTGGACACCGCCGTTTCGGCGGCCAGCAGCGCGCGCATCGACGGCGTGACGGTTACCCCGGCAACGTGATCGAGCATCCCGGCGCGGCCTTCGGTCAGCGCCATGATGCAGGCCATCAGTGGCTTGGGCCGGGGCTGGCGCTGCATCCAGTCGAAGGCTTCCTGGTGTTTGTCGATATCGAAACCGAGCTGCAGGATGAACAGGTCGGCGCCGGCGGCGAGTTTCTTTTCGGCCTTGCAGTACTGCGCGCCGCCTTCGGCCTCCTGGTACTTGAATGGGTTGAGCGCGGCGGCCAGCAGCCAGTGGGGGCGGGCCTGGCGGACGATCTGCAAGGCGGCCACGGATTCCAGGTAGCGTACCGGCCGTTCGCCCGGGTTGTGGCCGGGCAGGCGGTCGCCGGTCAGCAGCAGGAGCTGGTCGAGGCCGGCGGCATCCATGCGTTGCAACTGGGCTAGCAGGTCGCGGCGTTCGCGGTCCTTGCCGGAGAAGTGCAGCAGGGCGGGGACAGGGTTCGAGAGACTGCTGAAGGCCTCCAGCGGCGACATGTCCAGGGCGCTGGCGACGCGGTCGCCGATGGCCACGGTCATGGGCCAGCCGCACAGCCGGGTGCGGGCCATGAGGGTTTCGAGGGTGGCGAAACGCTCGGCGCCGGGCTTGGGGACGAATTCCAGGATGCAGGCGAAGGCGTTGGCGTCCAGGGTCGTTTTCAGCAGGCTCATGGGGTGCGGGCTACCGGGTTGGGGCAGGGTGGCAGTGTGCGGCAGATTGGCGGGTGGGGCATGTCTGATTGCGCGGGGGAATGTGTTGATTGAGACATCCTAGGCGACCCAGCCCCCTGTAGGAGCGGCCTTGTGCCGCGAAAGGGCTGCGCAGCAGCCCCAGGATGTCAGTGTTGATGCAACGATCGCCGGGGCCGCGTTGCGGCCCTTTCGCGGCATAAGGCCGCTCCTACAGGCAGATCACCGATCATGAACAGATCTTGAGTTCATCTCAAATTTAATGAGTTTGTCTCACCTTGTTACAGCGCCCAGAATCCCCTCATTCACATTCAAGGCTCGAGGGACGACAACATGGCACTGGCACACAACCTGGGGTTTCCGCGCATTGGCCGCGACCGCGAGCTGAAGAAAGCCCAGGAAGCCTTCTGGAAGGGCGAGCTGGACGAAGCCGGCCTGCGTGCCGTGGGCCGTGGCCTGCGCGCCGCGCACTGGCAGGTGCAGCAGGCCGCGGGCATCGAGCTGCTGCCGGTGGGCGACTTCGCCTGGTACGACCAGGTGCTCACCCACTCGCTGACCTTCGGCGTGATCCCCGAGCGCTTCCGTGCCAAGGACGGTGCCAAGCCGACCCTGCAGACCCTGTTCGCCATGGCCCGTGGTGCCGTAGGAACAAAGGGCAGCGACAACTGCTGCGGCGGCGCCCACGCCCAGGAAATGACCAAGTGGTTCGACACCAACTACCACTACCTGGTCCCCGAATTCACCGCCGACCAGCAGTTCGCCCTGAGCTGGGAGCAGTTGTTCGAAGAGGTTGAAGAAGCCAAGGCCCTGGGCCACGCCGTCAAGCCCGTGCTGATCGGTCCGCTGACCTACCTGTGGCTGGGCAAGACCAAGGGCGCCGACTTCGACAAGCTGGAGCTGCTCGACCGCCTGCTGCCACTCTATGACCAGATCCTCAACCGCCTGGCCGTGCAGGGTGTGGAGTGGGTGCAGATCGACGAGCCGATCCTCGCCCTCGACCTGCCGCAGGACTGGAAGAACGCCTACGAGCGCGTCTACAACATCCTCCAGCGCGCACCGCTGAAAAAGCTGATCGCCACCTACTTCGGCGGCCTGGAAGACAACCTGGGCCTGGCCGCCAACCTGCCGGTCGATGGCCTGCACATCGACCTGGTGCGCGCCCCGGACCAGTACCCGACCATTCTCGACCGCCTGCCGGCCTACAAGGTGCTGTCGCTGGGCGTGGTCAACGGCCGCAACGTCTGGCGCTGCGACCTGGACAAGGCACTGTACGTGCTGCGCCACGCCCACGAGCGCCTGGGGGATCGCCTGTGGGTGGCGCCGTCGTGTTCGCTGCTGCACAGCCCGGTGGACCTGGCGCGTGAAGACCAGCTCGATGAGGAACTGCAGAGCTGGCTGGCCTTCGCCGTGCAGAAGTGCCAGGAAGTGGCGCTGCTGGCCAAGGCACTCAACCAGCCCGAGGCGGCCGATGTCGTCGCAGCGCTGGCGCAGAGCCGCGCCGTGCAGCACGCCCGCGCCGCCTCGCCGCGCATTCACAAGCCAGCGGTGCAGGCCCGCGTCGCCGCGATCAAACCCAGCGACAGCCAGCGTGCAACCGCCTTTGAGCAGCGTATCGTCAAGCAGCGCGCCGGGCTGAACCTGCCAGCCTACCCGACGACCACTATCGGTTCGTTCCCGCAGACCTCGGCGATCCGCCTGGCACGCCAGTCGTTCAAGCAGGGCAAGCTGACCGAGGCCGATTACGTCGAGGCCATGCACAGCGAGATCCGCCATGCGGTGCAGATCCAGGAGAACCTGGGCCTGGATGTGCTGGTCCACGGCGAGGCCGAGCGTAACGACATGGTCGAGTACTTCGCCGAGCAACTGGACGGTTATGTGTTCACCCGCTTCGGCTGGGTGCAGAGCTATGGCTCGCGTTGCGTGAAACCGGCGGTGATCTTCGGCGACTTGAGCCGCCCGAAGGCCATGACCGTGGACTGGATCAAGTACGCCCAGGGCCTGACCCGCAAGGTGATGAAGGGCATGCTGACGGGCCCTGTGACCATGCTGATGTGGTCCTTCCCGCGCGAGGATGTGAGCCGCGAAGTACAGGCCCGCCAGCTGGCGCTGGCGCTCCGCGACGAGGTGGTCGACCTGGAAGCCGCCGGCATCAGGATCGTGCAGATCGACGAGGCCGCCTTCCGTGAAGGGTTGCCGCTGCGCCGCAGTGCCTGGCCGCGCTACCTGGAGTGGGCCACCGAGGCCTTCCGCCTGTGCGCCTCGGGCGTGCGTGACGAAACGCAGATCCACACCCACATGTGCTACAGCGAGTTCAACGACGTGATCGAGTCGATCGCGGCGATGGATGCCGATGTGATCACCATCGAGACCTCACGTTCGGACATGGAACTGCTGGAGGCCTTCGAGCGCTTCGACTACCCGAACGAGATCGGCCCGGGGGTGTACGACATCCACTCGCCGCGGGTGCCGAGCAAGGAGGAGATGGTCAACCTGCTGCGCAAGGCGGCCCGGCGGATTCCGGCCGAGCGCCTGTGGGTCAACCCGGACTGCGGCCTGAAGACCCGCGCCTGGCCGGAGACCGAGGCGGCGCTGGTGAACATGGTGGCGGCGGCGCGGGCGTTGCGCGCCGCAGTCTGAAAACCGCGCTGGCTCCCGATGCGGCAGCCAATGCGCTTCAGAAGGTGCCGCGCAGGGTCACCGAGACATTGCGCGGATCGCCCCAGTAGTAACCGGTCGGCGTCGGCGCCACCTGGCGGTAGTACTTCTTGTCGAACAGGTTGTTGGCGTTCAACTGCAGCGAATAGTTGTCATTGAAGCGGTAGTTGACCATCGCGTTGTACACCGCATACCCCGACTGCGAGGCTTCGGCGCTGCCGCTGCGGTTGTAGATGTCGCTCTGCGCCTGCACGCCGCCGCCCACGGTCCAGGCCTGCAGCTCGCCCGGCAGGCGGTAGCTGGTGAACAGGCGCAGCAGGCGCTTGGGGTCGGTGGTGCGGATCGGGTTGCCGTTGTTGCCGGTGGTGTCCTTGAGGTATTCGGTGGTGTTGTAGGTGTAGCCACCGGTCACGTTCCAGCCCGGCAGCACTTCGCCGGAAATCTCCAGCTCGAAGCCCTGGCTGCGGTTCTTGCCCGCGGCGACCTTGCAGTAGCCGCTGGTGTAGTTGGGCAGGCACGGGTTCGGCCCGCTGAGATCGTCCAGCGCGTTGCCGACCTGGTAGATGCGGAAGAACGCCAGCGAGGTGTTCAGCCGGCCCTCGTAGAACTCACCCTTGATCCCCGTCTCGTAGGCTTCGCCGGTGACCGGCTCGAGCACGGAGCCGGCGGCATCGGTGTTGGTCTGCGGGTTGAAGATCTCGGTATAGCTGGCGTAGGTGCTGAAGTTCTCGTTGAGGTCGTAGATCAGCGCGGCGTACGGCACGATCTCGTTGTCGACGCTGAACTTGCCGCTGGCCTTGGTGTTGTTCTCCTGCTCGTAGTCGTACCAGTTGGCGCGGGCGCCGATGATCGCGGTCAGCGGGTCGGCCAGGGAGATGCGCCAGGTGGCGTAGGCGCCTTCCTGGGTAGTGCGGGTGCGCACCGGGTGGGCGGTGATGTCGATGTGCGGATTGGCCAGGCTGGTCTTCGGGTCCCAGGTGCGGATGTCGAACACGCCCGACTGCACATTGTTGGTGGCCGAGGCGTAGGAGTCGTTGCGGATGCGCTCGACGCCCAGCATCAGCTCGTGGGTGCGGCCAAGCAGGTCGAACGGGCCGTTGAGGGTGGCGCTGAGGTTGTTCTGCAGACTTTCGCCGCCATCGCCTTCGGTCACCTGGTAGCTCATCAGGTAAGGGTTGCGGGTCGGGTTGGCGGTGCCGGTGGCGCGGCTGAAGTAGGTCTGCTTGAAGCCGTTGTCGTCCAGCTCGAAGTGGGTGCGCTGGGCCATTAGCTTGAGCGTCCAGTCGTTGTCGAAACGGTGCTCGAGCTCGGCGAAGGTCTGCAGGTTGCTGCGGTTCCAGCGGTTCCAGTCGGCGCCCAGGTAGGTGCTGCGACCGAACGGCAGCGGCGAGCCGTCGTAGTCGGCTGGCAGGTTGCCCCAGGCGCCGGTGGCGTCGAGCTGGGTCCATTCCAGGCCGGTGGTCAGGGTGGTGCTGTCGTCGAGGTCGAAGGCCATCACCCCGTACAGCACGTCCTTGCGCTCCTGGCGCGATTGCTGGAAGTGGTCCTTCTCGTCGTGCACCGCGATCACCCGGCCACGCACGTTGCCGGTCTCGGTCAGCGGCCCGGAGAGGTCGGCGACGTAGCGCTGGGCGTCCCAGGTGCCGAGAGTGACGCTGCCTTCGCCCTGGAACTCGTAGGTGGGGCGCTTGCGCACCAGGTTGACGGTGCCCGAGGGGTTGCCGGCGCCGCGCAGCATGCCGGTGGCGCCGCGCAGGACCTCGGCGCGGTCGAGGATCGCTGAGTCGCTCTGGATGAACGAGCCGCCGCCGCTGCTCTGCACCACGGTGGCGCCGTCGTACTGGATGGCGTCGATCTGGTAGCCGCGCGAGTAGTACTGCACCCGCTCGCTGTCGGTGAGGTTGACCACCACGCCGGGGGTCTGTTCGAGCAGGTTGGTGAGGTTGGTGATGTTCTGGTCGTCGATCCGTTGGCGGGTAACCACGGTCACCGACTGCGGGGTGTGGCGGATGCTTTGCGGGGTCTTGCCGATGGTCACCGCCCCGGTGGTGTAGGAGCCGCTATGCTCGGTGGTTTCGCCCAGGCGGTTGCTGGAGATGCTGGTGGCACCCAGCTGCAGGGCGTCGCCGACGTCCAGGGCCGGGAGCAGCAGGAAGCTCTTGTCGCTTTCCTGCTGGACCTGCACGTCGCTGCCTTGCAGCAGGATCTGCAGGGCCTGGGCACTGTCATGCCGGCCTTGCACGCCCTGGGTGGTCTTGCCCCGCAGGCTGGTGGCGTCGAACGACAGGTTCAGCCCGCCCTGGCGCGCCAGCTGGTCCAGCGCGGCGGCCAGCGGGCCGGCCGGGATATTCCAGTCGCGCTGCTGGCTCTGGCTGGCGGGCGCGGCAAGGGCGAGGGTCGGCGGCAGGCCGGCACAGGCCACGCCCAGGCCCAGGGCGGCGGCGCGGATGGCATGGCGCAGGGTGGCGTTGCGGGGGGAACACGGGCGGATCATGAAGCGCTCCTGAAGGTTGGCAGACCACTGTTCGGGCTTGTTTCCTTCAGGCCGGACGAGAATGAGATTCCACCTCATTTATTTTTTCGATGTTTTCAGGCGGCGCCGATGCTCACCCAGAAGCGTGTGCGGTAGTCGACGCGCACCGGCAGGCTACGGGCGACCAGCAGCAGGATCTGGTCGGTGTCGGCCAGCTGGAAGGTGCCGGAAACCTTCAGCCCGGCGACTTCAGGCGCGCAGCGCAGCAGGCCGGGGCGATAGCGCGACAGTTCGTCGATGAACTCGCCCAGGGGCATCTGCTGCACGCTGAGCACGCCGTCGGTCCAGCCCCAGGGGTCGTTGTGCAGGGTGGCGGGCTGGAAGTCGCCCTGGGCGAACACCTGCAGCACCTCGCCGGGCTTGACCCGATGCGCGGCGGCAGAGGCGGGGAACAGCGTCACCTCGCCCCGGCGCACGGCCAGCAGCAGGCCCTGGGCATTTTCCCGCAGCAGCAGTTGGCCGCCCTGGGTGCTCAGGGCGCCGACGCGGGTGTCGATGCTGAACGGGCGGTTGTCGTTGGCGTTGCCGTCCAGGCTGACCTCGCCGCGCAGCAGGGTCAGCCGGCGCTGCTCGGCGCTGTAGCGCAGGTCGATGGCGCTGGCGGTGTTCAGGCGGATCAGGCTGCCGTCACTGCCCAGCAGCTCGCGGCGCTCGCCGGTGGCGGTGCGGCTGTCGGCCATCAGCGCCGGCAGGCCCAGGGGCTCGCGCGCGGCCCAGCCGACGCTGGCGCCGAGCGCCAGCAGCGACAGCAGCTTGAGGTGGTCGCGCCGGCTCATTCGGCGGCGTTCGCTGCCGGCCAGGGTCTGGCGGCTCAACTCGGCGGGCAGGCTGGCCAGTTCGTCACCGAGGCTGCTGACCCGCTGCCAGGCCTGGGCATGCTGCGGGTGGCTGGCCAGCCAGCGCTGGAACTGCTGTTCGCTGCGTGGGCCGGGGCTGTCGTAGCGCAGTTTCACCAGCCATTCGATGGCCTGGTCGACCTGGGCCTGGGTCGGGTTCTGGTCAGGCATCGGCGTAGCGGATCCGGTAGCAGACACCCAGGGCCTTGGCCAGGTCGCGCTCGACCGTGGCCCGGGAGACGTCCAGGCGTTGCGCGACCTGGGTGAGGGTGAGGCCGTCGAGCTGGGCCAGCAGGAACGCCTGGCGCACTCGTGGCTTGAGGCGTTGCAGGGCGCGGTCGAGACGCTCGAGGGTGTCGAGGATCAGCAGGCGCTGTTCCTCGCTGGGGGCTTCCAGCTCGGGCAAGCTGGCCAGGCTCTCGAGGTAGGCTTTTTCCAGGGCACGACGGCGGAACTGGTCGATCATCAGGCCGCGGGCGATGCTGCTCAGGTAGGCCCGTGGCTCCTTGAGCGGCGAGACCTGGCGCGCCTTGAGCAGGCGCACGAAGGTGTCCTGGGCCAGGTCCGCGGCGTGCTCCCGGCAGCCGACCCGGGCACCGAGCCAGCCGCGTAGCCAGCGGTGGTGCGCCTGATAGAGCAGATCGACCTCGGCCGGTTTCAGCGTGTCTTCGATCTGCATCGTCTGGAGAGCCTGCCCGGATAATGTGATTGTTAATAGTTCTCAATTCTATGCGGGGCGTTGCGGGCGGATCAATGGTATGCCAGTAATTCGATGAGCAAGATTGAGCGTTTCACCGATGAACGGTTGCGCTAGGCTGGAGGATCGTGACGTGAGCGAATGCCCTTGATGATCCTTGCAGACCTTTCCCCGCAGGCCTTTGACGATGCCGCCGCCTGGCTGGCCGGGCAGGACCCGGACTGGGCGCGGCATATTGCCGCCGTGGGGCCTTGCCTGCACCGTGCCACGCCCGGGCGCGAGCCGTACGAGGCGCTGGTGCGGGCCATCGCCTACCAGCAGTTGCACGCGCGGACGGCCGAGGCGATCCTCGGGCGATTGCTGGCGCTGTTTCCGGAGGGGGCGTTTCCCGCGCCCGAACAGTTGCTGGCGGTGACGCCGGAGGCGATGCGCGCCTGTGGGTTCTCCGCGAGCAAGATCGCCACGGTTCACGGGATTGCCCAGGCGCGTGTGGCGGGCGTGGTGCCCAGCCGGGACGAGGCGCTGCGCATGTCGGATGCCGCATTGGTCGAACGCCTGGTGGCGTTGCGCGGGGTGGGGCGCTGGACCGTGGAAATGCTGCTGATCTACAGCCTGGAACGATCGGATATCCTGCCGGTGGATGATTTTGGCGTGCGCGAGGGGTATCGGCGCATGAAGGGGCTGGACAAGGCGCCGACGCCTGCGCAGATGCGGGTATTGGGCGGGGCGTGGAGCCCGTATCGCACTGTGGCGGCCTGGTACCTGTGGCGGGCTTGAGGCCTTCCTGCATGGCCCTATCGCGGGGCAAGTCGCATCGGCGCACCGCCGCTCCCACGCCGAACACTTATGGCGTGGGAGCGGCGGTGCGCCGATGCGACTTGCCCCGCGATAGGGCCCGTGAAAACACCGCAAGAATCGGAGTTCCACGCATCATCCACCCTGCCAGGCTGACGGTATCGAATCCCAGGAGAGGCCCCTGATGAAGCCCGCCCCGACCACCTACACCACCGACGCCGAACGCTGGCACGCCGTGCAGGCCCGCGACACCGCCGCCACCGGCCATTTCGTCTACGCCGTGCGCACCACCGGCGTGTATTGCCAGCCCGCCTGCAAGTCGCGTCTGGCCAAGCGCGAGAACGTCGAGTTCTTCGGCAACGCCACCCAGGCCGAGGCCGCCGGCTACCGCCCGTGCAAACGCTGTAAGGGCGGGCAGGGCAGCCGGCGCACTGAGCTGGTGGCCCGCGCCTGTCGCCTGATCGAGGCCAGCGAGACCGCGCCCAACCTCGACCAGCTTGGTAGTGAGCTGAACGTCAGTCCGTTCCACCTGCACCGCCTGTTCAAGGCCGAGACCGGCCTGACCCCCAAGGCCTATGCCTCGGCCTTCCGCGCCCAGCGCCTGCGGCAGCATCTGGACGCCGCCGGCAGCGTCACCGAAGCCATCTTCGACGCCGGCTACAACTCCAACAGCCGCTTCTACGAAAGCGCCGGTGAGCGCCTGGGTATGCGGCCGAGGGAATACCGTGCCGGCGGCCAGGGCGCGACCATCCGCTTCGCCCTGGCCCAGTGCGCCCTTGGCGCGATCCTGGTGGCCCAGAGCGAACGGGGCATCTGCGCGATCCTGCTCGGTGACGAGCCCGAGCCCTTGCTCAAGGACCTGCAGGACAAGTTCCCCAAGGCCCAGCTGATCGGTGGCGATGACGCTTTCGAGCGGCTGGTGGCGGAGGTGATCGGCTTTGTAGAGGCCCCGGCCCTGGGTCTGGCGCTACCCCTGGATGTGCAGGGCACCGCGTTCCAGGAGCGGGTCTGGCAGGCGCTGCGCGAGGTGCCGGCCGGGACCACGGTCAGCTACACCGATATCGCCGAGCGCATCGGCGCGCCCAAGGCCGTGCGGGCAGTGGCCCAGGCCTGCGCGGCCAACGCGATCGCCGTGGCCATTCCCTGCCACCGGGTGGTGCGCCGCGACGGCGACCTCAGCGGCTACCGTTGGGGCATCGAACGCAAGCGCCAGTTGCTGGACCGAGAGACGGCACTCTCCTGAGCCTCCAGACCGCGTAGAATTCACGCCCTGTCGAGTTGTGTAGAGGAACATTCGATGAGGCGTGTCAGCCTTGACCGATTCTATGCGGGGATTTTCGCCCTGCTGTTGTGCCTGGCCGTGCCGGCCTGGGCCGCGCCAGCCACGCCGGTATCGCGCCTGGCCGTGGCCGAGCAGCAAGTGCTGGACGAGAACGCCAGCCTGGAGGAGTTGAGCGAACGGCTCGACCAGATCCGCCAGGGCGTCACCAGCAACGCCAACGACGACCTGCTCGCGCAGTTGCGCCAGTCGGCCTTGCAGGTGCAGCGCCAGGCCGATGTGCTGGTCACCCAGCGCACCGCCGACGTGCAGCGCCTGGACGACCAGCTCAACGTGCTCGGCCCGCCGCTGGAGGAGGAGGCCGAGAGCCTGACCCGCCAGCGCAAGCAGCTCAACGACGAAAAGAACAAGCTGGTCGCCGAGCAGAAGGACGCCACCACGCTGACCCAGTCGGCCCGTGACCTGTCGACACAGATCGTCAACCTGCGCCGTAGCCTGTTCAACTCGCAGATCACCAGCCGCGCCGCCAGCCCGCTGAGCCCGGCATTCTGGTCGAGCCTGATCCGCCCCACCGACGACGACGTGGCGCGCCTGCGCGACCTGCGTGGCGAGGTGTCGGACGCCATGGCCAGCGCCTTTAGCGCCGAGCACCGATGGCTGTTCATCACCGCGCTGGTGGCGGCGGTGCTGGTCTGGACCCTGGTGCGCCGGGTGCTGGAGCGCCTGCTGGCCGATGCCATGATCCGCTGGCTGCCCGAAGGTCGCCTGCGCCGCAGCGCCCTGGCGCTGAGCGTCAGCCTGGCGACCCTGGGCACCATCTCCGGCTCCGTGTCGCTGCTGCGCTGGGGCCTGGAGAGCAGCGCCGACCTTGGCACGGACCTCGCCAGCCTGACCAACCATATCCTCGCCCTGGTGATCTTCAGTGCCTTCATTTCGGGCCTGGGCCGCGCCATGCTGATGCTGCAGCGCCCGTCCTGGCGCCTGCCGCCGATCGCCGACGAAGTGGCCAGCGCCCTGGGCTGGTTCCCCAAGGTCCTGGCCCTGGCGCTGATGGTGCTGCTGACCCAGGAGCGCATCAACAGCGTGATCGGCACCAGCCTGGCGCTGACCCTGGCCACCAACGGCCTGACCGCGCTGGTGGTGTCGTTGCTGTTCGTCGTGGCCCTGCTGCGCTATCGCCGTGCCCACCGCCAGCATGACCTGGAGCGGCCCAAGGGCCTGGCCGGGCTGATCCCGTTCGTGATCGTGGTGTGGGTGCTGGCGATCCTGCTGACCCTGCTTGCCGGCTACCTGACGCTGGCCTACTTCCTTACCGCCAAGCTGCTGTGGATCAGCGTGGTGGTGGTCTGTGCCTACCTGCTGGTCACGGTGTTCGGCGACCTGTGCGAGACCTTGCTGTCGCCTCGCCAGCCCGGTGGCCTGGCGCTGGCCTCGGCGCTTGGCTTGCAGCAACGCCACCAGGCCCAGGCCAGCACCGTGCTGGCGGGCATCGGCCGCACGCTGCTGCTGTTCGCCGCCGCGTTGCTGGTGTTCATGCCTTCGGGCACCAGCCCGGGCGAGCTGCTGCTGAGCCTGGCGGACTGGGACGGCACCGGCGGCAAGGTGCTGGGCAACCTGAACATCGTGCCCCAGGACATCTTCCTGGCCGTGGCGATCTTCCTCGGAGGCTGGTTCGCCATCCGCGTGGTCAAGCGCTGGCTGAGCGAGCGCCTGCTGCCGGAAACCGACATGGACGCCGGCATGCGCGCCTCGCTGGTGACCCTGGTCGGCTACCTGGGCTTCCTGTTCCTGGCCATGCTGGTGATGTCCACCCTGCACATCAACCTGACCAGCCTGACCTGGGTGGTCAGTGCGCTGTCGGTGGGTATCGGTTTCGGCCTGCAGCAGATCGTGCAGAACTTCATCTCCGGCCTGATCCTGCTCACCGAGCGCCCGGTGAAGGTGGGCGACTGGGTGAGCCTGGCCGGTGTCGAGGGTGACATTCGCCGGATCAACGTGCGCGCCACCGAGATCCAGATGTCCGACCGCTCGACGGTGATCGTGCCCAACTCGCAGTTCATCTCGCAGAACGTGCGCAACGTGACCATGGCCAATGCCCTGGGGGTGGTCAGCGTTACCCTGACACTGCCGCTGGAAACCGATGCCAACCATGTGCGCGAGCTGCTGCTGGCGGCGTACAAGGAGCATGAGTCGATCCTTGATGCGCCGGCCACGTCGGTGACTTTCAAGGACCTGACCAGCAGCGGCATGGTGATCGGTGTGAGCGGTTACGTGGCGTCGCCCCGGCAGGTGTCGGGCACGCGCAGCGACCTGCTGTTCACCATCCTCGGGCGTTTGCGAGACGAAGGCATTGCACTGTCGTCGCCGCAGAGCATGGTGTTGGTGCAGGAAAATGGGCGACCGGCCGACGAGCCGGCGTGAGGCCATCTCGGCTCTTGTAGGAGCGGCCTTGTGCCGCGAAAGGGCCGCAAAGCGGCCCCGACGATCTTTGCTCAACACTGAAATCTGGGGCCGCTACGCGGCCCTTTCGCGGCGCAAGGCCGCTCCTACAGGGATCGTGCAAGAATTGATGACGCGGGTTGGCCTCGCGATGTTTTCAATGCTGCTTGGCTCGTCGAATCCGCAGCAGGATGACCAGCAGCACCAACCCCGCCACCGGTGCCATCCCCAGCATCGCCTCCCGCGCCGTCAATCCCGCCCCCAGCACATTCAACCCGCCATACAGCAGCTTGAACAGGTTCAGCAGGTAGTAGGTGATGGCAATGATCGACAAGCCTTCCACCGCCCGCTGGATCTTCACCTGGGCGTCGGCCCGGGCATTGAGGCTGCGCAGGATCTCGGCGTTCTGCTCCTCCATCTCCACCTGCACCCGCGCCTGCAGCAGGTCGCCCAGGTTGGCGACGTTCTTCGCCAGCTGTTCCAGTCGTTGCTCGGTGGCCACGCAGTAGCGCAGGGTCGGCTTGAATCGCCGCTCGATGAACACCCCCAGGCGCTGGCAGTCGGCGACATGGCTCTCACGCAGCTCGCCCAGGCGTTCGAACACCAGTTGCGCATAGGCCTGGCTGGCGCCGAAGCGGTGTCGGGTCTGCACCGTGCGGTCGACCACCTGGCGCGACAGGTGGGCGATGGCTTCGAGCAGGGCCTTGGAGTCGTGTGCCGCGCTGCTGGCGCCGCGCTCGGAAAGGCTCACCAGGGTGGCGTCGAAGTCGTCCAGCTCCTGGCTCAGGGCCTTGGCCGTGTCCAGGGTCAGCGAGGCCATCATGCGGTAGGTCTCGATCTCCAGCAGGCGGCGGATCATGCGGCCCTGGCGGTAGGCGTTGAGCCGGCGGTTGATGAACAGGAAGCGGTTGGTGCCGTCCTCGGTCAGGCGGAAATCGCTCCACACCACCGCATCGCCGCCGCCGACGCTGGACCCGCAGGGGTCCTTGAAGCCATAGCGGCCGAGGTCGAGGTCCTGTTCGTCGCGAACCAGTACCTGCACGGCGTTGATCACCTGCGCCGCCTGCGGGGCGATGGCCTCGGCGAGCACGGCGGGCAGGGGTTGCCAGTCGCTGTCGTGGGTCGTGCAGGGCACCACCAGGGTCAGGGTGAAGAATTCGGTGTGGCGTTCCCACTTGAACGGGTGGCCGTACAGCCGGGTGATGCCCTGGGCCGCATGGGTATCGGGGGCCTCGGGGCAGCAGCGTTGCAACAGGGTCTGACAGGCGCTGGCGTCGCCGAGCACGGCAAGGTGGAAGACATGCGCCGGGTCGTCGAAGTACAGCGACGGGCGGGCGTGCAGTTCGTTGTGCAGGGCGGTGCGAAGAGGATGCATGGGTGGGCTGGCCTGGTGTTGTGATTGTGGGGCTACCAGGAGGTGTGACTTCGCAGGGCAGGGCAAAAGTCACGGGGTGCCGGGGCCGTGTGTTCGGGATTTACACCTGCCTGTGTAGGAGCGGCCTTGTGCCACGAAAGGGCTGCGAAGCGGCCCCGGCGATCTGTCTCGTGGCGCAGACCCTGGGGCCGCTACGCGCCCCTTTCGCGGCACGAGGCCGCTCCTACAGGGATCGCGCAGGGCAGGTCTCCTGGCGTCAGCCGCAAGAGCAGCGGTTCAGCGCATGTTCCGCCAACGCCCGCCCCATCTGCATGTTGTGCGCGGCGTTCACCAGCATTCCCAGTCCGGGTTCGCCGGCCAGGGCGCAGCAGTACTCGTCGATGGTGTCTTCGATACCACGCATCAGCTGGATGGCGTGAAGCAGCGCCTCGGTGGTGGGCATATCGTCGTTGATGGTGAAGAAGGGGCGGTTGAGCGATTTGGCAGGGGGTGGATTGGGAACGATCTTTTTCATGGGAAGCACTCATTTCGATTGGAAAGGTGCCGCCTCCAGATCCCTCTCACAGGATGAGGGTGGCAGCCGTACGCGGGGTGAGAGACCGGTCGAAATGAGCAAATGCCGGCCAGGCCTGGGCCTGCCCGCGCACAGCCGCCATGGCAGTGCTGCGTACTTCATTTCGACGGTGGCAGGCTCTCACCCCTGGTCGCCGGTAAGACGACCTAGGGAAGTTAGTCCTGCTGATGGTCCTCGACAATTCAGACGCGTCGGCAGCGTGCGTAGGGTAATTCCCAAGCTGTTCTGCTTTGAAGCACTTTGTTTCAGGTTCGGAAATCTCTGACAGGCAAGGCTGATTTGCACAGGCAGGGTTTTTATCGCTCTGAGATTGGCCAGAATGATTGGCCTGGCGATGTGGTTCTGGTCATTGCTTCCAAGGAGGTGATTTTGAAAGACACGAATCTTGCGTATGACGAAAGGCCGAACAATCCTGTCTCGGAGGTGGATGAATTGGAGTCTCAGCCATTCGTGGTCGGTGATGAGGCATTTGAAGCGTTCATCGACAACCTCGAATATTACCCGCTCAAGGAAAACCAATGCCTTCAAAACCTTATGAGTAGGCCGAAGCGTTGGATTTGAGTGTGGCAGGTGATGCAAATGATCAGATCGCAAGTGCGCCATTCCCCGCTGGATCAATGAGGCTGGGCAGAAGTAGCGCGGGTTGTCGTGGGAGCGGGCTTGACCCTCGATGGGAATGGAGGGCTGGGCTTTCGAGGATACTGAAGACTGTCGCGTGCCGGCGCCCAGGTGTACGACGTTTGTTTTGAGGCGCTTATGAGATCGAGCGCCGCCCGCGCGGCGCATCGCGACGCAAGGCCGCTCCTACATCTGTTTCGGGCCAATCAATCCTGTGCCATTACCGGGTCCGCCTTGTTGGTACGACGCGGTTTCAGTGTAGGCACCACTGGCGCCTCACCTGTCTCAAGGCATGCACCAAGGCGGGCAACCATGGCCTGACAGGTTCGGCACGTTGCAACAAATGTAGGAGCGGCCTTGCGTCGCGATGCGCCGCGCGGGCGGCGCTCGATCTCGCAGGCGCTGCAAGGCTGCCGTCGAACACCTGCCAGCCTCACGCGCCCTGTGAAAGGGCTCAGCTACTCACCCCAAACACCGCGTCACATGCTTCACCGACTGATACCCCGAAAGCCCCCAAGGCCCAAGCTCTCGGCCAATGCCGCTGCCCTTGGTCCCGCCCCACGAGGTTTCGACGAACACCGCCTGCACCGAATTGATCCACACATGCCCGACCTCCAGCGCATCGGCCACGCACTCGGCGCGGTCCAGGTCGGCGGAGCAGACAGTGGCCACCAGCCCGAAGCGGCTGTCGTTGGCCTGGGCGATGGCCTCGGCCTCGTTGCCGAAGCGCCGTGCGCACAGCACCGGGCCGAAGATCTCCTCGCTCCACAGGCGGCTGCTCACTGGCACATCCACGTACAGCGTCGGGCTGACGAACCAGCCGTCACGGTCCAGCGCCTTGCCGCCGGCCAGGCACTTCAGGCCCTCTTCGCGGGCGGTGGCGAAATAGCCGGCGACCTTGAGCCACTGCGCCTGGCTGGTCAGCGGTCCCATGTCCACTTCTTCCGCCAGCGGGTTGCCCACCCGCAATGCTTCCAGCGCCGCCTGCAAGCGCGGCAGCAGGGCGTCGGCGATGCCGTCCTGCACCAGCAGGCGCGAGGTGGCCGAGCACATCTGCCCGGCGTTCCAGGTGATGCCGGCGACGATCCACTCCACCGCCTGGTCGACATCGCAATCGTCGAACACCACGATGGCCGACTTGCCACCCAGCTCCAGCGTCACTGGGCGGCATTGGGCGGCGGCGGCGCGCATCACCTGGCTGCCAACGCCGTTGCTGCCGGTGAACGACAGTTTGTCCAGGCCATTGTGACCACTCAGGGCGGCGCCGGTCTCGGCCTTGCCGCCCACGATGTTCAGCACGCCGGCCGGCAGGCCCAGCACCTCGGCGATCTGGCCGTAGGCCTGCTCGATCAGCGGGGTGACCTCGGAAGGTTTGAGCACCACGGTGCAGCCGGCCGCCAGGGCCGGGGCGAGCTTCCAGGCACTGGTCACCAGCGGGAAGTTCCACGGCACGATCAGGCCGACCACGCCCACCGGTTCCAGACGGGTGCGGGCAGTGAAGCCCGGCGCGGCCAGGGGCACGTCGCGGTTCTTCGCCGGCAGTTGCTCGGCGAGGTCTGCGTAATAGGCGAAAGTGGCGATGGCGTCGTCCAGGTCGATTTCGGCCTCATGGCGCGGCTTGCCGTTGTTGCGCATCTGCAGGGCGATCAGTTCGTCGCGGCGCTGACCCAGCTGTTCGGCGAAGCCGCGCAGGTAGGTGGCGCGCTCGGCGGCGCTGACCGTCTTCCACGATGCCAGAGCACGGCGCGCGGCGGCCACGGCCTGGTCGACCTGGGCGCTGCTGGCGGCCATCAGTTCGGCGAACGGCTGACCGTCGGACGGGTTGTGCACAACGATGCAGTCGCTGCCCTGGCCTTCGACCCAGCGGCCGTCGATGTAGTGAGGTGTGGTCATGGTCGGATTCCAGTCAGGCCATTTCGGCGGTGGTCACGGGCTTTACGGGCGTACTTTTGCAGCGCACCCAGCGCGGGCCACGAGGGCCGTACACGCCAGCGGGTTCAGGGAACAGGTTGAGCAGGATCAGGTACAGCACGGCGGCGATGCCGAGGGTCACCGGCAGGCTCAGGTCGATACCGCCGGCCAGTTCGCCCAGCGGGCCGACGAACTGCCCGGGCAGGTTGACGAAGCACAGGCCGATGGCCGCGCTGGGGACCCACGCGCCCATGCCGCGCCAGTTCCAGCCATGGTCGAACCAGTAGTGACCGCCCTGCTGGCCACGGGTGAACACCTGCAGGTCGTCGGCGTGGTAGAAGCCGCGGCGGGTGATCAGGCCGAGGATCATGATCACCATCCACGGGCTTGTGCAGGTGATGATCAGCACGGCGAAAGTCGACACGCTCTGCACCAGGTTGAAGGTGAAGCGGCCGACGAAGATGAAGCCGATGGCCAGCACGCCGATCAGCAGGGTGGCGGCGGCGCGGCTGAGCAGGCGCGGGAACACGCTGGACATGTCCAGGCCGGTGCCGTACAGCGCCGTGGTGCCGGTGGACATGCCGCCGATCACCGCGATCAGGCACACCGGCAGGAAGAACCAGCCCGGCGAGATCGCCAGCAGGCCGCCGACGTAGTTGTTGGCGGCGATGTAGTCCGGCGCCTGGCTGGCCACCAGGGTGGCGGTGCACAGGCCGAACAGGAACGGGATCAGCGTGGCGGCCTGGGCCAGGATCACCGCCAGCATGATGCGTGACTTGGCGGTTTCGCGAGGGATATAGCGCGACCAGTCGCCGAGGAACGCGCCGAAAGACACCGGGTTGCTCATGGCCAGGATCGCCGCGCCGACGAACGCCGCCCAGAAACCGGCCTGGCCGAGGTTGACGCTGCCGGCGTAGCCCGCGTCAAAGGGCCCGGCGAAGGCGAAGATACCCAGCAGGAACAGCAGGCTCGAGGCCCACACCGCGATCTTGTTGACCCACAGCATGAAGCGAAAACCAAAGATGCACACCACCAGCACCAGCACCGCGAACAGGCCGTAGGCCAGGCCCAGGGTCAGGTCGGTTTCCGGCAGGCCGACCAGGCGCTTGGCGCCGCCGACCAGGGCATCGCCCGAGCTCCACACCGACAGCGAGAAGAATGCCACGGCGGTCAGCAACGACAGGAACGAGCCGACGATACGCCCGTGCACGCCGAAGTGCGCGCCGGACGATACCGCGTTGTTGGTGCCGTTGAGCGCGCCGAACAGGCCCATCGGCGCGAGGATCAGCGCGCCCACGCCGACGCCGAGCAAAATCGCCCAGACCCCGGCCTGGAATGACAGCCCGAACAGCACCGGGAAGCTGCCCAGCACGGCGGTGGCGAAGGTGTTGGCGCCGCCGAAGATCAGGCGGAACAGGTCCAGCGGGGCGGCGTCGCGTTGATCGTCGGGGATCTGTTCGACGCCATTGGTCTCGATACCGGTCGAGTGGCTCATGGTGGTGCTCCAGCGCGAATGTTGTCGGCCGTCGGGCGGCCTTGTTGTGGGTGCGATGGCAGTGCGGCAGGGCCGCTTAAGGGAATCAGGCCGGCGAGATGACCGACAGGTGCTCGTGGCAGGCCAGCCAGCGTTCCCCGTGCAAGCGGAAGACGATGGTCTCGCGCTCGTTCAGGTCGAGGGTTTCGCCGGCCACGCGCAGGCGCGTGGCTACATCGTGCATGAAGATCGCCACGTCGCCCTGCAGGCTCACCTGCGCGTTGCTGGACTCACAGCCGAGCACGGCGAATCCGTCTGCCTGCCAGCTGGCCCAGAGTTCTTCATAGGCGCGGCGTGACAGCAGCGGTTGCGGCACGGTATGGAAGAGAAAGGTGGCGTCTTCGCTGAAGCAGGCGAAGTAGCGGGCGCTGTCGTTGCTGGCGAAGGCGGCGACGAGGTCGGCGGCGGCCTGCCGTACCTGGAGTGTCTGGTCCACGGGAGTGGCCTCACGGTTTATTGTGATTGTTGGTGAAGCGATTCTGGTGGCGGTGGGCGAGGGGAAAAATCGCTGTGGGCAAATAATCAGTTCAGGAAATCGTGAACCAATGGGCTGACCGACCAAGTAACCGACCAAGTAACCGACCAAGTAACCGACCAAGTAGCGCTGCTAAAAGTTGCCGATCCATCAGGCTGGTGATTGGGGCAGGCACTTCATCATCGTTCCCCCAGCGCAACTCTGAGGGTTCACCCATGGGCCTACCGGCCCGCGTCTCTCCTCTCTACCGTTAGCCCTGTCGCCCGTCTGGCCCCAGGCCGCACGGGCATCTCTCACGGCCCGCCGACTGACGGTCGCTTCGTTCAGCCTGCGTTGCCTACTCTCATAGTCCCCACTGTGGATGTGTGGGGCGCGGCCAGACCGCAGCGGCCAGGATGGCCTGTTCTCCACACCTGAAGGAGAGAACGATGAGCAATTTCTCGCAAGCCGCCAACTTCGAAGGCCAGGTGCCACGCATCGACCCCGACAACGCCACCATGCTGCTGATCGACCACCAGAGCGGCCTGTTCCAGACGGTCAAGGACATGCCCATGACCGAGCTGCGGGCCAATGCCATCACCCTGGCCAAGTTCGCCAGCCTGGCGAAGATCCCGGTCATCACCACCGCCTCGGTACCCCAGGGCCCCAACGGCCCGTTGATCCCGGAAATCCACGAGGCCGCGCCACATGCGCAATACGTGGCCCGCAAGGGTGAGATCAACGCCTGGGACAATCCCGAGTTTGTCGCCGCGGTGAAGGCCACCGGGCGCAAGCAGCTGATCATCGCCGGTACCATCACCAGCGTTTGCATGGCCTTCCCCAGCATCAGCGCGGTGGCCGCCGGCTACCAGGTGTTCGCTGTCATCGATGCGTCAGGCACCTACTCCAAGATGGCCCAGGAAGTGACCCTGGCGCGGGTGGTCCAGGCCGGCGTGGTGCCGATGGACACCGCCGCCGTCTGCTCCGAGGTCCAACGCACCTGGAACCGTCCGGACGCCGCCCAGTGGGCCGAGGCCTACAGCGCGGTGTTCCCGCACTACCAACTGCTGATCGAGAGCTACACCAAGGCCCAGGCCGTCGTCACCGGTCATGAGCAACTGGACTCGCAACGCAACTGAACCTGGCTGTTCCCTATCCAAGCAAGGAGATCCACCATGGCATTCCAATACAAGCGTCTGGACAAGAACAACGCCGCAGTCCTGCTGGTCGATCACCAGACCGGTTTGCTGTCGCTGGTGCGCGATATCGACCCGGACCGGTTCAAGAACAACGTGCTGGCGCTGGCCGACCTGGCCAAATACTTCAAGCTGCCGACCATCCTCACCACCAGCTTCGAGACCGGTCCCAACGGCCCGCTGGTGCCCGAGCTCAAGGAGCAGTTCCCCGATGCGCCCTACATCGCCCGTCCCGGCAACATCAACGCCTGGGACAACGAGGACTTCGTCAAGGCGGTGAAGGCCACCGGCAAGAAGCAGCTGATCATCGCCGGCGTGGTCACCGAGGTGTGCGTGGCTTTCCCGGCGCTGTCGGCGCTGGAGGAGGGCTTCGATGTGTTCGTGGTGACCGATGCCTCCGGCACCTTCAACGAGCTGACCCGCGACTCGGCCTGGCGTCGCATGGAGGCCGCCGGCGCGCAGCTGATGACCTGGTTCGGCGTGGCCTGCGAGCTGCACCGTGACTGGCGCAACGACATCGAAGGCTTGGGCACGTTGTTCTCCAACCACATTCCCGACTACCGTAACCTGATGACCAGCTACAGCAAGCTGGCCAAGTGACGGTGTGTCCGGGCCCCGGTGCCGGGGCCCGGATCCGCCTTGTCGGTTACGAGGTAATGGATGGCTCCACTGATTGCCTATTTCAGGCTTGCCCTGCGCCCCGGGCGCGATGTGCTGCTGTTCGCGCTGCGTACGGTGGTGGCGGGCCTGCTGTGTCTCTACCTGGCGTTCCTGTTCGACCTGGAACAACCGAAATGGGCGCTGATGACGGTGATCATCATCAGCCTGCCGCTGGCCGGCATGACCCTCAAGCGCAGCCTCGCGCAGGTGCTCGGCACCGTGATCGGCGCGGCGGTGGCCGTGCTGCTGATGGCGTTGTTCGCGCAGATGCCGTACACCCTGCTGGTCAGCCTGGCGCTGTGGCTGGGGCTGTGCACCGCCGGTGGCACCTTGCTGCGCTATACCGATTCCCATGCCTTCGTGCTCAGCGGCTTTACCGCGGTGGTGGTGGCCATGCTGGCCGTACCCGAGCCCGAGGGCACCTTCATGCTGGCCGTTACACGGGTTACCGAGACCTTGCTGGCGGTGGCCTGCGTGGCCGTGGTCAGCCTGCTGACGGCCCGCCCGCAGGCGGTGGCCAACAGCTATTTCGCCAAAGTCGACAGCCTGCTGAAACTGATCGCCCAGCATGCCGCCGAGGTGATCCGCACCGAAGAGGACGAGGCCGCATTCGGTCAGCGTCAGGCCCGGTTGATCGCCGAGGTCAGCGCGCTGGAGGGGTTGCGTCGGCACCTGTACTTCGATGCCCCGCACCTGCGCAGCGGCGATGGGCTGGTGCAACTGTTCGCCAACCAGCTGGTGCTGCTGGTTTCGCGACTGCTGGTGCTGCGCCAGCAGCGTGAACTGATCAAGGCGCACTGGCAGGGGCCGCTGCCCGCGGATATCCAGCTGCTGCGCGACGCCGAACTGGCGAGCCTGGATGCGCTGGCACGTGACGGTATGGCGCTCTCGGCAGCGGATCGCGAGGCCCTGCGCACCCTGCACAAGGGCTTCGATGACGCCGCCGACCGTGCGGAGTTTCTCAATGAGCCATTGCCCCCGCACCTGCGCGCCCTGGCCTGGGCCTTGCGCTGGGAGCAGGCGCGCCTGCTGCAGCAACTGGACGAGCTGATCGAGCTGAACGAGGCGATCCAGCAGGGCCGTCTGGCCAGTTGTCCCCAGCAGCAGGGGCGCGCCAGCGCCTTGCACCTGGACTGGCCGCTGGCGGCGATGAACGCCGTGCGCGCCTGCCTGGCCCTGTTGCTGATCGGCGGGTTGTGGATCGAGAGCGCCTGGGATGGCGCGCGTTCGGCGGTGATCCTGATGGGCGTGATGTGTTCGCTGATGGCGACCTTGCCTCGACCGCTGCTGGCCAGCCAGAACTACAACCGCGGGCTGTTGGTGGGCATGGGCTTGTCCGCGCTTTATCAGTTCGCCCTGCTGCCGCTGTTCACCGACTTCGAGATGCTTGCCCTGTGCCTGGCACCGTTGCTGTACCTGGCGGCGGTCGGCCTGGCCAACCCGATGACCGCGGGGATCGGCATGGGCATCGGTCTGATCAGCCTGCTGATGATCGGGCCGCAGAATATCGGGGCCTATCACAACAGCGATATCCAGTGGTTCGAGTTCGCCGGTGGCTACCTGGTGGCCGGGGTGCTGGCGATGGCTGTGTTCGCGCTGGTCTTTCCGTTCAATGCGCAGAAACGCATCGCCCGATTGTTTCGCCAGACCCGTGAGGATGTGCGCCGCCAGGTGCTCGGGAGCGGTTCGCTGGCCGGGCAGTTCGCCTTCGAGAGCCTGCTGCTTGATCGCCTGTCGGCGCTGATTGGTCTGTTGCCGGCCGCTGCGGACATGGCCTCGCGCGAGCGTGTCGAGTGCGCGCTGGTATGCCCGGCGCTGGCCATAGCCCTGGGCCAGGCGCGTGCCTTGTGCAACAGTGACCTGGCGTTGCCGTCGGCGACCCGCACACGCTTGCGGGAAAGCCTGCAGGGCGTCGCCGACTTCGTCGGTGGCCAGGGCGCGGTGGCCCTTGATCCGCTGTTGCGGGAACTGGACGATCAGGCGCAGTTGCTCGATGCCCTGCATGGCGCGCCAGGGCAGATGGGGCGTGACGCCTTGCGCCGACTGTTCATCCTGCGGGTGGCACTGGCGGTGGCCGGGCAGTTGCTGGCGCGTTATCGCCAGGTGCTGGAAGCTGAACGATCGCGGCTGTTGCCGGAGGTGGCCAATGCCCATTGATTTCGAGGTAGGCGGGGTCTACCTGCCGCCCATCGCCCAGGCGCTGCTGCTGGCGCTGCCGTTGTTTGTGCTGGTCGATGCCCTGTTGCGCCGGGTGGGCGTGCTGGCATTCGTCTGGCATCCGGCGCTGTTCCAGGGTGCCTTGTACACCGCGATTTGCGCGGCCTTGTTGTTGTGGATGGGAGTGAGCAGGTAGATGTCGTCGATCAAGCCGCTGTTGTCGCGCAGCCTGACCCTGGTCATGCTGGCCGTTGCCATCGTGCTGGGCTGGTTGGCCTGGACGCACTATACCCAGGCGCCCTGGACCCGCGACGCACGGGTGCGGGCCGATGTGGTCACCCTGGCCGCGGAGGTCAGCGGCCGGATCGTCGCCCTGCCGGTGCGGGACAATCAGTTCGTGCGCAAGGGCGACCTGCTGTTGCGCATCGACCCGGCGCGCTATGAACTGGCCGTGCTGCATGCCCGGCGCGCGGTCGAGGTGGCACGGGCAGCCTTGGGGCAGTCGCAGGCGAACATCGTTGCCAACCAGGCGTTGCTCAAGCAGCGGCGTAGCGAGGAACAGCGCCGCGGCAAGCTGCAGTCACTGTCGGCCATTTCCGCCGAGGAGTGGGAAAAGTCCAAGACTGATGTGGCTGTGGCCCAGGCCGACCTGCTGCGCGAGCAGTCCAGCCTCGGCCTGGCGCAAGCCAATGTGCAACTGGCCGAAGCCACGCTGGAACAGGCACAGCTCGACCTGCAGCGCACCGAGGTGCTGGCGCCGGTCAATGGTCATGTCACCAACCTGCTGACCCGTCAGGGCGACTTCGCGCAACCGGGGGCCGCGTTGCTGGCGCTGGTGGACAGCGATTCGTTCCATGTCAGTGGTTACTTCGAGGAGACCAAGCTGCCGCGCATCGCCGTCGGCAGCCGGGCGCGCATCGTGCTGATGAATGGCCAGACGTTGCAGGGCACGGTGGAGAGCATCGCCTACGCCATCACCGACCGTGAGAACCAGCCGGGCAACCGCCTGCTGGCCAACGTCAACCCGAACTACACCTGGGTCAAGCTGGCCCAGCGCGTGCCGGTACGCCTGCGCCTGGAGCCCCAGGCTGCCGAGGCGCCTCCTTTGCGGGCCGGGACCACCGCCACTGTGACGATCCTCGAAGAATGACGGATGATGCAGCAGTGAGCCGTGGACGAGTGTTGCCGATGTTCGACCTGAACGACCTTTATCTCTACGCCAAGGTGGTGGAGCATGGCGGCTTCGCGCCTGCCGGGCGCATCCTTGGCCTGCCCAAGTCACGCCTCAGCCGGCGCGTGGCCAAGCTCGAGGAGCGCCTGGGTGTGCGCCTGATCCAGCGCTCCACGCGGCAGTTCCAGGTGACCGAGGTGGGCCTGGAGTATTACCGCCATTGCCTGGGCATGCTCGAGCAGGCCGTTGCCGCCGAGGATGCGGTCGAGCGCAACCGCGCCGAGCCTCGCGGCATCGTGCGCCTGGCCAGCAGCACCGCGCTGCTCGATTCGCGCCTGGCGCCGATGCTGGCGAGCTTCATGGCGCAATGCCCGGTGGTCGAGCTGCTGGTCAAGAGCTACAACCGGCGGGTGGATGTGATCGGCGAGGGTTTTGACCTGGTGCTGAGCGTGCAGCACCAGCCACTGGAAAGCAGCGAGCTGATCATGCGTCGCCTGGCCCCGAGCCGGCAGTGCCTGGTGGCTGCGCCGGGCCTGCTGGCCGAACACGGGCGCCCGGTGTCGCCGGAAGGGCTTCAGGCTCTGCCGAGCTTGAACTGGGGCGCCAATGTGCAGGACGCCAGCTGGATGCTGGTCGGGCCCGCAGGCGCCGAGGTTGCCGTGCGCCATCGCCCCCGTGTGGTGTCGGACGACCTCGCGGTACTGCGCGAGGCCGCCCTGGCCGGCGTGGGTGTGGTGCTGCTGCCCGAGGAGGCAGTGCGCGACGATCTGGCTGGCGGGCGGCTGGCGCATGTCCTCGACGACTGGGCGCCCCGGGAAGGGGAGGTGGTGGCGCTGTTCCCTTCCCGTCGCGGGTTGATGCCCGCGGTGCGCAAGCTGATCGACTACCTGGCCGATGCCTTCGAGCAGGAGCAGCAGGCCGTTACGCCGGTTCGCGCTCGCTGAAGCCAGGCACGGCAGGTGGACGCGCCGACCAGAACGCCAGGCCCGCCGCCAACGCGGTCAGCGCGGCGCCAGCCCAGGGGGTGGCCGCCAGCGTAGCGCCGGTTATCACCGCGCCGCCGATGGCCGAGCCGAGCCCGACGCCCAGGTGCATGGCCGACAAGTTCAGGCTCATGCCGGCCGGGAAGGTGTCCGCGCCACGGGTCGCCAGGTAGCTCTGCACCACCGGCGAGGTGGTCCAGCTCAGCCCGCCCCAGAGCATCATCGCCGGCAGGAACAGCCAGGGCGTGCCGACGCTCAGGGGCAATACCAGCAGGCTGGCGAGATAGAGCAGTGGCGCCAGGGCGATGGAGCGACCTGCACCGAGCCGGTCCGCCATCCAGCCGCCGACATAGCCGCCCGAGACGCCGGCGATACCGAAGACGGCGAACAGGGCCGCCAGCCATTGCACCGGTATGTCGGCGACCTGTCGGGCATAGGGGGCGAGGTAAGCGAACACCGTGAAGTGCCCGGCGATCATCAACAGCGATACGCCCTGGGCGGCCACCAGGCGGCTGTCACGCAGATGCCGCAGGTAGCTGCCCAGGGCGATGCGTTCGCTGCTCTGCAGTTGCGGCAATCCGCGCCAGGCCATCAGCAGCACTGCGATCGCCAGCAGGCTCAGGCCGGTGAACACCCCGCGCCAGCCCAGCACGTCGCATAGCAGCATTCCGGCGGGCACGCCCAGCACGAGTGAACTGCAGATACCCATGAATATCACGCCGATGGCTCGGCCACGCAAGGCCTCGGGTACCAGGCGCGTGGCCATCAGGGTGCAGGTCAGGCAGGTGAGGGCGCTGGTCGTGGCCATGCCGATGCGGGCGAGCAGCAGCGCGGTGTAGCCGGGCGCCAGGGCCGCGGCGAGGTTGCACAAGGCGAACAGGGCCAGGGTGATGCAGAGCAGTCGCCGCAACGGGAAACGGGTGGTCAGCAGGGGAGAGAAGGGTGCGGCGAGGGCGAAGCTCAGGGAGAAGACCGTGGTCAGTTGTCCGGCGATCCCCAGCGGGACCTGCAGGCCATCGGCCAGGGCCGGCAGGATGCCGACCGTGATGTTTTCCGCCATGCCCGTGGCGAATGTCGCCAGGGCCAGCAGCCAGATACGCGGGCTCATGTGTTGCCTCCGATAAACGGGCCGGCCAAGGTCCGGACCCATTTGTCCCGACGGTTGACCGGCAGTGGTCAGGTCCATCGGGTTTCGAGGCAGTGCTTCGGTTATCCCGGTTCAAGCAGTAGGGATTGTAGACGGTTGTGCGCAGGCGATGAAGCCTTGGGTTCTTTCAGGCTGAACAGGACTCTATGGGCTGGGAGGTCGCGCAGGGAATCATCACCAGCGTGCGGGCTTGCCCCGCGATTATCTGCATGGCACCGGCTTCGCCGGTGATCGCGGGGCAAGCCCGCTCCCACGCGGGTGATGCTGCAAAGCTGTTCCCGATGGGTTAAATCCAAGTCTTCTGGCAGTCAGTCGTGTGAACACTCGACTTTTTCCGCCCCAAACGCAACGCGGGGCCATCCCGCTCCCACAGGCTCAAGGCTGAACCTGTGGGAGCGGGCTGGCCCCGCGAATACGAAATGCCTTGAAGATCACAGCGTGATCGGCTTCAACTTGAGTCCCATGGCCTGGGCCCGCACCGCTGCGCCGCTGAAGGCTGCCGCATTGCCAGGTGGTGGCGTGGGACCGTGCACATGCCCGGCCAGCTCGGTGTTCATCTCCTGGACCAGGTCGAGCAGGTCGCAGAGCACCTGCAGCACGTTCACCGCCTCGGAACCCAGCCAGGTCTTCGGCGCCTGCAGGCGCTGGCTAATTTTCACCACGCTGTGGCGCAGGCCCTCGATCCGCTCCTGGACGTCGCCGCCGATCGCCGCGTTGAGCTTCTGCCCCACCGCCAGGTTCAGGTCGCGCCCGGTGGCCTGGTGCAGGTCGTCGAGGGCGGCCAGGCTGGCGGAGCCGCCGGACAGCAGCTTGAGCGCGCCGAGGGCCTCGATCTTCTTCACCCCGCCGACGGTCTCGGTCGAGTGGTCGTCCACGTTCCGGGCATGGCTCTGGAACTGCTCGGTGTTGGCCAGCGCCTCGACCTCGCGCTCGATCGCCTTGTCGCGGATCCGGCCGTCCGTCTGTCGCAGCCAGTTGCCGTCGGCGTCGGCGCGTTGCTGGCAGGCCTCGCTGTGCTGCCACACCAGGTCGCCCTTCGGCACCTTGGGCAGGCTCAGCCCGTGGGGCAGGATCTGCTGGATGAACGGCTTGTGCGGCAGCCCGTAGGCGAACGACAGCACCACGGTGGTGCCCTCCTCGGGGAAGCCGAACATGCCGCGCTCCTGGCCGCCCATGGGTGCCGGCAGCGGCAGGCTGGTGAACACCGGCAACGCCGGGTCGGGCTCGCCGTCCGGCAGCAGCACCTGGACATCGACGCCGAAGCGCGGGCGGAAATCGTCGCACAGCCCGGGCGCCGTCGGCGCATCGGGCACCGCGACCACGCGGCCGAAGCGCGGCAGGTGATAGCCGCCGGTGATTTCGGGGAACTGGCGCGCTACGGCGCGGCGGATTGCGTCTTCCATCGTATGGCCATCTGGCTGTCGGCCAGCGCGACGTGGGTCACGCGCTCGCCGTGGTTGATCGGTGCGCCCGGACGCAGCCCCGGCAGGGCCGCAATGCAGGCGCTCTGGTTGCCCTGGTAGTTGTCGAACAGCTCCATGGGCAGTTGCAGCGCGGGGCGCGCGCCGAAGTAGCTGTCGGCCCAACTGCCCACGTATACCTCGCCGTTGCCCTGCTGCTGCCAGATGAAGTCGGGGATGTCGAAGACCTGGGCCAGGCTTTCCATGGCCTGGAAGCCGGCGGCCAGGCTGTAGAAGAACGGCGCGCGCACCGACGCGTAGGGCCGCTCGGGCACGCGAAAGCGCAGGCCGGTCTGCTGGCCGACCTGGTCGAGCACGCCGCGCAGGTCGACGTGGCGCAGGTTCATCGGCAGCGGCCTGGCCAGGATCGCCGCCAGTTCCCGGCAGAACAGCAATTGCTGGCTGGCGTTGGCACTGGTGCAGCGCTCGACGTAGCCGATGAAATGCCGTTGCAGCGGGCTGTCGTTGTAGCCGATGTCGAGGGTGACCAGGCCCTTGAGGGGCGCGTCGGCCCGGACGATGAAGGTCGCCCGCCCCGGGTTGCGCAGTTCCAGGCGCACGTCCGCCCTGACCAGGTCGTAACGCTCGCCGCCGACATTGAGTACCTGATGCAGCTTCATGACTTCTCTCCCAGCCAGTCATCCACTTTTTTCAGCAGGCGCTCGAAGCTGGTCAGCTCCGGGTCCTTCTCCTCTTCCTCCTCTTTCGCGCCCACCGCCGCCCCTGGAGCGGCCTGGGCCTTGACGCGTTTTTTGGCGCGGCGCTTCTCGACCTTTTCCGGGTTGGAGGTCTTTTCGGCCAGGCCAAACTGCACCCGCCAGCAGGCCAGCGAGTCGTCTTCCCGGGCGCTGACGCTGTCGGCGAAGCGCACCTGGCGGATGCCGAAGGCCTCGGCGGTGTCGTTGACGATGCGGTAGGTCTTGAGCTGTCCGCCGCTCTCGGTGGCTTCGGCCAGGCGCATCAGGCTGCGCAGCCAGGTGCCGTTGACGTAGGGGATGGTCAGGGTGACCGTGAGGGTCTTGGGCTTGAAGCCCTTGTGCGCGGAGTCGGTGTTGCTGGTCTGGCCGGACAGGTCCTCGGCTTCGATGCGCAGGTTGCCGGTGACTTTCAGGGTCTTGCCTTCGACGGGCTGGCCGTCCAACAGTAGCAGTGTCATAAACCCACCATTTCACGAACGAAGCTCAGGCCCTTGGCCGAGCCGACCAGGATCACGCCAGCGCTCATCACCCATTCATGCCCCGGGGCATCGCCTTCGAGCAGCATGCGGCGCAGTTGTGTGTTGTTGCCCGGACCCAGCAGGCGGGTGCGTACCGAGCTGTCGGCCTGGCCGCCTTCCAGCAGCTGGCGCAGGTCGGCCAGGCGCTGGTCGCGGACCTGCTGCTGGCTGGCTTTGCGCGCCGCCAGCCCGGCCAGGTCGCTCATGGGCGAGCTGTCGGCGGCGTAGCTTTCCAGCACCGCGATCTGCCCGGCCAGCGATTGCTGCGCCGCCTTCAACACCGTGCAGCGCTCCAGCGGCAAGGCCTCCCAGCGCGGCAGGGTGGTGGCCTGGGGAATCTGCCATTTCTCGGTTTCGAGCCGGGCCAGGTGCTCCGCGCGGCGTTGCGCGCGCACCAGTTCGGGGATCGGCATCAGGGCGTTGAAGCGGGCCAGGCCGGCGGCCAGCTGGTCGTGGCGGGTGCCCAGGAACAGCAGGCACAGCGCGTGCTGCTCGCCCTGGGGGCTGCCGTCGTCGGTGGCGTCGGTCAGCTTGTTGGCCAGTTGCTGCAGCAGGTTCGGCGCGGACAGGAAGCGCTGGTAGCCACGCCCCTGGCCGATACCGCTCTGGAACGGCGTTACCACCAGGCACCTGGGTACTTCGCCCAGTTGCTCTGCCAGGGCCTGGCGCCCGGCCTCTATTGCATCCTTGGCCGCGGCGCCGACCGGGCCGGGGTTGGTGCTGGCCAGTCCCTGAAGACCGCTCAGGCGCTGCGCGGTACTGGCCAGCTCGCTACCGGCCAGGGCCTTAGCGGCGTCGAGCTGGCCCATCCAGCGAGTTGCCTCGGTGGGCCAGCGCATCGTTACAGCTGTCCAGTCAGACATTGGACAGTACCAGCTCAGGCAATTCGGTAACGAACTCTACACTGGTAGGGGCTTCGCGCCTGCCGTGTTCGATCACCTCCAACTGCTCATAGCAGTAGGCCCAGGACAGTGAACGCCAGGCGCGGAACGCGAGTGCTTCAGCCTGGAACTTCGGAACTGCGGCTTCCTCTGCGTAGCTGATCGCATCCTTGATATCGCTGTATCCCGCTGTTTGCGCAGCTTTGTCCATAAACTGCTGTACGGCTGCGAGGTATCCATTTTTGCGCTGTTCCCAAGTTAACGGAGGCGGTTCTATTGCCGTGGGCCGGCCGTCCATGGTGGCAATAACTTTTCCGGCTGATTGAGCCCTGAACAGTGCTTGATATTCGTTCAGAGTGATTTCCATCAGTTCGGCCGCTGGCGGCAAACAACACAGAGGGTTTTTGACTTGGACGTTAGGATGAGCCGACTTCGGATCCCTTTCCCTGACGGTGGGCGCTTTGGTCTTGCCAACGGTACCCTCTGGCTGTATCCATTTCGGGTCTGGCACCTCGATCATGGCTGGTTTCCAATCGGGATCAGGGATCAGCATTGTTCGCTCGCCGTGGACTCTGGTGTCATAGAATCCACCGGTTGCTGCATGAAAGTAGATAGTCATCAGTACCCTGTTGCCTCCCAGTAGATGTCATCGGGCGAGTTGAATGGGCCGGAGATAACGGAAAATTGGCTATTGCTAACGATCAGTGTGTTAGTACCGGTGTTGGCATCGGCATAGAAGAGGCTGGTTCGAGATGCCACCAGAGAAACGCAGCGGTTTGGAAAGGCGATGGGGAAGCTGCGATGGGTGGTCATGTCCGACGCACCCTGGGTAAGTCCCCACTGTTTGATAAGGCCAGTTTGGGCACACCGCCACCAACCGTTCTGCCCGAGTGATGCTGTATTTTTCTGAACTGCGCCTGGCAAGCTTGGAGTTGCTTGCGGCAAATTGGTCAAGCCTGAGGCATCACCGTGGTAGGTCCCGGAAATCCACAGGTGACCACCTTCCACGACGGTCATTGCATTGTTGGTTGCCCCTACATGGGTGACTACTTGGGCGGGCGTCGTAGGTCCTCCTCCGGAAAATGCCTCCATGGCAGCCAAGTGACGAACTCCCCAATTGGTCGCCCGCCAGAGCAGATAAGCTCCTCCATCCTCTGGGCTGTTTATCTGCACGGCTGGAGTACGCTGTCGCCAATCAACGAATGCGCCGCCCATGCCCGGACTTGTGAAGGTAATCGGCCCTGTTACCGTGCCACCTGCCAGTGGCAATTTTGAGGCATCAACAACAGTGATGTCTGAGCTGCCGTCGAACGACACACCATTGATCTTGCGAGGGACAGAGAGTTTGACCGCTTTGGCGGCAACCCCGGCGATATCGATGGTATAGGTGCCTGTTAGTCGTTCCGCAGGCACGTAACCCTTACTCAGCTGGTTCGCATTCAAGCCGGTTAGAGATCCGGCATCACCACCGTAGCTACCCTTGATGGTCAGCGACCCTGTGCCGTCGAATGTGAATGCATTAGTTGTGGTGCCAACATGCATCACCACAGAGGGTTGACTCTGGGTTGTACCACCGGCCCATACGTCCAAGGCAGCCAGATGTCTTTCGCCCAAGTTTGATGCTTTCCACAGAGAGTAAGCATGGACGTTGGCGGGGCAATTCAACTGCAGGGCTGGTACACGCGTCGCCCAGTCCACGAAAAAGCCGCCCATCTGCTGGTTCTCGAAGCTGATGGTGCCGGACATATTGCCGCCCGTTAACGGCAACTTCGTAGTGTCTCCTACGGTGATATCCGTTGAGCCGTCAAACGGGATTCCGTTGATCTTGCGTGGGAACTGCAGTTTGTCAGCCGAACCGACACGCATGCCATTGTAGTAACCGGTCTTGGCGGCGAAGTGCTCCACCAGCGGGGTGTTGATCGGGAATGATCGGCGACGGTCCGTGATGGCTCCAGAGGCTGATATATCTGCGAGCGGAATGCAGTAGACCCAGCTGTCATTCTTCAGGTAGTCCAGCTGGTCAGGTTCGAAAACCACAGTCCAACTGGGTACAACATCGTTCCGTTCACGATGCAGCGATACATGTAGCCATACCTGAGATGGCGTCTTGGCCTGAGGGAGGGGCAGGGGCCTGGCCAGTTCGATGCGAATGCCTTCAAGATAGGCTAGACCAGTTGCCAGTTGATAACCTGTACCGCTTTTCACGACCCCGAGGCCGTCGCCGAAGAAGCACGCTCGCCCATACACGTCGCGGTTGCTCAGGCGCTCGCGCTCGTCGATGCCCTTCAGGCGCACGGTGAAATCGTGCTGCCAGGTGCTGGCATCGATGGTAATGCCGGTCAGTTCCTGGGCGCCGCTGTACTCCACCAGGATGTTGCGGGTGACGTTGTTGCCGATCTGCAGCGGCGGGATGTTGCGCCGCTTCTGCTGCAGCGGCAGGTAGGCCACGGCGAACAGCACGCCCTCGGCGCTTTCCAGGCCCATCCAGTTCCAGTCAAAGTCGCCGATGTCGCTACCCAGCATCGAGCTGTAGACGACCTGGTTGGGGTTCACGTAGCCGCTGTTGCCCGCCGGGATGTCGTAGCTGTGCACGATCTGGCTGGCCGGCGGTTTGGTCGCGGCGCGGTCGATTGGCGTGTTCGGGTCGAGCCCGGGCACATTGGCGTAGATGAAGCGGGTGATCTGCAGGACTTCTTTGGCCCCCTGCTTCTGGGCGATCAGGCTTTCGCCCGCGAAAGTGATTCTGGCCACGGCGGACTCCTAAAGCGTGGCGACCAGCGTCTGCTGGTCGTCGTTGAATTGAGCTGCGCCAATGCGCAGGGGCACGGGGGTGATGCTGACGAAGTCGTAGCGGCGGCAGGTCCGGCCGTACTGCTGGATCAGTACCCGCAGCAGCTCGGGGTTCTCCGACAGCTGCGAGTCGGAAAGGCGCAGCAGGACCACATCCCAGTCGCGGCCGGCCAGGCGTTCGTCGATCTCGACATAGCCCACGCCGAGCCGGCGCAGGATGCGTTTGAGCCCCGCGGTGCTGCCGGCATCGACCGCGTTGATGAAGGCGTACTTCACCCGCAGCCGATACAGGCTTTCCGGTTCGTCCTTGAAGCGGGTGATGTCCCGCTGCCAGGCGAGCAGGTCCAGCACGGTGAGGTGGCAGGTCTCGGCGTCCATCTGCAGCAGCGGCCAGCGCAGCCACTCGGTCACCCTGGCCCACCAGGTCTGGGCGGCGTCCTTGAGCTTGGTCAGTTCGGGGCCGGTGAGCCAGAACGGCAGTTTCAGCGGGCTCATACCAGGCCCACCCGCAGGTTGGCGATGCGCGCGATGCTCAGCTGCGAGACGATGTCCTCGCTGGCGAAATGCAGCGACTCGATGTCGGCGAAGGCCTGGTGCAGTTCCTCGGCCAGGCGGCTGAAGGAGAACCGCGACTGTGGGTAGGTCAGCGTCGGGCGATAGTCGCTGGCCGTGCTTTCGCGGAACGCCGCACGGATGAACTGGGTGATGCCCTGCTGCAACTCTTCGCGCCGTTTCGCCGTCAGGTTCGCCCGCGGCCAGACCGTCAGCGCAATGTCGTGCCGGGTCTCGGGCATGACCATTACCAGCAGGTCGTCGCCGTGGCCGTGGTTGCCTTGGTCGCGCACGTGGGCGTTGATCTGCTCCAGGTACGCCTGCGCCGGCACGTCGGCGTCGAACAGCACGTAGACGTTGGCGCTGCCCGGACCACGCGGTGCGTCGTGGAGGAAGTACACCCCATCGGGGCGCACCCCCGGGAAGGCGGCGATCATGGCGCGGTAGACTGCGTCGGTGTGCCACTGGTTGACCGCGCTGAACTGGTTGCGGGTGCGCAGGCGCAGTTGGTCGTCGGGTTCGGGGTCGGCTCCGGGCGAGGTCATCCAGCCGTCGTCGTTGACCACCTGGACGATCCCCGGCACCGGCTCGGGCAGGATGGCGTAGTAGCCGGGCGCCAGGTTGTAGCCGCTGCCGACCTGCTGCGCCTGGACCTTGACCGACTGTTGCAGGCGGCCGTCGGGGAACACAGCATCCTCGACCGTCACCAGCTGGTAGACGTGGCCGTTGATCGCGGCGGATTGCACCACGACGCCGGCGCGCATCAGCAGCTCGCCAGCGCTGTTCTCGCGGGTGAACAACAACTTGCCCTGGGCCTTGGTAGCGTCTTTGCGTTCGACGTTCACCGCCCAGGCCAGGCTGTCCAGCCAGGCGCCACTGGCCGTCTTGACGAAGAAGTTGGGCAGCACGGTGTCGCTGATAAAGCCGACCAGCCACAGCACCGGCTTGGTCACCAGCGCCGTCACCACGCGCCAGAACGGCGAGTAGGCGCTGGTGTTGCTGAGCTTGCTGCCCTGGGCGGCCACTTCGGCCTCCCAGGCCTGGTGTAGGGCCGCCTCAGTGGTGGGAATGCCGGCGTCGGCCAGCACCTTGCGAAAGTCCAAGTCGCTCACAGGTATACCTCGATGTCACCGAATTTCAGGGTTTTCGCCGTGACCAGGTAGCGGCCCGGATGCTCTTCCAGGACGCGGGCAGTACCCGGCAGCAGGCGCTCGTCGTCCTCCACCAGCAGCTCCAGTTGCAGGATGCAGTCGGCCTGGCGCTGGCGGCTGCGCTCGGCCACCAGGGTCACCAGCAGGCCGCTGTCGCGGATCATGTGGGCGATGTCCTGGGCGATGCTGGCCCGGTCCTCGATCAGCAGCGGTTGATGGGAAGGGTCCAGGACCAGGTCGTTGTTGTGGATCAGCAGGTCGATGTACTCGCTCATCAGCCCACCGCCATTGCCATCATCTGTTCCAGTTCCAGCGGGTTCATGGCCTTGCTGGTATTGATCTCCACCTTCTCGACATGCATGCGCCGGTCCTGCGTCTGGGTGGTGTTCTGGATCTGGTTCATCAGGCCTCCCTGGGGAACGCTCGTCGGGCTGGCCGGCGAGAGGTTGAGTGCGGTCTGGGTCATGCGCTGGCGCTGCTGCTCGAGTTGCTCGACCGGCGCGCTGGCCATGCTGGGGGCGACGGCGGCGGGTGCCATCGAAGCCATGTGCGGGGCCGCTGATGGCACCTGCATCAGGGTCTTGAGCAGTGGCTGCGTGTTGCTCATGGGCAGTACGCCGATCGGCGCGACCTGGCTGGCAAGTCCTGGCACCTTGGGTGCTTCTGGCAGATCGGCGAATGAGGTCTCGATGTTGACGCCCGGGATCTTGTTCAACCACTCGATCACCAGGTCGAGCGAACTCCGGAAGACCTTGACGATGCCGTCCCAGGCAGCCTTGGCCATGCCGGTCCAGCCGCCCATGTCGGTGAACCATTTGCTTAGTGCGTCCAGCTGTGCGCTGACCCACTGGAAGGCGGCACTGTCCAGGAACGCGGCCTTGAGCTCGTCCCAGTAGGCGATGACCAGGACCACGGCAGCGACCAGCGCGACGATGCCCGCGATGATGAGGATGATCGGATTGGCCAGGAGTGCGGCGTTCACCAGCCAGAGTGCGCCTTGCCAGGCAAGGGTGGCGAGCCTCACGATCCCCATCCAGGCGTACATGGCGATCAGGCTTGTCAGGAAGATCGACAGCACCAAGGCGTGCCGGAGGAACATGAAGATACTCTTCAAACCGGTCATGTTGAGCAGGGCCCAGGCGGCCTGTGCCCCCAGCATGGCTATCCGGGCCAGTCCGCTCAGAACTGCAAGCGCGGTCAGCGCGGCGCTGGTGCCAAGGATCGCCAGGGTGGCGATGGCGATCACCCGGGTGATGTTGGGAAACAGCTTGATCCAGCGGACCAGGGTCTGGGCGATCTCGACCAGGCGTGTCATCAGCGGCTGCAGGATGGGTATCAGCGCCTGGCCGAAGGCGATGCGCAGTCCTTTTACCGCAGCCCCGAACTGCTGCCAGGGGTCGACCATGGCCTTGGCCATCTGTTCGGCCTGTTCCAGGCCGCGTACCTGGCCGAGTTTGTCGATGCCGTTCTTCAGGCGGTCGGTGTCCTGGGCCAGGGCGCCGATGAGCTGGGCCGCCTCACCGCCGAAGGCCTCGGTGATCTTGGCGTTGGCCGCCGCGCCGCGCAGGTCGCCGAACTTGCCCTGCAGCTTGGCCAGGATGTCGAGCATCGGCAGGACCTTGCCATTGGTGTCGGTGAACTTCATGCCGAGCTTGTCCGAGGCGTCCTCGATGTTCTCGAAGAAGGCTTTGTAAAGCCCGCCGGCCGCGCTGCCGTCCATGCTGCCGGACAGGCTGCCGATCACGGCCATCTGCTCGGCCAGGTCGATGCCGGCGGCGGAGGCCTGGGCGCCGGCCTCCTTGAAGCCATCCTTCATCTGTTCGCCGCTGGTGCGGAACAGCTGGACCGCCAGGGCGGTCTGCCCGCCCAGGATCTTGACCCACTGGCCCTTGCCCATGGCGTCGGCCTGCTGCTTCTGCAGGTTGTACATCGTGCCGACGTACTCGGCCATCACGCCCTGGTCGGTCTTGGTGGCCTTGGCCAGCACGCTGCTGGCGTAGGTGAATGTGGCCAGCTGGGAGCCGGACAGTCCCTTGATCGCGCCCTCGATCTTGTACGCCGAGGCAACGAAGTCCCGGGCGTTCTCGCCATAGGCGATGGAGAACATCAGGGCTTTCTTGTTCAAGGCCTCCAGGGCGTCCTCGGCCACGCCGAGCGAGCGCACATCCCCAAGGGCACGGTTCATTTCCAGGGCGGGCTCAAGGAAGGTGCCGAAGCTGCCGGCAGAGCTTTGCAGCTTCTGCGTGCCATCGCTGATCTGCTTGATGGCGGCCTGGCTTTTTTCGCTCAGATTGTTGAACCCTTGGGTCATCCTCGCCAGCGGCGCGGTGACTTTGTCGGTCAGCGACAGGATGAAATCCAGCCGGCTGATTGCGTTGTTCGCGCTCATGGGATGTCAGCCTCCATTGAATGCACGGGCGATGCCGTTGGCGATGGCGATTTCCATTCGCCGCCAGTGCTCGTCCTCCAGCCACTTGGCCGTGCCCAGGTTCTCGGGCGTGGTCGGGGCACCTGGCAGCCAGCGTTCGGTCAGGGCCAGCAGCTGGCCCAGGCCGTCCTCGGTCAGTCGCTCTGCGTGGCCGAGCGCTTTTTTACGGTGACTTCCACGGTCGGGGCGTACTCCTCGACCAGGGCACCGGCCAGCTGGATCACGGTCATCGGGTTGGCCAGCAGCGGCTTGAGCTGGTCCTTGTGCTCGGGCTTCACGGCGGTGACCAGCAGGTTGTTGGCCGGGGCGACCTTGTTGGAGGGGGTCAGGGCGTTGATGTACTTGGTCATCAGCGCCGGATCGATGGCGAAGTCCAGGGACAGGTCGCCGACTTCCAGGGTGATTTCGGTGCGTTGGGTCATGGGGTACTACTCCATTGGAATACGGGAATCGAAAAGAACGTGGCGGGCGCCGTGCTCAGCGGCCGCGCTCATGAAGGTGCTGGCAGGGAACGCAGCGGCGCATGCCGCCCAGGGCGCGGCGCGCCTCGGCGATCTCGTCGCCGCAGTCCGTGCAGTGGGTGAGGCTGGGCCCAGTCGCCACGCGTCGGCCACGGACGGCGGCGATCGCCAGATCACGCCTGAGCTGTTCCAGGGCCTGGGCGCGGTCGAATGGGCACACCATCAGCTCAGGCCCTCGACCTCGGCGAAGGACAGGTACGGCACGCCGTTGATGTGGACGAAGTCCGGGCTGGTGACGTCGTACGGCAGCTTGTGCTTGGTCTTCTCGCCGCCCTTGGCGTCGATGTTGAGCAGGTTGGAGATCTTGAGGCGGCAGCCGAAGGCCTCGACGCGGATCTCGTCGGTGGGGGTCTTGGCGTAGAACAGCTGGTCGAAGGTCCCCAGCTGACGGAAGCTGCCGGCCTTGGCGGCGGCTTCGATGATCAGGTTGAAGTTGCTGGTGTCCACTTCCAGCTCGCCGCTGGCGGTTACGTTGCCGGCGACCCAGCCGTCAGGCACGCCCTTGGTGTGCGCCACGGCGCTGTTGTCGGCGATGTCGAGGGTTGCGCTTTCAACGTGAATCTTCAGGTCGCCCACGTTGATGTCGAAGTTCAAGCCACTGATCTTGGCCATGGGTTACTCCTGGTTGTCCTGGGAAAGGTCCAGCGCGATGTTCGCGGTGATGTCCTTGGGGCAGTTGTGCGGGCGGATGCGAATGAACACCTCCACCTGGGTGTGGCTTTTCCAGACGATGACCAGGTCGCCGTCGCGCGGCGGCTGGATTTCGCCGGGGAACACTTCGCCGGCGAATTTCACCGCCTTGGCCATCCGTCGTAGCGGCGCCATCAGCGCGCTGGTGTTGGCGGCCATGCTGGCGGGGCTGTTGTTCAGGCGGCGGTCGCCGATACGGCGGATCAGCAGCGGGCGGACCTGGCGGGCGGCCTTGTCGGCCAGGCGCAGGTACTCCAGGACCTGGAAGTCGCTGGCGGCGGTGTCGAGCATGTTGGCATCGCCCCAGTACACGCCCTCGTAGTCCGGGTAGGTCTGCGAAACGGAGTAGCGTGCCTTGTCCAGCTCGCTGCGCACCGCCGATGGCAGTGGCACGCCGTCCTTGTCCGCGGGCACCGCGCCCAGGCCCAGGACAGGGCCGCTGGCGACGCGCATCGGGGTATCGGCGATGCTCCAGGCGGCGTTGGCCAGGCGCCCGGCGAGCACGCCCAGGTCGTTGCCGTGCAACTGCGGCACTACCACGACGCGTGGCGCGGCGATACCGTCGGTGAGCGCCTTCTGCTCGAGCAGGTAATCCGACCAGGTCACGGTCGGCAGGATGCCGGCGGACGCGGCCAGGACGAACGAGCGCCGGCCATAGCGGGCGTTCAGCTGTTCGGCGGCGGTGTGCATGGCCAGCAGTTCCGCGCCGGCGGTCGCCGGCTTGGTGATGACGATGCCTTCGACCGAGTAGCCATGTTGCTGGGCGTATTCCAGGGCGCTCGCCCAGTCGCCTTCGGCGCCGATCGGCGCGGCCAGGCAGGCCCAGCGGTCGCCGCCGTTGGCCCGGGCGGCGATCAGTTGGGTCTTCAGGTCGCTGGCGGCCACGCCCAGCTCGTTGTCCAGGTCGCTGTCCGTGTTCAGGGTCAACAGCTTGCCGACGTTCTTGGCGGCAGGGCCGATGAAGAGGAAGTAGCGTTCGATCTCGGTCACGGCACCCTGGCCGAGGTTGAGATTGTTCACGCTGATTTTACCGAGTGCCATAGGTTGCCTCGTTAGCGGGGTGATTGAAGGGGTGTGCCAGGACTTGTCGATCAGGTCGCGGGCGGGTCGGGCGTTGTTGCCCGGGTAATCGGGTCAGGGGAGGGGGCTGCCCTGGGGCAGCCCCTGCAGGGCGATATCGCCTTGCTCGGCGACCCACAGGTCGTAGGGCTGGAATGACCAGGTCTTGCCGAAGACCTCGATCTCGCCTGCCACGTCCTCGGTCAGGTAAAGGGGCTCGACGAACTCCAGGACCAGCGACACATCGAGCAGGTCGCTGCCCGGGACCTTCTGCTTGACGGCGAGGGTCGGTGCCGGCAGGGCGAATAGGTGACGCCCGGGGTCGTTGGTTTCCAGCCAGCTGCCGGCGAGCGCCATCAGGCGCCCGGGATGACCGCTGAAGTCGTCGAAGTCGAACAGGGCGCGGTAGCGCAGGTTGCCCATGTGCAGGCCCAGTTCGGTTTGCGTCCAGGCCAGTTGCAGGTCCAGCTGCTGGGCCCAGGCGTGCAGTTGCCCGGCAGGCACCAGCTTGCGTTCGAGCAGGTAGGTGGTGAGTGCTTTCAACTGGTTCATGGGGAGGCCTCCGGACAGGGCGGGGTGGCTGAGAAATTCATCGTTGAGTGCTCGCTAAGGGGCTATCCCCAGGGCTGCGCTGTCGCGCAGGGAACCGAGTTCGCAGGGAGTACGCGCACTCTGTGGGAGCGGGTTTACCCGCGAACACCGGCGTAGCCGGTGCCAGGCTCCGCGTTGGGCTCTTCGCGGGTAAACCCGCTCCCACAGTGGTCGCGCCAGATCAGTGGGGGCTTCGAGCCTCTCTTAATTGCCGAAGCCATGCTCGGCATTCCAAAAAGCCCGCAGTGCAGGCTTTTCAGTAATGCGTTGTCGAACCGCTGGCCACGACTGGTGACGCCATGCGGTTGCACTTCGAATTGGTGACTCCGACCGCGGCCGTCTGCCCGCCGGAAAACTGATCGTGGTGCTTTACGCTGCACACCCGGGCCAGTTGCCAACCCTTTGAACAGTCGAGGCCTGTTCATCGCTGCCTGTGTCACAACCGGTTGCTGTCCGGCTCGAGATACAGATTATGCATGCGTGCATATGCAGTCAATGCATTTATGGAAATATTTGGGCATGCAAATTTGCCGATATGCATGTCGGTCTTTACGGGCGCGGGTTGTAGGGCTTTTCTGCAGGCGAAAAAAAACCCGCCGAAGCGGGCTTTTTCAGGAGCGGTGCATCAGACGTTGAAGCGGAAGTGCATCACGTCACCGTCCTTGACGATGTAGTCTTTGCCTTCAAGGCGCCATTTGCCGGCTTCCTTGGCGCCGCCCTCACCCTTGAACTGGATGAAGTCGTCATAGGCCACCACTTCGGCGCGGATGAAGCCTTTTTCGAAGTCGGTGTGGATCACGCCGGCCGCCTGCGGTGCGGTGGCACCCACGCGCACGGTCCAGGCACGGACTTCCTGCACGCCAGCGGTGAAGTAGGTCTGCAGGTTGAGCAGCTCGTAACCGGCGCGGATCACGCGGTTCAGGCCAGGCTCTTCCAGGCCCAGGGCCTCGAGGAACATGTCCTTCTCCTCGCCGTCGTCCAGCTCGGCGATTTCGGCTTCGATCTTGTTGCACACCGGTACCACCACCGCGCCTTCTTCCTCGGCGATGGCCTTGACCACGTCCAGGTGCGGGTTGTTGTCGAAGCCGTCTTCGGCAACGTTGGCGATGTACATCACCGGCTTGCTGGTCAGCAGGTGGAAGCCACGGATGACGGCTTTTTCGTCGTCAGCCATGTTTTTCATCAGGCTGCGCGCTGGCTTGCCTTCGGTGAAGTGCGGGATCAGCTTTTCCAGGATGGCCTTTTGCGCCAGGGCATCCTTGTCGCCGCCCTTGGCGTTGCGGGCGACCTTCTGCAGTTGCTTCTCGCAGCTGTCGAGGTCGGCGAAGATCAGTTCGAGGTCGATGATCTCGATGTCGCGCTTGGGGTCGACGCTGTTGGAAACGTGGATCACGTTCTCGTCTTCGAAGCAGCGCACCACGTGGGCGATGGCGTCGGTCTCGCGGATGTTGGCGAGGAACTTGTTGCCCAGGCCTTCACCCTTGGAGGCACCGGCGACCAGGCCGGCGATGTCGACGAACTCCATGGTGGTCGGCAGGATGCGGTTCGGCTTGACGA
This sequence comes from Pseudomonas sp. NMI760_13, assembly GCF_021283245.1. Lineage (NCBI taxonomy): Bacteria > Pseudomonadati > Pseudomonadota > Gammaproteobacteria > Pseudomonadales > Pseudomonadaceae > Pseudomonas > Pseudomonas sp. NMI760_13. The sequence goes on along the minus strand of NZ_JAJSRC010000001.1, from coordinate 343,665 downwards.
TCTCGGCCAGTGCCGCGAGGCGCGCATCGGGCATCGGCACGATGCCGCTGTTCGGCTCGATGGTGCAGAAGGGGAAGTTCTCCGCCGCGATGCCAGACTTGGTCAGGGCGTTGAACAGGGTGGACTTGCCGACGTTGGGCAGGCCGACGATGCCGCAATTGAAACCCATGGGTATTCCCCTTTCTAAAGTGTCAGGCCTTCTGGCTGTGCAGTTCGCGCATGGCCTTGGCGAAGTCGCCGGCCAGCACGTCGGGCATCACGCCGAGGGCAAAATCGATGCTGGCGTCGAGCTTCTCCTGCTCGGCGCGTGGCGCCCGGCCCAGGACGAAGTTGGAGACCAGTTTGGCGTCGCCCGGGTGGCCGATGCCAAGCCGCAGGCGGTGGAAGTCGTTCTGGTTGCCGAGCTGCGCGATGATGTCGCGCAGGCCGTTGTGCCCACCGTGGCCGCCGCCTCTCTTGAGCTTGGCGACGCCGGGAGGCAGGTCGAGTTCGTCGTGGGCCACCAGGATCGCTTCCGGCTTGATGCGGAAGAAATTGGCCAGAGCCGCCACGGACTGGCCGCTACGGTTCATGTAGGTGGTGGGGATCAACAGGCGAACATCGTTGCCCTGATGGCTGAATTTAGCCGTCAGGCCGAAATACTTTTTGTCAGCGGACAGCGAAACGCGCTGGGCGCTGGCGAGGCGTTCAACGAAAAGAGCCCCTGCGTTATGCCGGGTCTGTTCGTATTCGGGGCCGGGGTTACCCAGGCCGACGATCAACTGGATGGCGGTCACGTCAGGGGCTCTTCCTTGGAGTTGGTGGGTTACAGTGCGCGCGGCACTGTAACCCGATCAACGCCGGCGTGCGAGTGGATTACTCGGCAGCGCCTTCAGCAGCTTCAGCGGCAACGCGCGGGGCGTGGACGTTGGCAACAGCTTTGTCATCACCGTGGGCCAGAGCGACGAACTCTACGCCTTTCGGAGCTTTCAGGTCCGACAGGTGGATGATGGTGCCGACTTCGGCCTTGGACAGGTCGACTTCGATGAACTCAGGCAGGTCCTTGGCTTCGCAGGACACTTCGATCTCGGAAACGACGTGCGAGATCTCGCCGCCTTTCTTGATCGGGGCTTCTTCGCCGACGAAGTGAACTGGAACCTTGGCGGTCAGCTTCTGGCCAGCAACGACGCGAACGAAGTCGGCGTGCATGATGAAGCCTTTGGCCGGGTGACGCTGCATGGCCTTGACCACGACGTTCTGCTTGGCGCCGTCGACGTTCAGTTCGATCACGTGGCTGAAGGCAGCTTCGTTTTCGAACAGCTTGGCGATTTCCTTGGCCACGATGGTCAGGGATTGGGCTTCTTTATCGCCACCGTAGACAACGGCAGGGATGTTCAGCGAGTGACGCAGGCGGCGGCTCGCACCTTTCCCCAGGTCAGTACGCGCTTGGGCGTTCAGAATGAAATCAGTCATTTTGTTTCTCCAAAATAGCCCCCCGAGGGCGTTTGCGACCAGCGCCAGACGGGGATGGCAAAAAAGCCCCGCCCCAACACATGCTGGGGCGGGGCGCTTCATATCAACACATGTTCCGCTTAGCGGAACATCGCGCTGATCGATTCTTCGTTGCTGATGCGGCGTACCGCTTCAGCGACAACCGGTGCGATATCCAGCTGGCGGATACGGTCACAGGCCTGAGCAGCGGCGGACAGCGGAACGGTGTTGGTCACCACCAGCTCGTCCAGTACCGACTTCTCGATGTTCTCGATCGCACGGCCCGACAACACAGGGTGCGTGCAATAGGCGTAGACCTTGGCGGCACCGTGTTCTTTCAGGGCCTTGGCCGCGTGGCACAGGGTGCCGGCGGTGTCGACCATGTCGTCTACCAGGATGCAGGTGCGTCCTTCGACGTCGCCGATGATGTGCATAACCTCGGAGTGGTTAGCCTTTTCGCGGCGCTTGTCGATGATCCCGAGATCGACGCCCAGGGACTTGGCAACGGCGCGAGCACGCACCACACCACCGATGTCCGGGGAAACGATCATCAGGTTCTCGAAACGCTGGTCTTCGATGTCGTCGACCAGTACGGGCGAGCCGTAGATGTTGTCGACGGGGATATCGAAGAAACCCTGGATCTGGTCAGCGTGCAGGTCGACGGTGAGTACACGGTCGATACCCACGACAGTGAGCATGTCAGCGACGACTTTGGCGCTGATGGCTACACGTGCCGAACGCGGACGGCGGTCCTGGCGGGCGTATCCGAAGTAGGGAATCACGGCGGTGATTCGCGACGCTGAGGAGCGGCGGAAGGCATCTGCCATCACGACCAGTTCCATCAGATTGTCGTTGGTTGGAGCACAGGTGGGCTGAATGATGAAGACGTCCTTACCGCGGACATTTTCATTGATTTCAGCACTGATTTCGCCGTCGGAGAATTTACCGACAGAAACATCACCCAGTGGAATATGCAGCTGACGTACGACACGCCGAGCCAGATCGGGGTTGGCATTCCCCGTGAAGACCATCATCTTGGACACGCGCAGTACCTGAAGGCTGAGGGTAACCTGGATGAGTATAAGAAATGGCAGGGGCGGCTGGATTCGAACCAACGCATGGCAGGATCAAAACCTGCTGCCTTACCGCTTGGCGACGCCCCTGTATCTGTTGCTGCGAATTCTTATGAACTCGACTTCTTGATCAGAACTTGCAGCTTGCGATGCAACATCGAAACATTGCTTCCTTTCGCCACAAACCCTGTTTGGGTCTCTGAAAGAAGGGCCAGAACTCTATCAGCTTCGGCTTTGCTTGGGAAGGCCCCAAACACACAACTTCCAGTTCCGGTCATTCGGGCTTCGGTGAATTTACCTAGTGAAATCAGCGCATTGCGAACTTCAGGATACCGTTGCTCTACTACCGGTTGGCAGTCATTTCGACTGTTTCCCTCGGGAACGGGGCGCATCTTAAGGGGGAGGGAATCACGTGTCAACTCCGGATGCGAAAAAATTTCCGCTGTGCTGACAGACACTTGCGGCACCAGCACGACATACCAGGGTTCCTCGGGGTCGACCGGGGTCAGCTGCTCGCCGACACCCTGGGCGAAGGCCGCGTGGCCGCGGACGAACACCGGCACATCGGCGCCGAGCGACAGGCCCAGGCTTGCCAGGCGGTCTTGGTCCCAGTCCAGCTGCCACAGGTGAGCGAGCGCCAGCAGGGTGGTGGCCGCGTCCGAGCTGCCGCCGCCGATGCCGCCGCCCATGGGCAGCACCTTGTGCAGCCAGATGTCGGCGCCGAGCGGGGTGGCGGATTGTGCCTGCAGCAGGCGCGCGGCGCGGACGATCAGGTTGCTGTCGTGGGGCACGCCTTCAATTTCGGTCTGCAGGCGGATCTGGCCGTCCTCGCGCAGGGCGAAGCTCAGTTCGTCGCCGTGCTCGAGGAACTGGAACACGGTTTCCAGCTCGTGGTAGCCGTCGGCGCGGCGGCCGGTGATGTGCAGCCAGAGGTTGAGCTTGGCCGGGGCGGGCAGGGTCAGCTTGTGCATTGTCTCAGTGCCCCAGCTGGCGTGGCTGCCAGTCCTTGACCACCAGGGTCACGTCGATGTTCTCGCCGTGCAGCTTGAGGCGCTCGGGCAGCCAGTAGCCGTTCTGCTCCACGTAGCTCAGGTACTCGACCTGCCAGCCATCCTGGTGAAGGCTGGCCAGGCGGCTGTCGCCGTCGAGGGTCAGCTGGCTCTTGCTGTCCGGGGCGGGCAGGCCGCGCACCCACCAGACCAGGTGCGACACCGGCAGGCGCCAGCCCAGTTGTTCTTCCAGCAGTGCCTCGGGGTTGGCGGCCTCGTAGCGGCCCTGGTTGGCCACTTCCAGCACCACGCCGCCGGGGCGTCCGGTCAGGCGCGCCGCGCCACGACCCAGGGGGCCGGCCAGGCGGATGTCGTAGTAGTCCTGGCGTTGCAGCCAGAACAGGGTGCCGCTGCCGGAGTCGCGCGGGGCGCGGATGCCGACCTTGCCGTTGATCTGCCAGCCGTCGAGGCTGCCCAGCTGCTGTTTGTGCTCGCGCCACAGCTGCGGGTTACCTTGGCCTTGTACGGCTTCCTTGCTGCCGAAGCCGGCGCAGCCGGCGAGCAGGGCGATGAGGGTGAAGGTGATGCAATGACGCAGGAACATGGTTTACAGGCTCTCGGATCCGGTCAGGCGCAGCAGGGTCTTGCGCAGGATGGGGCTGTCGGCCTGGGCTTCGAAGCCCTTGGCCCAGACTTGGCGGGCTTCGCGGCGCTTGCCGTTGGCCCAGAGGACTTCGCCCAGGTGGGCGGCGACTTCATGGTCGGGGAAGCGTTCGAAGGCCAGGCGCAGCTGGCGCTCGGCTTCCTCGAGGTTGCCCATGCGATAGGCCACCCAGCCCAGGCTGTCGAGCACCGCCGGGTCGTCCGGAGTGAGCTGGTGGGCCTTGTCGATCAACGTCTTGGCTTCGCTGTAGCGGGTGGTGCGGTCGGCCAGGGTGTAGCCCAGGGCGTTGAGGGCCATGGCGTTTTCCGGCTCGCGGGCAAGGATCGCGCGCAGGTCTTTCTCCATCTGCGCCAGGTCGTTGCGCTTCTCGGCGAGCATGGCGCGGGTATAGAGCAGGTTGAGGTCGTCCGGGTAGCGCTTGATCGCCTGCGCCAGCACCTGACCGGCCTGGGCCTCCTTGCCGTTGTTGCCCAGGCTTTCGGCTTCGATCAGGTACAGCTGGATGGCGTAGTCCGGCTGCGCCTCGCGGGCTTCGGCGAGTATCCGCGAGGCTTCGGCGCTGCGGCCGTTGGCGATGAGGATATCGGCCTGGCGCAGTTGCGCCGGCAGGTAGTCCGGGCCGGGGCCGACCAGGGCGTATTCGCGCAGGGCGGCGGCCGGCTGGCTGCGCTCCTCGCGGATGCGGCCCAGGTTGAGGTGGGCGGCGTCGACGTTGGCGTCACGCTCGACCAGCTCCTGCAGGTAGCCTTCGGCTTCGTCCCAGTGTTTGGTTTCCAGGCACACCAGGGCCAGCGAGTAGCGGATCTCGTCGTCTTCGGGGTATTGCTGCAGCAGGCTTTCGAACTCGGCCTTGGCGTCGTCGATGCGGTCCTGCTCGACCAGGGTGCGGGCGTAGGTCAGGCGCAGGCGCTTGTCCTCGGGGTTGTCGCGGATCGCCCCACGCAGCAGTGGCAGGGCCTCCGGGCCACGGTCCATGGCTTGCAGCAGACGGGCGCGCAGCAGCACCGGGGCGATTTCGCCGTTCTTCGGCGGATGGGCCTCGAGCAGGTCGAGGGCCTGTTGCGGCTTGTCGTCCTGGTTCAGCAGCAGGGCCTTGCCGAACACCAGTTGGCCGTTGTCGGGGTATTTCACCAGCAGGCGGTCGAAGCTCTGCATCAGGCCGTCACGGGTGCTCTGGTCGGTCTCGGCGGCCGCCAGGGCGAGGAAATCGAAGTGGGTGTCGCCCTGGCCCTGCAGCACCTTTTCCATATAGGTCATGGAGTCGTCGTAGCGTCCAGCGCGGGCCAGCTGGATGGCCGCGGCGCGCTGGGCGTCGAGGTTCTGTGGGTCGTTGCGTGCCCAGATCAGCGCGGTGTCCAGGGCAGGCTCGTCGGCGCCGAGGTATTCGGCGATGCGATAGGCGCGCTCGGAGACGGCCGGATCCTGGGTCTTTTCGGCCTGGTCGACGTAGTTGGCCAGGGCGATGTCGAAGCGGTTGCGCTGGCCGGCCAGCTCAGCCACCAGCAGGCTGTACAGGGTGTCCTGCTTGAACGATCCGTACACCACGGGCTTTTCCGCGCTCTTGCCGGCGTCGACGGTGGGCGACTGGGCGTCCGTCTTCGGGGCCAGGCTCTGGCAGCCTTGAAGCAGGGCGAGGGCAAGCAGCAATGCGTAGGATTTGTTCATAGAGGCTTATTAAAGAGGCTAAACCGGCGGTCGGAGCATGATGACACAAGCGTGAGGGCAAACCCACCTGCGAAGGTCGTGGTGTGAAGCGGTGCTTCGGAGTATAGGGACAATGAGCCGGGGCGGTGGTTCGCAACCACTCACGGCATCCTGCCCTTGCCCTTGCCCTTGCCCTTGCCCTTGCCCTTGCCCTTGCCCTTGCCCTTGCCCTTGCCCTTGCCGTTGCCGTTGTTTTTGCTTTTGCTTCTAAGCGCGCGGTAGTTCAGGCAACACCAATTGCGACTTCAGGAGGCCGAACGCAGGTCTTGCGGAGGGAGGTGACGGGCATGGATGCCCGTCAAGCGCTGCGCCCCAGGATGGGGCGTTCAGCGCGGTCCTCCCGGGAGCAAGACCGGAGTGAGGGGACCCCGGAGCGAAGCGTAGGGGCCGGATGAACGGAGCGGGGCGGTTTTGCCTACTTTTGCCAAGACAAAAGTAGGCCGCCGTAAGGGCGGAAAGGTGACTATGCGTCGCCATCGCCAATGAATGAGCGTATAACTTTCAAAACCCACGCTCTGAAAGTCAAAGTCAAAGTCAAAATCGGTCGGCGCGGGTTTCTACAAGTGCAAGCGCATTCATTTACGATGTCGACGCATAGTCACCTTTTCGCCCTTACGGCGAGTCACTTTTTGTCAAACGCGACAAAAAGTAACCAAAAAACGCTGCGCTCCATTCATCCGGCCCTCCGCTGCGCTCCGGGTCCCCTCACTCCGGCCTTGCTCCCGGGAGGACCGCGCTGCAGGGCCCATCCTGGGCCCCAGCGCTTGACGGGCATCCATGCCCGTCACCTCCCTTCGCAAGACCTGCGTTCGGCCTCCTGAAGTCGCGAAGGTACGGGCGGCGCCTGGGCTGGCGCAGCTGTCGCTAGCTGGGTATGGCGCTAGACTCTCGATCGGCAACGGCAACGGCAACGGCAACGGCAACGGCAGGGAAGGGTGATGGTGCGGGGCGATAGGCACGCACCATCGCCACAATAGCGAACGGTGGTTGTTCTAAAACCTGCGAAGTAGGACAATTATCGGCTTCACGTCCCAACCAGCGACCTTGCATGGCCTTTCTTGCACTTGGTATCAACCATAAGACTGCCTCGGTAGACGTACGCGAGCGCGTGGCGTTTACGCCCGAGCAGCTGGTCGATGCCCTGCAGCAGCTCTGCCGACTGACCGCCAGCCGCGAGGCGGCGATCCTGTCCACCTGCAACCGCAGCGAGCTTTATATAGAGCAGGACCACCTTGCCGCCGACGCCGTGCTGCAATGGCTGGCCGACTACCACCAGCTGAGCCTCGACGAGCTGCGCGCCAGCGCCTATGTCCACGAGGAACACGACGCGGTCCGGCACATGATGCGCGTGGCCTCCGGCCTCGACTCGCTGGTGCTTGGCGAGCCGCAGATCCTCGGCCAGATGAAGTCGGCCTACGCCGTGGCCCGCGAGGCCGGCACCGTCGGGCCGTTGCTCGGGCGCCTGTTCCAGGCCACCTTCAGCGCCGCCAAGCAGGTGCGCACCGACACCGCCATCGGCGAGAACCCGGTGTCGGTGGCGTTCGCCGCGGTCAGCCTGGCCAGGCAGATCTTCTCCGACCTGGGCCGCAGCCAGGCGCTGCTGATCGGTGCCGGCGAGACCATCACCCTGGTCGCCCGCCACCTGCACGAGCAGGGCGTGCGCCGCATCGTCGTGGCCAACCGCACCCTCGAGCGTGCCAGCATCCTCGCCGAACAGTTCGGCGCCCATGCCGTGCTGCTCTCTGACATCCCGCAGGAACTGGCCAACAGCGACATCGTCATCAGCTCCACCGCCAGCCAACTGCCGATCCTCGGCAAGGGCGCGGTGGAGAGCGCGCTGAAGCAGCGCCGGCACAAGCCGATCTTCATGGTCGACATCGCCGTGCCGCGTGACATCGAGCCGCAGGTGGGCGAGCTGGACGACGTTTACCTCTATACCGTCGACGACCTGCATGACGTGGTCGCGGAAAACCTCAAGAGCCGCCAGGGCGCGGCCCAGGCCGCCGAAGAGCTGGTCTCGGCCGGCGCCGACGACTTCATGGTGCGCCTGCGCGAACTGGCGGCGGTGGATGTGCTCAAGGCCTACCGCCAGCAGAGCGAGCGCCTGCGCGACGAAGAACTGCAAAAGGCCCTGCGCCTGCTCGGCAACGGCGGCAACCCCGAGGATGTGCTCATGCAGCTGGCCCGGGGCCTGACCAACAAACTCTTGCACGCGCCCAGCGTGCAGCTGAAAAAGCTCTCCGCCGAAGGCCGCCTCGATGCGCTGGCCATGGCCCAGGAACTCTTCGCCCTCCACGAGGGCTCGACGGACAAATCCCCGCAATGAAAGCGTCGCTGCTGAACAAACTGGACACGCTCCAGGATCGCTTCGAGGAACTCACCGCGCTGCTTGGTGACGCCGAAGTCATTTCCGACCAGACGCGCTTTCGCGCCTACTCCCGCGAGTACGCCGAAGTCGAGCCGGTGATCGGCGCCTATAAAGACTGGCGCAAGGTCCAGGACGATCTCGAGGGCGCCCAGGCGCTGCTCAAGGATGCCGACCCCGACCTGCGCGAGATGGCCGTGGAGGAGGTGCGCGAGGCCAAGGAGCAGTTGGTGGGCCTGGAGTCGCAGCTGCAGCGCATGCTGTTGCCCAAGGATCCCAACGACGGGCGCAACGTGTTCCTGGAAATCCGCGCCGGCACCGGCGGTGACGAGGCGGCGATCTTCTCCGGCGACCTGTTCCGCATGTACTCGCGCTACGCCGAGAAACGCGGCTGGCGCCTGGAGATCCTCTCCGAGAACGAAGGCGAGCACGGCGGCTACAAGGAAATCATCGCCCGGGTCGAAGGCGACAGCGTGTACGGCAAGCTGAAGTTCGAGTCCGGCGCGCACCGTGTGCAGCGGGTCCCGGAAACCGAATCGCAAGGCCGTATCCACACCTCGGCCTGCACCGTGGCGGTATTGCCCGAGCCCGACGAGCAGGTGGCGATCGAGATCAACCCGGCCGACCTGCGCGTGGACACCTACCGCGCCTCCGGCGCCGGCGGCCAGCACGTCAACAAGACCGACTCGGCGATCCGCATCACCCACTTGCCCACCGGCATCGTGGTCGAGTGCCAGGAAGAGCGCTCGCAGCACAAGAACCGTGCCCGCGCCATGTCCTGGCTGTCGGCCAAGCTCAACGACATGCAGACCAGCGCCGCGCAGAACGCCATCGCCAGCGAGCGCAAACTGCTGGTGGGTTCAGGCGATCGCTCCGAGCGCATCCGCACCTACAACTATCCACAGGGCCGGGTCACCGACCACCGTATCAACCTCACCCTCTACTCCCTCGACGATATCCTCGCCGGCGGTGTGGACGCGGTGATCGAGCCGTTGCTGGCCGAATACCAGGCCGATCAGCTGGCCGCCCTGGGGGATTGAATGACCATCATCGCCAGCCTGCTGCGCAACGCGCAGTTGCCGGACTCGCCGACCGAACGGCTGGACGCCGAGCTGCTCCTGGCCGCGGCCCTGGGCAAGTCGCGCAGCTTCCTGCACACCTGGCCCGAGCGCATCGTCAGCAGCGAGGCGGCGCAGGTGTTCGCCAGCTACCTCGAACGGCGTCGCGCCGGTGAGCCGGTGGCCTATATCCTCGGCCAGCAGGGGTTCTGGAAGCTGGACCTGGAAGTCGCGCCACACACGCTGATTCCGCGTCCGGACACCGAGCTGCTGGTGGAAACCGCCCTTGAGCTCGTGCCACCCATGCCTGCCCGAGTACTCGATCTGGGCACCGGCACCGGGGCTATCGCCCTGGCCCTGGCCAGTGAGCGTCCGGGGTGGCAGGTCACGGCGGTGGACCGTATCGACGAGGCCGTGGCCTTGGCCGAGCGCAACCGCCAGCGCCTGGGCCTGGGCAATGTCCAGGTGCGCGCCAGCCATTGGTTCGACGCTCTCTCGGGTGACCAATTTGACCTGATCCTCAGCAACCCGCCCTATATTCGCGCCGCTGATCCGCACCTGGTGGCCGGTGACGTGCGCTTCGAACCCAGCAGTGCCCTGGTGGCCGGCGAAGACGGGCTGGACGACCTGCGGGTGATCGTCGCCCAGGCCCCGGCGCACCTGCTGCCCGGAGGTTGGCTGCTGCTCGAGCACGGCTATGACCAGGCGCCCGCCGTACGCGACCTGCTGGCGGCGGCCGGCTTCATCGACGTCGCCAGCCGCGTCGACCTGGGCGGCCACGAACGCATCAGCCTGGGGCGCCTGCCATGCTGAGCGACCAGGAGCTGTTGCGCTACAGCCGGCAGATCCTCCTGTCGCAGGTGGATATCGACGGCCAGTTGCGCCTGAAACACGGCAAGGCCCTGGTGATAGGCCTGGGCGGGCTGGGCTCGCCGGTGGCGCTGTACCTCGCCGCGGCGGGTGTCGGTGAGCTGCACCTGGCCGATTTCGACACCGTCGACCTGACCAACCTGCAACGCCAGGTGATCCACGACAGCGACAGCGTCGGCATGAGCAAGGTCGATTCGGCCATCAAGCGTCTGCGGGCGATCAACCCGGAAATCAGCCTGGTCGCCCATCGCCGGGCGCTGGATGAGGATTCGCTGGCCGCCGCGGTGGCGGCGGTCGATGTAGTGCTCGACTGCTCCGACAACTTCGGCACCCGCGAGGCGGTCAATGCCGCCTGTGTGGCTGCGGGCAAGCCGTTGGTCAGCGGTGCGGCGATCCGCCTCGAGGGCCAGTTGTCGGTGTTCGACACCCGCCGCGATACCAGCCCCTGCTACCACTGCCTGTATGGCCATGGCAGCGAGGCCGAGCTGACCTGCAGCGAGGCCGGTGTGATCGGTCCGCTGGTGGGGCTGGTCGGCAGCCTGCAGGCACTGGAAGCGCTGAAGTTGCTGGTCGGTTTCGGCGAGCCGCTGGTCGGCCGCCTGCTGCTGATCGACGCCCTGAGTACCCGCATGCGCGAGCTGCGGGTCAAGCGCGACCCCGCCTGCGCGGTGTGCGCGACTCGCCATGGCTGAGCGCTCGGCGCCGGTGGGCGTGATGGATTCCGGGGTCGGCGGGTTGTCGGTGCTGGCCGAGATCCAGCGCCTGCTGCCCAACGAGTCGCTGCTCTACCTGGCCGACAGTGGCCACGTGCCCTATGGCGAGAAGTCCCCGGACTACATTCGCCAGCGTCTGCGGCTGATCGCCAGGTTCTACCATGAGCAGGGCGCCAAGGCCTTGGTCCTGGCCTGTAACACGGCCACGGTGGCGGCGGTGGCCGACCTGCGCGAGCTCTATCCGGACTGGCCGCTGGTGGGCATGGAGCCTGCGGTCAAGCCGGCGGCCGCGGCAACCCGCTCCGGCGTGGTCGGTGTGCTGGCCACCACCGGTACCCTGCAGAGCGCCAAGTTCGCTGCCTTGCTTGACCGCTTCGCCAACGATGTGCGGGTGATTACTCAGCCGTGCCCTGGGCTGGTGGAGCGTATCGAGGCAGGGGATCTGGTCAGCGAGCAACTGCGCCAGTTGCTGTCGGGCTATGTAAAACCTTTGCTGGCGGCCGGTTGCGACACCCTGATCCTGGGCTGCACCCACTACCCGTTCCTGCGGCCCATGCTGGCCGAGATGGTGCCGGCGGATGTGGCGATCATCGACACCGGCGCTGCCGTGGCGCGCCAACTGCAACGCCTGCTGGACGCTCGCGGGCTGCTCAGTGACGGACCGGCGCGGGCGACGGCGTTCTGGAGCAGCGGCGAGCCGGACAACTTGCAGAATGTCCTGCCGCTATTGTGGAACCAGTCCGGCAGCGTGCAGCGCTTCCTGCCATGAAACGCAGGTTCAACTGCTTTTCGGCAGCGGCCACAGTTCGCCTGGGTTGAGCACCTCCAGTACCAGCTCGGGTTGGCGCTCATCCAGGCCCGCCAGCAACTCCTGCGCTGCGCTTTGCGCCGTCCAGGGCTCCGGAATGGCCTGTACCGAGGTCACCGGGGTCTTCAGCGACTGAGGCGCCACCACGGTCAGGTCGATGCCTAGTGTGCTCAGGGTGTTGCGTTGTTCGCTCAGCCATGTCGGCAGGCTGTTGCCGCCATTGAGCGGCTGGTTCGGTTCGAACAGCTGCAATGCCGAGTAGCGACTGAGAATGGCCATGACCTGCGGCCTCTGGCCCTTGGCCAACAACGGCAGCGCGGCGTTCAGGCACTGGTGCGTGGCCTGCAGGTTGCTGCTGACGATCTGCTCGAACAGGTCTGCATGCGCCATATTGTCCGGCAGATAGTCGCAGCTCCCGGCATTTACCAGCAGACAATCCAGCGCGCCCCAAGTGGCCTTAAGCCGCTGACCGGCATCCTGCAAGGGGCCGAAAAGCCGCAGCAAGCGTGTGCCGTGACGCTCCCCCAAGGTGTCGAGTTCCTGGCTATCCCTGCCACTGGCGGCCACCGTGTGCCCTTGTGCGAGCAACTGTTCCACCAAGGCCAGGCCGAGTCCGTGGCTGGCTCCTGTAATCCAGAAACGACGTGTCATGCTCTATGCCCCCTGATCCTGCCAGCTGGTCAAGCTTTTGAAGGCTTCCAATGCGCGTTGGCGACTACTATCGAGATCGACTATCGGGCCCGAGTAATTATTAGTAGCAAATAGGTCGGCGGATTTCACGGGGTAGTGAATTGATTTATCGTCCTTTCCTTCCAGTTCAGGCAACCACCGGCGGATGAACAATCCGTTCGGATCGAAGCGCTGCGACTGTGTGATGGGGTTGAAGATCCGAAAATAGGGCACGGCGTCGGTGCCGGTCGAGGCGCTCCATTGCCAGCCACCGTTGTTGGCGGCCAGATCACCGTCTATCAGGTGACGCATGAAATGCCGTTCGCCGTGCCGCCAGTCGATCAGCAGGTTCTTGCTGAGGAACATGGCGACGATCATGCGCAGGCGGTTGTGCATCCAGCCGGTGTGCAGCAACTGGCGCATGGCGGCATCGATGATGGGGAAGCCGGTGCGGCCGTCCTTCCAGGCCTGCAGGTCGGCGGGCGCGTCGCGCCAGGGCAGTGCTTCTGTATGCAGGCGGAAGGCGCGGTGCCGGGAGACCCGGGGGTAGCCCACCAGTGTGTGCTTGTAGAACTCGCGCCACAGCAGTTCGTTGACCCAGGTCTGCACGCCGACGCTGCCACTGTCGAACTCGCCCCGGTTGCTGGCCAGTGCCGCGTGCAGGCACTGGCGCGGCGAGACCACGCCAGCGGCGAGGTAGGGGGACAACTGGCTGGTGCCGGCCCTGGCAGGCAGGTCGCGCAGTTGTGCGTAGTCATCGATGGTTTCGTCGACGAAGCGCTGTAACCGCCGCCTGCCTTCATCCTCGCCTGCCGGCCAATGCTGGCGTAGGGCTTCGCCAGGGGGCTCGAAGCCTTCGATCTGCAGGGGGATGGCGTCGCTGCGGATCCCGAGGGCTTGCTGGCGTTTCACCGAATGGGCAAGGGGGGGCAGGCTGCGGTGCAGGTGCTCCAGGCAGACCCGCTTGAACTGGCCGAACACCTGGAAGTACTGGCCGGTGCGGGTCAGCACGCTGCCGGGCCTGAACAGCAGCTGGTCGAGGTGGCCGGTGGCGGTGATTCCGGCTTGCTGCAATGCGTCATGGGTTGCCTGGTCCCGCCGGGCCTCGTTGATGCCGTATTCGTCGTTCCAGTGCACGGCCTCGATGCCGTGCTGGCGACAGACCTCGAGCACGCACTCCGGGACACCCGCCCAGCTGTCTGTCGTGCGAACCAGCAACGGAATGTTCAGCGCCGCCAGCGACTGTTGCAGCAATCGCAGGTTGCGCAGCCAGAAATCGACCTTGCACGGCGCATCGTCGTGGGCCTGCCACTGGCCGGGGCTGGCGATCCAGAGGGCCACGGTCGGGCCACGCTGGCAGGCGGCCGCGAGGGCGGTATTGTCATCGATGCGCAGGTCGCTGCGCAGCCAGATCAATTGCATGGGTTGCAGGCTCAAGGTCGAGGTTGTTGAAGGCAGCGCAAGGCGGTAAGCGGGCTGTCGAACAAGTGCAGGTCAGGCAGCGACAGTGCATGCAGTTCCGTCTCATGCAGGCTGACGGTGCTACCACCCAGCAGTTTCAGTGTGTTGACGTCCTTCAATGCGCGGCCCAGCGCGGCGAGGTCGGGGCGACGGCCGAGGTGCAGCAGCAGCGCTCGTGGTTGCAGGTGCTCCACGGCCAGGCGCAGTTGACGGGGCTCGACCGACCACTCGAGGATCTCCAGTGGGTAGCCGTTGCTGCTCAGCAGCCAGGCGCAAAGCCAGAACTCGGCATCGAAGGGGGAATCATCGGAGCGGGCGAGCAGCACGCAGGGGCCGCCAAGCGAGTGGCTGTCGTGATAAACCCGCGCCCCCAGCTTGCTGCGCAGCCAGCCCTGAAGGAACACCTGTTCCAGTCGCGCGTCGAAATGCGTTTGCCAGCGTTGTTCGAGGGCTTCGAGCAGCGGCAGCAGCAGGCGTTCGCACACGGTTACGGCGGGGTAGAGGGCCATGACCTGGTTGATCAACTGGTCCAGCGGACGCTGGGCAAGGCGGGCGATGGCCGCGATCAACTGCTCGATCCGTGCGCCCCATTCGCCCTGGATCGGCGCCGTGGCGTGCGCGGCATTGTCCAGCAGCTCGCGCACCTGGCTCACCGCGGCGCCACGCTCCAGCCAGCGCAGCACGGCCTGGACCCGCTGCACCTGGTCCTGTGGATAAAGGCGATGGCCCTTGGGCGTGCGCTGTGGCTTGATCAGGCCGTACCGGCGCTCCCAGGCGCGCAGGGTGACCGGATTGACGCCGGTCAGGCGGGCCACTTCGCCGATGGGCAGCAATGGGTCAGATGGCATTGCGCAGTCCGAGGTCTTCCGGATGGGGTTGCAGGTAGGCCTGTTGCAGCAGATAAGGATCGGGATGGTGGCGCAGGTGGTGCTTGAGCAGGGTCAAGGGTACGACCAGGGGCACCACGCCTTGCTGGTATTGGCCGATGACCTGCTGCAGCTCGGCCTTGTCCGCCTGGCCCAGATCGTTGCGCAGATAGCCGCTCAGGTGCTGCAGTACGTTGCCATGGGTGCCGCGACTGGCGCAGCGGCGCAGTGCCTGCATCAACTGGCTGAAGTAGCGCGGGCCGAGCTGCGCCGGGTCGTCGTCGCGGCTCATGTTGCCGAGCAGGCGGCCAAGGCTGCGGTACGCCTGGGGATTGTGCGCCATCAGCAGGTACTTGTAGCGGGCATGGAAGCGGATCAGCGCACCGCGGCTCAGGCCCTGGCGCAGCAGTTGCCGCCAGTCGGCGTAGGCGTAGACGCGGGTAATGAAGTTTTCCCGCAGCACCGGGTCGTGCAGGCGGCCTTCCTCCTCGACCGGCAGGTCCGGGCGCCGCTCGCAGAATGCCGCGGCGTAGGCGCCCCGGCCACCCTGGCGGGCCGGGCGGCCGTCTTCCTGGTAGACCTTGACCCGTTCAAGGCCGCAGGACGGTGACTTCTGCATGAAGATGTAGCCGCAGATATCGTCGAGTTCGTCGGCCATTTGTTCGCCGTAGGCACGCAGCGGGCCGGCAAAATCAGTGGCGCTGTTGCGCGTGCCGGTGACGGCGGGGTGGTCCGGGTCCCCCACCAGGCGGATGGGTTCACGGGGCGTGCCCAAGCCGATGGCGACCTCGGGGCACAGCGGTACCCAGTCGAAATGCTTTTCGAGCAGTTCCAGACAGAGGCTGGAAGCTTTGTGGCCGGCGTTGTAGCGCACGTTGAGGCCGGTCAGGCAGGCGCTGATGGCCAAGCGTGGCTTGCCGCTGGGCGGTGAAGCGTTCATCGCGGTCTCCGGAATGACTTGTACAGGCTGCACGGTTTGTACAAGTCTATTCCAGCACAGATAAAAACTTATACAAGTAGAATTTTTTGTATAAGTTTTCCGTCGATTATTCCAGATGCTCCAGCAGCCGTCGGGCGGCTTCCTGGCCACTGAGCCAGGCCCCTTCGACCCGGCCGGACAGGCACCAGTCGCCACAGGCGTACAGGCCCAGGTCGGCATCGGCCAGCGTGCCCCATTCATGATTGACTGCAGGACGGGCGTAAAGCCAGCGGTGGGCCAGGGCGAAGGTCGGCGCGGGGACTATGCAGCCGACCAGTTCGGCAAACTCACCCCACAGCTGCTCGATCACTTGCTCCTTGGGCAGGTCGATATGCTGCTTGCTCCAGCTGGAGGTGGCATGCAGCACCCAGGTGTCGAGATGCTCGTCGCGGCCTGGTTTGCTCCGATTGCGGGCCAGCCAGTCGAGCGGATTGTCCTGCACGAAGCAGCCCTGCATGGGAGTGTCGAGCGGTGTCTGGAAGCCCAGGGCGATGGCCCAGGTCGGTTCCATCTGCACCCCGGCGGCGACCGCCGCGAGTTTGGGGGCGGCCGTCAACAGCGCGGTGGCCTGAGGCGCCGGCACGGCGATCACCACCTGGCTGAACGGTCCGTGGCTGCAGCCCTCGGTGTCCTGCAGGTGCCAGTACTGTTTGCCGCGAAACACCTCGGCGATGCGGCAGCCGAAGTTCACCGTGACATCCTTGAGCAGGCCGCGGGTGATGGCGCTCATGCGTGGTACGCCGACCCAGCGGATCTGTTCATCAGGGGAGGGGGTCAGTTCACCATCGCGGTAGTTGTACAGCTGCGGCTTCCACTGCTGCGCCCAGCCGTTCGCCACCCAGTGCTGGACCTGCTCGACGAAGCGCCGGTCGCGGGCGGTGAAGTACTGGGCACCGAGGTCCAGGGCGCCGGCGTCGCTGCGCTTGCTGGCCATGCGGCCACCGCTGCCGTGGCCCTTGTCGAACAGGTGGACGGTCTGCCCGGCTTTCTGCAGGGCCTGGGCGGCGGACAGGCCGGCGATTCCGGCACCGATGATGGCAATAGGTACTGTCATGATGGCCTCTTCGAACCTAGCTATACGCAGCCTACGCTGCCAGGCAAACCTGTACAATGCACAATGTTTGTATAAGGTTATTCCGCTCGATAGGCAGGTTGGCCTATGTTTATCCGAGAGCGTTCGGTCAAAAAAGTGCCTTGATCTTAAAAATAGACCACGGCCGCCAAGTGCGAGGACACAACCATGCATATATTGCTGACCGGCGGTACCGGTTTGATTGGCCAACACCTGTGCCAGTTGTGGCGCCAGCAAGGGCATCGCCTGACGGTCTGGAGCCGGCGCCCCGAACAGGTGGCGAAAATCTGCGGCAGCGGCGTTCGCGGTGTGGCCCGGCTGGAAGACATTGCCGATGACGACGACGTGGATGCGGTGGTCAACCTGGCCGGCGCACCGATCGCCGACCGGCCCTGGACCGCGGCGCGACGCAACCTGCTCTGGGCCAGCCGGGTGACCCTCACCGAGCAGTTGCTGGCCTGGCTGGAGCGCCGCGAGCGCCGCCCGCAGGTGTTGATTTCCGGCTCGGCGGTGGGTTGGTACGGCGATGGCGGCGAGCGAGAACTCACCGAGGCTTCGCCGCCGGTGAAGGAGGACTTCGCCAGCCAGTTGTGCATCGCCTGGGAGGAGACCGCCCAGCGCGCCCAGGTCCTGGGGATCCGCGTGGTGCTGGTGCGCACTGGCCTGGTGCTGGCTGCCGATGGCGGCTTTTTGTCGCGCCTGCGCCTGCCGTACAAGCTGGGCCTGGGCGGGCCGTTGGGCGATGGTCGGCAGTGGATGCCCTGGGTGCATATCGACGACCAAATCGGCCTGATTGATTTTCTCTTGCAGCACAACGAAGCCAGCGGTCCCTATAATGCCTGCGCGCCGGAGCCGGTGCGCAACCGCGAGTTCGCCAAGCGCCTGGGCCGCATCCTGCATCGTCCGGCGTTCATGCCGATGCCGGCGCTGTTGCTCAAGGCCGGGCTCGGCGAGTTGTCGACGCTGCTGCTCGGTGGCCAGCGCGCGCGCCCGGTGCGCCTGCTGGCGGCGGGCTACACGTTCCGTTTCAACGATCTGCAATCGGCCCTGGACAACCTGTCCAGCCGCCTCTGACATAGGACGCTGCATGACCGATCACGCCCTGCTGCTGGTCAACCTGGGTTCGCCGGCCTCCACCTCGGTGGCCGACGTGCGCCGTTACCTCAACCAGTTCCTCATGGACCCGTACGTGATCGATCTGCCCTGGCCGGTGCGGCGGTTGCTGGTGTCGCTGATCCTGATCAAGCGCCCCGAGCAGTCGGCCCATGCCTACGCCTCGATCTGGTGGGACGAGGGCTCGCCGCTGGTGGTGCTGACCCGCCGTCTGCAGCAGGCGATGACCGCCCATTGGCCCCATGGGCCGGTGGAGATCGCCATGCGCTACGGACAACCGGCGCTGCCGGAGGTCCTGGAGCGCCTGGCCGCGCAAGGTGTGCGCAAGGTAACGCTGGCGCCGCTTTATCCACAATTCGCCGACAGCACCGTGACCACGGTCGTGGAGTTGGCGAAGCAGACCATTGCCGAGCGCAAGCTGCCCTTGCAGACTCGCATTCTGCAGCCGTTCTACGACCACCCTGAGTACATCGATGCCCTGGTGGCCAGCGCCCGCCCGTACCTGGAACAGGATTACGATCACCTGCTGCTGAGCTTCCATGGTTTGCCCGAGCGGCACCTGAAAAAGCTCGACCCCACCGGCAACCACGACTTCCAGGCCGCCGACTGTTGCAAGGACGCCAGCGCCGAGATGCGTGCGGTGTGCTATCGCGGCCAGTGCCTGGCCACGGCCAGGGCATTCGCCGAGAAGATGGGCATCCCGGACGGCAAGTGGTCGGTGTCGTTCCAGTCGCGCCTGGGCCGGGCCAAGTGGATCGAGCCCTACACCGAGACGCGCCTGGACGAGCTGGGCAAGGCGGGGGTGAAGAAGCTGCTGGTGATGTGCCCGGCGTTCGTCGCCGATTGCATCGAGACGCTGGAGGAGATCGGCGATCGGGGCAAGGAGCAGTTCATCGAGGCGGGCGGGAAGGAGCTGGTGCTGGTGCCGTGCCTGAATGATCACCCGGAGTGGGTGAGGGTGTTGGCGGGGATGTGCGAGAAGGCTTGAGCGTGGGTTCGTGGTGCTTCGTGGGAGCGGGCTTGCCCCGCGATGGCGATGGCCTGGGCTGGCGCCATCGCGGGACAAGCCCGCTCCCACAAAGGTGCTTCTACCTAGTCATTCAAGGCAACTGATCATCCAGCTTCTTGTTCTTCCAGCCATCGTTGCCCGGCAGGATCAGGTTCAGGGCAATCGCCACCACGGCGCACAGGGCGATGCCCTTCAGGCCCCAGTCGTCCGGGCCGTCGCCGCTGCCGATCAGCACGCCGCCGATACCGAACACCAGGGTCACCGAAACGATCACCAGGTTGCGCGCCTCGGCCAGGTCGATCTTGTGGCGGATCATGGTGTTCATGCCCACCGCCGCGATCGAACCGAACAGCAGGCAGAGAATGCCGCCCATCACCGGTACCGGAATGCTCTGCAGCAGCGCGCCGAACTTGCCGATGAAGGCCAGGGTGATGGCGAATACCGCCGCCCAGGTCATGATCTTCGGGTTGTAGTTCTTGGTCAGCATCACCGCGCCGGTCACTTCGGCATAGGTGGTGTTGGGCGGGCCGCCGAACAGACCGGCTGCCGTGGTAGCCAGGCCGTCACCCAGCAGCGTGCGGTGCAGGCCGGGCTTTTTCAGGTAGTCGCGGCCGGTCACGCTGCCCACCGCAATCACCCCGCCGATGTGTTCGATCGCCGGGGCCAGGGCCACGGGCACGATGAACAGGATGGCCTGCCAGTTGAAGGCCGGTGCGGTGAAGTTCGGCAGTTCCAGCCAAGGGGCTGCGGCGATCTTGGCGGTGTCGACCACGCCAAAGGCGAACGACAGGGCGAAACCCACCAGCACGCCGGCGATGATCGGCACCAGGCGGAAGATGCCCTTGCCGAACACGGCGACGATCAGCGTAGTCAGCAGTGCCGGCATGGAGATCAGCATGGCGGTCTTGTACGGCATCAGCGCAGCGCCGTCACCACCCTTGCCCATGGCCATGTTGGCGGCGATCGGCGCCATGGCCAGGCCGATGGAGATGATCACAGGGCCGATTACCACCGGCGGCAGCATGCGGTCGATGAAGCCGGTGCCCTTGATCTTCACCATCAGGCCCATGAAGGTGTACACGAAGCCTGCGGCCATCACGCCGCCCATGGT
This sequence comes from Pseudomonas sp. NMI760_13, assembly GCF_021283245.1. NCBI lineage: Bacteria > Pseudomonadati > Pseudomonadota > Gammaproteobacteria > Pseudomonadales > Pseudomonadaceae > Pseudomonas > Pseudomonas sp. NMI760_13. The sequence goes on along the minus strand of NZ_JAJSRC010000001.1, from coordinate 323,671 downwards.
CTCGGCCAGGCCGAACTGGCCCTTGGCGAGGATGATCGGGGTGATGAAGGCGAAGCTCGAAGCCAGGAATACCGGGACCTGACGGCCCGTGACCAGCTGGAACAGCAGGGTGCCGATGCCGGCGGTGAACAGCGCCACGTTCGGATCGAGGCCGGTGATCAGCGGCATCAGCACCAGCGCGCCAAATGCCACGAAGAGCATCTGCGCGCCCGAGACGACCTGGCGCCAGAGCGGGTCGTTGAAGCCGTCCTGCATGGTCAGGCGTCCTTCTGCTTGGTGCCGAAGATCTTGTCGCCGGCATCACCCAGGCCTGGGACGATGTAGCCGTGCTCGTTCAGGCGCTGGTCGATCGAGGCGGTGTAGATCTGCACGTCGGGGTGGGCTTTCTCCACCACGGCGATGCCTTCGGGCGCCGCGACCAGGACCATGGCGCGGATTTCCTTGCAGCCGGCCTTTTTCAGCAGGTCGATGGTGGCGACCATCGAGCCGCCGGTGGCCAGCATCGGGTCGATGATCAGGGCCAGGCGCTGGTTGATGTCCGGCGCGAGTTTCTCGAGGTAGGTGTGGGCCTCGAGGGTTTCCTCGTTGCGGGCCACGCCCACGGCACTCACCTTGGCCCCGGGGACCAGGCTGAGCACGCCGTCGAGCATGCCGATGCCGGCGCGCAGGATCGGCACGACGGTGATCTTCTTGCCGGCGATCTTCTCGACTTGCACCTTGCCGCACCAGCCGTCGATCTCGTAGGTTTCGAGCGGCAGATCCTGGGTGGCTTCATAGGTCAGCAGTGCACCGACTTCCTGGGCGAGTTCGCGAAAATTCTTGGTGCTGATATCGGCACGGCGCATCAGGCCGAGCTTGTGGCGGATCAGCGGATGGCGGATCTCACGAGTAGGCATAGGGGGAGGGCTCCGGGAGGCGGGCAAAAAAACCGCGCTAGATTAATCTATTCAGTCCTTGATGTCGTGCAGTCATTGTGCACGTTAGTCCATAAAGGCTTGATCTGGGACGAGCGGATGCGTACCTTTGCCCGCTTTTCCAAAACGCACCCCCTGGAGAGCGCCATGTCCGCCGATCTCGAGCATATCCGTCAAGTGATGCACGAGGCTGATTGCCTGTACAACGAAGCCGAGGTCGAGGCCGCCATCGCCGAGGTCGGCAAGCAGATCTGCCAGGACCTGCACGACAAGAACCCGGTGGTCTTCTGCGTGATGAACGGCGGCCTGATCTTCTCCGGCAAGCTGCTCACCCACCTGCAGTTCCCGCTGGAAGCCTCGTACCTGCATGCCACCCGCTACCGCAACACCACCAGCGGCGGCGAGCTGTTCTGGAAGGCCAAGCCGGAAGTGTCGTTCATCGACCGCGACGTGCTGATCGTCGACGACATCCTCGACGAGGGCCACACCCTCAGCGCGATCATCGAGTTCTGCAAGCACGCCGGCGCCCGCGCGGTGCACACCGCGGTGCTGATCGACAAGGACCACGACCGCAAGGCCAGCCCGGACCTGAAGGCCACCTACACCGGCCTGCCATGCATTGACCGCTACATCTTCGGCTACGGCATGGACTACAAGGGCTACTGGCGCAACGCCAACGGCATCTTCGCGGTCAAGGGGCTGTGATCATGCGCCAGCCCGGATTCCTCGATCAGTCGTTGTTCGCCGGGCTGGCAGAGCGGGCCACCGCCAGCCCGCGCGGTCGGCAGAACCACAACTTCCACGAGATGGAGGAGCCGTGTCATCGCATGGCCGTGGGGCTGCAGCCGCGGACCTACATCCAGCCACACCGTCATCTGAGCGACGACAAGGCCGAGACGCTGATCGTGCTCAAGGGGCGCCTGGGCCTGCTGATTTTCGACGACCAGGGCACGCTGACTGACAAGCGTGTGCTCGAGGCCGGTGGCGACTGCCTGGGGGTCGACCTGGTGCCGGGGGTCTTCCATGGCCTGGTGGTGCTGGAAGACGACAGCATCATGTTCGAGTGCAAGGCTGGGCCGTACCGTCCGGTGGGCGAGGGTGAGCTGGCCGAGTGGGCGCCACGCGACGGTGAAGCGGGCGTTGCCGAGTATCACGCCTGGATGCGCGCGCAGTTCGATTGAGCCTGCGCCCCCTTGTCGTGGGGGTGGTGGTTCGCCGCTGCGACTTGCCCCGCGACAGGGCCTGTGCGTAGAGTGCCTGCTCATGCCTAGGAGCCCCACATGCGTGCGATCGTCCCCCTCCTGCTGGCGGTGAGCCTGCCGCTTTCCGCTGCGCCGCTGCACAGCCAGTTCCTCCCGCCCGACGACCTGTCCCTGCGCCAGGAGGCTCCGGCCAGCCAGCAACTGCTGCAGGTCACCGACTACAGCGTAGTGGTGGGCACCCAGCGCCAGTCCGACCAGCAACCGATTCCGATCACCTCGTCCCTGCAGATGCGCCTGAAGGGCAAGCCGTTGAGCAAGGGCTCGACCATCACGCAGGTGCTGCTCAACTTCGACGGTGAGGGTGGCAAGAGCCTGAAAAAGCCGGCCTATGACGACAAGAGCCGGACCCTGACCCTCAACTACCCGATGGCCGACTACCGGGTGATCATGGACTTGCTGCGCAACGAAACCCTGTACGTGCAGTTCCTTACCTACGCCAATGGCCACATCTGGGCCGACCTGCACACCGGTACCGTACGTACGCGTTGAGGGCCGCAGGTTTCGAGGGGTAAACTGCCGGCCTTCGAAAATGTCCGTGATGGCCCAGTTGGAGTCGGCGATGCGTAAAGACAAGAAACAAGTGATTGGTGACGAGATCAGCGACGAGTACATCAAGACGTTCCTGCAGTTCGAGCCGGCCGATGGCCTGACCTCGCCGTCTCATCACAAGCTGATCAAGGGCTACCGCGGCCTGCGCGTCGATGATTTCGAGCGTTATGTGGGCTTCTTCGTCGCCGCCGGTTACGACCTCGATGGCAAGGATGAGCACGGCAAGACCTTCGTCGAGGCGATCGCCGACCAGCGCAATGCGCCGGAGTACATCGAGATCATCGATAACGCCCGGGGCTGATTTCGCGCGTTCGGCTTCCCCTGTAGGAGCGGCCTTGCCGAGGCGTCGGACCGGCCGGAAAGGGCTGCGAAGCAGCCCCAGATTTATGCCATACCTCAATATCGCCGGGGCCGCTTTGCGGCCCTTTCGCGGCCCAAGGCCGCTCCTACAGAGGAGAGGTGGGGGCAGTGAGGCAGGCACAAAAAAACGCCCCGAGGGGCGTTTTTTCGTTTCAGCCGGATCAGGCGTAGTGCTTGGCCGGGCTGCTTTCCGCCAGTTCCAGTGCCTCGTCGTTGTCGGCGCTGATCTTGTGGTACAGCGCGGCATCGGTGGCCAGGACCTTTTCGCGGGCCGGGAAGATCTCCTTGAGCTTGGCGGCCCAGGCGCCCTTGGCCTGCTCGGGGAAGCAGCGCTCGATCAGCTCGAGCATGATCGACACGGTCACCGAGGCGCCCGGCGAGGCGCCGAGCAGCGCGGCCAGGCTGCCGTCCTGGGCCGAGACCAGCTCGGTGCCGAACTGCAGGATGCCGCCTTTCTTCGGATCCTTCTTGATGATCTGCACGCGCTGACCGGCCACTTCCAGGCGCCAGTCCTCGGCTTTCGCCTCGGGGTAGAAGCGGCGCAGCGATTCCAGACGCTGTTCCATCGACTGCATCACTTCGCTGACCAGGTACTTGGTCAGGTCCATGTTGTCGCGGGCCACGGCAAACATCGGGCCGAGGTTGCCCGCGCGCACCGACAGCGGCAGGTCCAGGAGCGAGCCGTGCTTGAGGAACTTGGTGGTGAAGCCGGCGTAAGGGCCGAACAGCAGCGACGTCTTGCCATCGACCACGCGGGTGTCCAGGTGCGGTACCGACATCGGTGGGGCGCCGACCGCGGCCTGGCTGTAGACCTTGGCCTGGTGCTGCTTGACGATTTCCGGGTTGTCGCAGTGCAGCCACTGGCCGCTGACCGGGAAGCCGCCGAAGCCCTTGCTCTCCGGGATGCCGGACATCTGCAGCAACGGCAGGGCCGCGCCGCCGGCGCCGAGGAAGACGAAGCGGGCGTCGACCTCACGGCTGCCGCCGCTGTTGACGTCCTTGATGCTCACGGTCCAGCCGCTGCCTTTGCGACGCAGGCCGACGACCTTCTTGCTGTACTTGACCTGGGCGTCCGGGCTGTTGCCCAGTTGCTTGAGCAGCTTGTTGGTCAGGGCGCCGAAGTTGACATCGGTGCCCTTCATCACGCGGGTGGCGGCGATGCGCTGGTCGGCCGGACGGCCTGGCATCATCAGTGGCATCCACTCCTTCATCACCGCCTGGTCTTCGGTGTATTCCATCTCGGCGAAGGCGTGGTGCTGCTTGAGCAGCTCGAAACGCTTCTTGAGGAAGGCAATACCCTTGTCACCCTCGACGTAGCTCAGGTGCGGTACCGGGTTGATGAAGGCGCGCGGCGAGCCGAAGCCGCTCTTGCGGCTCAGGTAGGCCCAGAACTGGCGCGAGACCTCGAACTGGGTGTTGATGTGCACGGCCTTCTTGATGTCGATGCTGCCATCGGCGGCCTGCGGGGTGTAATTGAGCTCGCACAGGCCGGCATGGCCGGTACCGGCGTTGTTCCAGGGGTTGGAGCTCTCCGCGGCCCCGGAGTCCATCGCCTCGACGACCTCAAGCTTCAGGGTCGGGTCGAGCTCCTTGAGCAGTACGGCCAGGGTGGCACTCATGATGCCCGCGCCTACCAGTACCACATCAACCGATTCGTTCTGCGCCATTAACGCGTCTCCACAATCTACAGCACCTAATTGACAGCATAGGATCCGTGGGGTGGCCAGGATCGCCATGTCCGACTCTTCGCAGTTCTTGCAACTTCCGCGGATACCGCCAGTCAGTCTTGGGTGTTCGGCTATTGAACGCCCATTGCCACGGGTGCGGCAATTCGACTTATGGTCAAGTGCTCCGTCGTGCGTTATGGACCGGCCTCAGAGGCTCATCGGGGATGAGCGCTTTTGCCGTCTGTTCAGGGCTGTTCGGGACACATCTGCCGCTCTTGCACATGCCAGACTGTTCATTTGCTCGCCACACTCTCGTGAAGTTGTGAAAAACCGTTTTTTCACGCTCTTTTGGAGTCGTGAACCTCAAAAGTGGACTGCGCGATGGCAACCCGCAGGTTCATGCGAAGCAGAAGGCCGGAAACAGCAGGCACGACAGCCAATGCAAGACCTGAGTGGAAGGCTCTCTGTGGGCGAAGCGTCGAGGGTGCCGGGGTCAAGCGGCGAATGCGGGGCCCGATCAGGAGACGTCCTTATAATCGGGGGGAGATTATAACGATGTCGCGGGCGGAAAGGGCGTACTTGTTGGGTTTTTATTGCAGCGTTTGTCAGGCCGACAGGGTGCGTTGCTGCCAACGCTGCGTTGCACGGGCGCAAATCCGGGCGCTGGCCGGCAGCGGGCGGCCGAGCCAGGCCAGTTGCGCCTCGTTCACCTGCACCCAGGCGCCGTTGCCCGGTGGCGTGGCGCAGTGCTTGAAACCGAGGCAGATGCCGTCGCTGTCGAGACGGGCGTAGGTGGCGTGGCGCGGGCGGTGCAAGAGCAGGGTCCAGAGCGAGGCCATGGTGGTCAGTCCTGTGTGTGAGGGCTGGCGCCAGAGTAACCGGGGGGCATGAAACGATTGTGACAGAAGGGCAGTTGCAAGCTTCCAGCGGCAAGCTGCAAGGAAAAGCGTAGGTGCTTTTGCTTGCAGCTTGCCGCTGGAAGCTTGCCGCTAGGTATACTGTGGGCCTTTGCCGCTTTTTCTGGAGAAACGCGCATGTTGCAACGTCTGTTGGTCGGTTTGTTCGCGGTGGCCAGCCTGAGCCTGGCCGGTTGTGCCCACAGCCCGCAGCAACTCAGCCCGCAACCCAAGCTTACCCAGCAACTGGCCCCGGTCGGCCATGGCCAGCCGGTGGTGGTCAAGGTCGTCGACGGGCGCGCCTCGCAATCGCTCGGCACCCGTGGTGGCATGTACCCCGAGACCAGCACCATCACCGTCAATGGCAACGATGTCGTGCCCAAGCTGCAGGCCCAGGCCGAGGCGGCGGTGCGCCTGCTTGGTTTTACCCCGACGCCAAACGCCTACAACGCGCCGCAGCTGACCGTGACCCTGGCCGAGCTCAAGTACCAGTCGCCCAAGGACAAGATGTACGTGACCGAGGCGACCATCGGCGCCACCTTCCGTGCCGACGTGTCCAACGCCAACCGCCGCTACAGCGGCCGTTACGGTGCTTCGCTGGACCAGCGCTTCGGCATGGCGCCGAACCAGGAAACCAACACCAAGCTGGTGAGTGATGTGCTCAGCGATGCCCTGACCCGTCTGTTCAAGGACCCGACCGTCGGTCAGGTTCTGGGCGAGTAAGGTTTTTGCAGTGAAGAAAACCCGCAGCCTGTGATCAGGCTGCGGGTTTTTTGTTGTCTGTACTGGCCTGTCGCGGGGCAAGCCCGCTCCCACGCGTGCTGTGGGGCTTCAGTGGGAGAGCAGGCAGCGCGGTTCAGGCAGCCAGCACATTGAAGTCCAGCAGGCTGATCCCGGTGTACGGGTCGACCTCAGGCAGGTCCTGGTGGGCATGCCCACCCAGCGCGCAGTAAACCAGCCACTGGCGGTCCTGGACATTGATCGCGAAGCCATCGATCAGCGCCTGCTGCTCGTCGCTCTGGGCGACAAGGTAGAGGCGGTCCTGGTTTTCGGCGTGCAGCATGACAAGCTCCGGTTCGGTTGAAGGCCGACAGGGTGGCCTGCCTTGATGACGAGCGTGTGACAGATGAAATTAAATGACAGCTGGTCGCAAAGTGGCGGCAGTGAACCTGGGCTTGGGTAGAATGCCGGGCTTTGCCGCACGTGATACCGAGGTCGCGCAATGTCGTTGCAAGTGTTCTGGGGCTTCCTGGCCGCCCATCCGGCCAAGCTGATCAACCTGCTGGCCCTGCTCATTACCTGCCCTGGCGGGCTGCTGCTGCACAGCGCCCGGCGTCGCGAGGCGCTGAGCCGGGAAAGCCTGGCGGTGGATGAAGGCGTGGTGGATGCGCTGGAGCAGCGGATACCGCGCTATTACTACATCCTGGGCTTCTGCTGCCTGGCGATGGCCTTGCTGCTGTCCTGGTTCAGTACCTGGATCTGAAGGCGATACCTGCTCTGTGTAGGAGCGGGCTTGCCCCGCGAAGGCGTCATATCAGATCACATCATTGCTTGATCTGACGCCTTCGCGGGACAAGCCCGCTCCTACAGTTGCGTTGTCAGGCCGACGCGGGCTGACGCTTCACCTGATACTGATTACGCACCGGCGTCGCATACTGCTGCACCAGGTACGGCTGATGCTCGACCGGGCAGGCGTCCAGCCGGCGCTGCCATTCTTCCTTCGCCTTGGCCAACTCGTCGGCCGGGAACAGTTTCTCCGCGCTCGGCACCTCGAGCGTCGCGTCCTTCTCCGCCCACATCGCATAGGCCAGGTAGTGCACCGGGAATAGCCGGTAGCCGCCGAGGATCTGCCGGTCGATGGCCTGCGCCAGTTGTTTGGTGTCCTCGTGGTAATCGGTCACCGGTGGGGCGAAGTTGATGTGCACCCGCCCTTTGTAGCCGGTGATGCCCTGGGCGATGCTGTTGTCGTCCTCGCCCGGCGCCTTGGTGTAGCTGCCGGTGGTGGCGCGGATGTACAGCTCGCGGGCCTTGGCCTGGTCGCAGGGGTCGTACTCGTAGCTGATCGACACCGGGGTCAGGTTCAGGCTCTGGACCACCGCGCCGAACGGCTCGTCCTTGCGGCTCATGTGGAACATCTTGAGGATCGCCGAATCGGTACGGTCGTCACCGTCCTTGGCGCGGCCTTCGGCCTGGGCGATCCAGATCGACACGCAATCGTTGCGGATCGAGTGGTTGATGTAGGCCGAGAGCAACTGGTAGGCGGCCAGCTTCTCGCGGCGGCCGCTGATCGAGCGGTGCACGATGAAGCTCTTGTTCAGGCGCATCATGTCGCTGACGAACGGTTTTTGCAGCAGGTTGTCGCCGATGGCGATGCGCGGCGTCGGCAGGCCGGCGTGGTACACCGCGTAGTTGACGAAGGCCGGGTCCATCACGATATCGCGGTGGTTGGCCAGGAACAGGTAGGCGGTCCCCGACTTGAGCTGTTCGACGCCGGTATAGGTGACGCCGTCGGTGGCGCGGTCGATGGTGCGGTCGACGTAGTACTCGACCTTGTCCTGCAGCGTGGAGACGCAGCTCACGCCGGCGAATTCCTTGCGCAGGCGCCGGGCGATCAGCGGTTTGAGCAGCCAGCCGAAGGCGCCGGCCGCGCGCGGGAAGCGGAAGTGGGTGAGGATATCGAGGAATGCCGGGTCGCTGAGCAGGCGTGCCAGAACGGCAGGGACCTCAGCGTCGTCGTACGGTCGGATGGCATCGAATTCGCCCATCATGCTCTCTTGTTGGAAACGGCTAGGGTAATTAGGTAGGGGCGGGCTCCGAAAAACGGCTCGGACGCACACAGGCCCTGTAAACAGACCGGCAATTATACGCACAAGTCACTTCGGAGGCCGCGATGCTGGAAACTGCGATCTATGATTGCCCTTATTGTGGCGAAGAAGTCGAAACCACGGTGGACCTGTCCGGCGGCGACCAGGAGTACATCGAGGATTGCCAGGTGTGCTGCAAGCCGATCCGCTTCGTGCTGCAGGTGCATGGCGAGGAGTGGATGCTCGATGTCTACGGCGAGAACGACTGATGCAACGGATCTATGAGCCGGAAAGCCTGCTGGAGGCGCAGGTGCTGGTGGGCATGCTGGCCAGCGAGGGCATCGAGGTGCACCTGGTCGGGCGCGACCTGATGGGCGCCGCAGGCGAGTTACCGATGCACGGACTGCTGGGGCTGGCGGTGCCGGATGAGCAGGCAGGCTACGCACGGCAGTTGATCGATGCGTACAATGCCGCCCAGCCGCTTGCCGGCGACGAACCGGAGAGTTATCCCGGAACCCTGATCTGCTAGGTTTTGATTTCGCCCATGTGTGGACGCTACGCCCTGTTTCGCTGGTCCCAGAGCTTCGCCGGCCTGCCGGGCTTCCCCGCGGGCCAGCAGGCCCAATGGAACATCTCGCCCGGTGCCACGGTGCTGATCCAACGCCAGCTCGACGGCCAGCTGCAGCTGGCCGGTGCGCGCTGGGGGCTGACCCCGGCCTGGCTCACCGACCTGTCCCGCACCCCGGCCCAGGCCCGTGCCGAGACCCTCGCCGAGCAGCCGATGTTTCGCGAACCCTTGCGCCAGCGGCGCTGCCTGATGCCGGCCAACGGTTTCTACGAATGGCGAGGCACGGCGCGCAAGCGCCCGTACTGGGTGACGCCGGGGGAGGGCGCGTCGCTGTTCTTCGCCGCGCTGTGGGAGGTCTACCCGGTGCAGGAGCAGGCATGGCTGAGTTGCGCGGTAGTGACGCAAGCGGCGATGAACCAGCGTCGGCCGCTGATCCTGGACGAGGCCGAGCAGGCGCTGTGGCTGGATCCTGAAACACCGATGGCCAGATTGCACGAGTTGTTGGCCAAACCGCCGACGGCACTGCGTGAGCGGGCGTTGGCGAATTTCGTCAACGATCCGAAGCTCAATGGGCCGGAGTGCCTGACTCCCGCCTAGGTGGCGTGCGCTAACTCCCTGTAGGAGCGGCCTTGTGCCGCGAAAGGGCTGCAAAGCAGCCCCGGCGATCTTTGCGTCAACGCTGAAGCCCTGGGGCCGCTTCGCGGCCCTTTCGCGGCACAAGGCCGCTCCTACAAGGGCGCGCGTGCAGGCCTACACCCTGAACTGATTGATCAACCGCCGCTGCTGCTCGGCCAGCTTGGTCAGCTCGGCGCTGGCCTGGCTCGACTCGTCGGCGCCGCCGGCCACCTCGCCGGCTACCTGGCCGATGTTGATCACGTTGCGGTTGATGTCCTCGGCCACGGCGCTCTGCTCCTCGGCGGCGCTGGCGATCTGCGTGTTCATGTCGTTGATCACCGACACCGCCTGGGTGATGCTCGCCAGCGACTCGGCCGCGCGGCTGGCCTGCTGCACGCTGATGTCGGTCTTGCCCTGGCTGTCTTCCATCACCTTGACCACCTCGCGGGTGCCCAGCTGCAGTTGCTGGATCATCTGCTGGATTTCCTGGGTGGCCTGCTGGGTCTTCTGCGCCAGGTTGCGCACCTCGTCGGCGACCACCGCGAAACCGCGGCCCTGTTCGCCGGCCCGGGCCGCCTCGATGGCGGCGTTGAGCGCCAGCAGGTTGGTCTGTTCGGCAATGGCGCGGATGGTCACCAGGATGGCGTTGATGTTCTCGCTGTCGCGGGCCAGGTCCTGGACCACGGTCACGGCGCGACCGATCTCGGCGGCCAGCTCGCTGATCGAGTGCGACGTATCGCGGACGATGTCCAGGCCCTGGTTGGCGGCGCGGTCGGCTTCACTGGCGGCCTGGGCCGCTTGCGTGGCGTTGCGCGCCACATCCTGGGCGGTGGCGGTCATTTCGTGCACGGCGGTGGCCACCTGGTCGATCTCGGCCATCTGCTTGTGCACGCCCTGGTTGGTGCGGATGGCGATGTCGGCGGTGTGTTCCGAGGAGTCGCTGACTTTCTGCACCGAGCTGACCACCTGGCTGATCATCGCCTGCAACTTGGCCAGGAAGGTGTTGAAGCCCTTGGCGATGGCGCCCAGTTCGTCGGCCCGGTCGCTCTGCAGGCGCCGGGTCAGGTCGCCTTCGCCCTGGGCGATGTCGTCGAGCATGCTCACCATCTGCTTGAGCGGGCGGGCGATGCCCAGGGCCAGCAACCAGATCACCAGCAGGCCGAGAGCGGCGATGCCCAGGCCGACCACGGTCATGCCGGCGATATCGGTGCGGCGCTGTTCGGCCAGGTCCTGCTGCAGGCGGTTGACGTCGGCCATGACCGTGCTCAGCGGCAGCTCCAGCAGCAGGGTCCAGCGTGCGTCGGTGCCGGCGATCTTGAACGGCAGGTACAGCTCGATGCGGTCCTTGGCGGCGTCCACTTCATAGTGCAGCGCCTCGCCGCTCAGGTTCTTGAGGGTGTTGGCTTCGTCGCTGTCCAGCACGTCGCCGGCCTTTTCGCCGAACTTGGCCGGATCGCGGGTGTAGGCCACCAGGCGGCCGTTGCTGGAGACCAGCGCCAGTTCGCCGGCGCCGTCGTAGAGCTGGCGGTCGGCGGCATTGAGCAAGTCCTGGATGAAGTTCACCGACAGGTCGGCGCCGGCCATGCCCTGGAACTGGCCGTCGATCATGATCGGTTCGACGAACGAGGCGAGCATGACCATCTTGTCGCCCACCTTATAAGGCGCGGGATCGATCACGCAGGCCTTCTTCGACTCCTTGGGGCACAGGTAGTACTCGCTGGCGCGCACGCCGGTGGCGAGCACCGTGCGGTCGTCGACATCGGCCAGCTTGTCCTGGCCGAGGCTGCCGTCGCCATTGCGGAACCACCAGGGCAGGAAGCGCCCGCTGGCGCTGTCGATGCCCACCAGGTGGCTGCCGACGTAACGGCCATCGGCATGGTCGAGGGCGTTCGGCTCCCAGCCCAGGTAAGCGCCCAGCACGCTCGGGTTGACCTCCACGGTGCGCTTGAGCTGGTTGATCAGGTGTTCACGATCAATGCGCATCAGCGGCTGGCCATCGGCGCCCTGCATGCCGAGCATGGCGTTGCCGGTGGCCAGGCCGCGGGCGATCGCCAGGGGCGCTTCCAGGCCGCGCTGGATCTCGCTGACCTGGGTGCGGGCCAGGGCCGAGAGACGCTGTTCGATGACGGTCTCGAACTGCTGTTGCGTGCGCTGTTGCACCAGTGTTTGGGTCCGCTGCCCGGAATACACGGCGTACAGCACCAGGGCCGCGACAATGCTCAGCACGATGGCACCGGCCAGGGCGGCCACGGAAAACTGGATCGACTTGAACTTCATGGCAAAGCTCCGCGCGCAAGGAGGTCGTTACCGAGGGTTATCGGCGGGCTAATACCAAAGCATGAGGGGCTTGTCAGAAATCTTACCTGTGGCTCTGGCAGGCACGGGCGTCAGGGCCTAGGATACGCGGCACGTAAATAGGGAGTGTTTTCATGCGTAAGTCATTCGTTGTCAGCATGCTGACGGCCAGCGTCCTGCTCGGCGGCTGCCAGGCGGTCAATACCACCAGTGGCGGTGCCGTGGGCGTCCAGCGCCAGCAGTACATGTTCAGCATGCTCTCGACCGATGAGGTCAACCAGATGTACGCCCAGTCCTACCAGCAGACCCTCGGCGAGGCGTCGAGCAAGGGCGTGCTGGACAAGAGCAGCAATGATGCCAAGCGCGTACAGGCCATCGCCAAGCGCCTGATTGCCCAGGCACCACAGTTCCGGCCGGATGCCGCGCAGTGGAATTGGGAAGTCAACGTGATCAAGAGCGACGAGCTCAACGCCAACTGCGGTCCGGGCGGCAAGATCATCGTCTACACCGGCCTGATCGATCAGCTCAAGCTGACCGACGCCGAGATCGCCGCGGTGGTGGGCCACGAGATCGCCCACGCCCTGCGCGAGCACAGCCGTGAAGCGATGTCCAAGGCCTATGGCGTGGAAATGGCCCGCCAGGGTGCCGGCGCGATCTTCGGCCTGGGCCAGGACAGCATGGCCATGGCCGACACCGTGGTGAACTACGCCATGACCCTGCCCAACAGCCGGGCCAACGAGAACGAAGCCGACCTGATCGGCCTCGAGCTGTCGGCCCGCGCCGGCTACGACCCGAACGCCGCGATCACCTTGTGGAACAAGATGAGCAAGGCGTCCGAAGGCGCGCCGCCTGAGTTCATGAGCACCCACCCGGCGTCGAGCAGCCGGATCGCCTCGCTGCAGGCAGCGATTCCGAAGGTGATGCCGTTGTATCAAGCGGCCAAGAAGTAAAAGCAGCTTCAAGCGGCAAGTAAGGACGCATCTGCTCTTTCTTGCCGCTTGTAGCTTGCCACTTGTCGCTGCTTCACCCTATCCAGCCGCTGGTCTTCATCGCCGAATACACCGCGACGATGGCCAGCACGATGAACGCGGTCGCCGCCAGGCGACGGATCAGCGTCAGCGGCAGTTTCTCCGCCGCGAAGTTGCCCGCCAGGACCACCGGCACGTTGGCGATCAGCATGCCCAAGGTGGTGCCGATGATGACCATGATCAGGTGCGGATACTGGGCGGCCAGCATCACCGTGGCCACCTGGGTCTTGTCGCCGATCTCGGCGAGGAAGAACGCGATCAGCGTGGTGACGAACGGCCCGAAGCGGCGCGCGTTGCTGGTTTCGTCATCGTCCATCTTGTCCGGTACCAGGGTCCACAGCGCGGTGGCGGTGAAGCTTGCGGCAAGAATCCAGTGCAGCACCGACTCGCTGAAGAAACCGCTGACCCAGGCGCCCACGGCACCGGCGGCGGCATGGTTGGCCAGGGTCGCGGCGACGATCCCGGCAATGATCGGCCAAGGCTTGCGAAAGCGTGCGGCAAGGATGAGCGCAAGCAATTGCGTCTTGTCGCCGATTTCGGCGAGGGCAACGATGGCGGTGGGGACGAGTAACGATTCCAGCATCAGGATTCCTACGGGGGCGGGTCGACACGGCTATGACACGTACAGCCTTCCCGCCCCGGGTAAGGTGTGCGTGTCATAGGTCTTGTCAAACCCTGGACCTGTCTGCGCAGATCGTGGGTCGCACGCGCCATGGCCTGTGGGCCAAGTGTGTTGACGCGTGCCGGGCGAGCAGGGCGCTCGCGGGAGACTACTCCCCTAGGACGGAGCGGATTCTGCCTAGGCGAAACGCTTTCGGCAAGCCCTGTTTTTAGCCGCGGGTCGCTCGGTAGATGCGAAAGCCTTGTGCCTCGGCACGGATTTCACAGTTGCCCAGGGCGCCTTCGATCAACGGCTGGTAGCGCAGGAAGCTGTTGGCGACCAGCCGCATTTCGCCGCCTTTTCGCAGATGTTCGCCTGATTTTTTCAGCAGGTTTTCCGATGCCTGGTAGTCGGTGTGCACGCCGGTGTGGAATGGCGGATTGCTCAGGATCAGGTCAAGATCGGCCGGCGCGGCATCGATGCCGTCGCCGCTGATCACCTGGCCTTCCAGACCGTTGGCCGCCAGGGTCAGGCGGCTGGCCGCGACCGCGAAGGCATCGACATCGAGCAAGGTGACCCGGCTCTGCGGATAACGGCGCTTGATCGTGGCGCCGAGCACGCCGGCGCCGCAGCCGAAGTCCAGGACATGGCCGCCGGGCAGGCCGTCAAGGTGCTCCAGCAGTAGCGCGGTGCCCTTGTCCAGGCGCCCATGGCTGAACACCCCGGGCAGGCTGATGACTTGCAGCGGACCATCTTCCAGCGGCAGTTCGAAGCGTTCGGCCAGGCTTTCCAGCGGCTTGGCCTCAGGGGCGCTGTCCACGGTTACTTGCCACAACTGGCAGTGCCTGGCGCTGTCGAGCTTGCGCGGTTTGCCGAATGCCTGCAGAAGCTTGGCCGCGCCTTCGATGCCGCCGCGCTTTTCCCCCACCAGGTACAGCTCGCGACCGCCCAGGCGCGAGGCCAGGGCGTTGAGCAGGTAGGCGGCCAGCTCGCGGGACTTGGGCAGGAACAGCACGGCGGCGTCGAAGGCCACCTCGGGCACCTCGACGCCGTAGTGGCTGCGCCCGGCGAAACGGCTCTCGAGCAGCGCCTGGTCGCCGGCATGCCAGGTCCAGCCATGGGCGCCGGGCAGCTGGCCGAGCAGGCCATCGGCCTGGGCGCCGGCGATCAGCAGCGGGCCTTGGAACAGCTCTGCCTGGCGGAGCAACACTTCACTGCGCGGGTCCATGGACGACGCCTCCTGAAAAAGTGGCGCAGTGTACCAGAGGCGTCGGCGGATCAGCCGACCACTCGCCGCGGCTGGCTGGCGAAGTAGGCCTGGGCGTTCTCGGCCAGCTGCCCGACGATGCGCTGGCGTGACTCCACTGCGCCCCAGGCGCTGTGCGGGGTGATGATCAGGCGCGGGATGTCCGCCGCCAGCAGCGGATTGCCCTCGACCGGCGGTTCAACGCTCAGCACATCGGTGGCGGCGCCGCCCAGGTGACCGCGGCGCAGGGCGTCGGCCAGGGCCTGTTCGTCGATCAGCCCACCGCGGGCGGTGTTGACCACCAGCGCGCCCGGCTTGAGCAGGGCCAGTTCGTTGGCACCAATCATGTGCCGGGTCTGCTCGTTGAGCGGGCAGTGCAGGGTCAGGGCATCGACCTGCGGCAGCAGTTCGTCCAGCGGCAGGCGATCGGCCCGGGGTGGGCGGCCGGGAATCTGCCCGCTCAGCACGCGCATGCCGAACGCCTCGGCCAGGTGCGCCACCGCGCCACCCAACTCGCCTTGGCCGAGCAGGCCGAGGGTCTTGCCTTCCAGCTCGACGATGGGGAAGTCCAGCAGGCAGAACTGGCTGGCCTTGGCCCATTGTCCGGCCTTCACCGCCTGGTTGTAGTCGCACAGGCGCGTGGCCAGGGCCAGTAGCAGGGCCAGGGTGTGCTGGGCCACCGACGGCGTGCCGTAGCCCTGGCAGTTGCACACGGTGATGCCCTGGGCACGGGCGGCGGCCAGGTCGACATTGTTGGTGCCGGTGGCGGCTACCAGGATCAGCTTGAGGTCAGGGGCGGCGGCCAGTGTGGCGGCATCGAGCATCACCTTGTTGCTGATCACCGCCGTGGCGCCTTGCAGGCGTTCGGCGACCTGCCCTGGCGCGGTGGCGGCGTGCAGTTGCAGTTCATCGAACTGCGACTGCAGTGGCGAAAGGTCGAGGTCACCCAGGTCCAGTGACTGGTGATCGAGAAACACGGCGCGACGTGGGCTGGGCATGGAGGCTCCGGTGCAGGGCTGGATACATTCTTGGTGTTGGTTCGAAGCTGTGGGAGCGGGTTTACCCGCGAATGCGCAGGCGAGTCCACTAGCGCATTCGCAGGTAAAGCCGCTCCCACAGGGCACGCGATCCGTTCGGGGCAGTGTCTGGCCCGGCGTTGCTGTTCGTCAACGCCGACATCGCCACTCATACCTTGGCGCGGCAAATCATTCCTTCGGCTGATTTGACCGGTGCGTCACCGAACTACAGTGGATTCCTGAACCGTTCTGCCCGTATTGAAGAAAAGGGATACCCATGTTGCAGACACGCATCATCAAGCCCGCCGAGGGCGCCTACCAATACCCGTTGCTGATCAAGCGCCTGCTGATGTCCGGCAGCCGCTACGAGAAGACCCGCGAGATCGTCTACCGCGACCAGATCCGCCTCACTTACCCGCAGTTGAACGAGCGCATCGCCCGCCTGGCCAATGTGTTGACCGCGGCCGGTGTGAAGGCCGGTGACACCGTGGCGGTGATGGACTGGGACAGCCACCGTTACCTGGAGTGCATGTTCGCCATCCCGATGATCGGCGCCGTGGTACACACCATCAACGTGCGCCTGTCGCCCGAGCAGATCCTCTACACCATGAATCACGCCGAAGACCGCTTCGTGCTGGTCAACAGTGATTTCATCGGCCTCTACCAGGGCATCGCCGGGCAGCTGACCACGGTCGACAAGACCCTGCTGCTGACCGACGGCCCGGACAAGACCGCCGACCTGCCGAACCTGGTGGGCGAGTACGAGCAACTGCTGGCTGCCGCCAGCCCGCAGTACGACTTCCCCGACTTCGACGAGAACTCGGTGGCCACCACCTTCTACACCACCGGCACCACCGGCAATCCCAAGGGGGTGTATTTCACCCATCGCCAGCTGGTGCTGCACACCCTGGCCGAAACTTCGGTGCTGGGCAGCCTGGACAGCGTGAGGCTGCTGAGCAGCAACGACGTCTACATGCCGATCACGCCGATGTTCCATGTGCACGCCTGGGGCATCCCCTACGCGGCGACCATGATGGGTATCAAGCAGGTCTACCCGGGGCGCTACGAGCCGGACATGCTGATCAGGCTGTGGCGCGAGGAGAAGGTCACCTTTTCCCACTGCGTGCCGACCATCCTGCAGATGCTGCTCAACTGCCCGTCGGCGGCCGGCCAGGATTTCGGCGGCTGGAAGATCATCATCGGCGGCAGCGCGCTCAACCGCGCCTTGTACCAGGCGGCGCTGGCCCGGGGCATCCAGCTCACCGCCGCCTACGGCATGTCCGAGACCTGCCCGCTGATCAGTGCCGCGCACCTGAACGACGAGTTGCAGGCCGGCAGCGAGGATGAGCGCACCAGCTACCGGATCAAGGCCGGCGTGCCGGTGCCCCTGGTCGAGGCCGCCATCGTCGATGGCAATGGCAACTTCCTGCCCGCCGATGGCGAGACCCAGGGCGAACTGGTGCTGCGCGCGCCCTGGCTGACCATGGGCTACTTCCGCGAACCGGAAAAGGGCGAGGAGCTCTGGCAGGGCGGCTGGCTGCACACCGGCGATGTCGCGACGCTGGACGGCATGGGCTTCATCGACATCCGCGACCGCATCAAGGATGTGATCAAGACCGGTGGTGAATGGATCTCGTCGCTCGACCTCGAAGACCTGGTCAGCCGTCACCCGGCGGTGCGCGAGGTCGCGGTGGTCGGGGTGCCCGATCCGCAGTGGGGCGAGCGCCCGTTCGCATTGCTGGTGGTGCGCGAGGGGCAGAGCATCGATGCGCGCGCGCTCAAGGAACACCTCAAGCCTTTCGTCGAGCAGGGGCACATCAACAAGTGGGCGATTCCCAGCCAGATCGCCCTTGTTACTGAAATTCCCAAGACCAGCGTCGGCAAGCTCGACAAGAAGCGTATCCGCGTGGATATCAGCCAGTGGCAGGCCAGTAACAGCGCTTTCCTCTCCACCCTGTAACCCGGGCGCGGGTCGCGCTTTTTCCAGCGCGACCCCGCAGGCTAGACAGGATGGCGCCTTGTCAAACGGTAGAATTGAGCCATGCTTGAGCACTGCCAGCGCGCAGGCCGGCCGATCGGGGTGGGCCGCAAGCGGGACGCGCAAATCACACTTTAGAGGGATCAAGCACCTGTGACCGCTGGCTATAGTCGGGTCAGGGGATTTTCAGGAATGGGGGAGGGCGCCACGCGGCAACGCGCGGCGCCACGGGCAGGAGCCTGCTTCACCGGGCGCTCGAGCCGTTTCTGAAAGGACTCACTGCCATAACAAAAAAGTACATGGAGTAGCGTCGATGACATCTGCAAACCTGTTCTGGCGCCGGGCGAAACTGCCCCTGGCCGTCAGCCTCGCTTCCACGCTCGCAAGTCCTGCTTTCGCTGTCAGCTTCAACATCGGTGAAATCGAAGGCCAGTTCGACTCCTCGCTCTCCGTTGGCGCCAGCTGGTCGACTGCCAACCCCAACAAGAACCTCATCGGGGCCAACAACGGCGGCAGGGGGCTGTCGCAGACCTCCGACGATGGCCACCTGAACTTCAAGAAGGGCGAGACCTTCTCGAAGATCTTCAAGGGTATCCACGACCTGGAGCTCAAGTACGGCGACACCGGCGTGTTCGTCCGCGGCAAGTACTGGTATGACTTCGAGCTCAAGGATGAAAACCGCGAGTTCAAGGACATCAGCGACTCCAACCGCAAGGAGGGCGCCAAGTCCTCGGGCGCGGAGCTGCTCGACGCTTTCGTCTACCACAACTACAGCATCGCCGACCTGCCGGGCACCGTGCGCCTGGGCAAGCAGGTGGTGAGCTGGGGTGAAAGTACCTTCATCGGGGGGGGCATCAACGCCATCAACCCCATCGACGTCTCGGCGTTCCGCCGCCCGGGTGCGGAGATCAAGGAAGGCCTGATCCCGGTCAACATGTTCTACCTGTCGCAGAGCGTGACCGACAACCTGACCGCCGAAGGCTTCTACCAGATCGAGTGGGACCAGACCGTCGTCGACAACTGCGGCACCTTCTTCTCCCAGCCCGACGTAATCGCCGATGGTTGCAACAACAACCTGGCGGTGCTGGCCAAGCAATCGGCCGTGGCGGGACGCCTGGGGGCGCTCTCGGGGCCGACCATGCGTGCGCTGGCGGCACAGGGCGTTTCCTGGGGCTCGCCTGACGAAGGTGTGATCGTGCGTCGTGGTCCTGACCGTGATGCGCGGGACAGTGGCCAGTTCGGTGTTGCGCTGCGCTACATGTACGAGCCGCTGAATACCGAGTTCGGTGGCTACTTCATGAACTATCACAGCCGTGCGCCGATCTTCAGTGGTCGAGGCGCCGCTGCGCGCTTCTACAACCCGGCCAACCTGGCTGGCGCACTGATCGGCGCTGGGGTTCCAGCGGGCGCGGCGACCAACCCGGCGTTGCTCCAACAACTGATGCCGTTGTATGTCGCCGGTAACTCCAGCTACTACGTCGAATACCCCGAGGATATTCGCCTGTACGGCCTGAGCTTCTCCACCACCTTGCCTACCGGCACGGCCTGGAGCGGCGAGATCAGCTATCGCCCGAATGCGCCGGTGCAACTGAACACCACCGACATCCTGTATTCGGGCCTGACGCCACTCGATCCGAACGCATCGGTCCTGAAAGGCACGCCGAACACCGACCAGCCTGGCTATCGTCGCAAGGAAATCACCCAGCTGCAGACCACGTTCACCCACTTCTTCGACCAGGTCATGGGCGCCGAGCGTCTGACCATGGTCGGCGAGGTAGGCTGGACGCACGTCGGTGGCCTGGAAAGCACCTCGAAGATGCGCTACGGCCGCGACCCGGTCTACGGGCCAGGCCCGCTGCCCAGTGGCCGCTGCCAGAGCCTCAACGCCACCACGCTGGCAGGCGTCGAGCAGAACAACCTGTCGCGCTACTGCGAAAACGACGGCTTCACCACCTCCGACTCCTGGGGTTATCGCGTCCGCGCCATCTGGGACTACAACAACGTCTTCGCCGGTGTGAACCTGCGCCCGAGCGTGGCCTGGTCGCATGACGTCGACGGTTACTCCCCGGGCCCAGGCGGCAACTTCGAGGAAGGCCGCAAGGCGGTCAGCCTTGGCCTGGACGCCGAGTACCAGAACACCTACACGGCGAGCCTGTCGTACACCAACTTCTTCGATGGCAAGTACACCACCGTGGATGATCGCGACTTCGTCGCCCTCAGCTTCGGCGTGAACTTCTAAGAAACCTGATCCAGGACGACACACAATGAAAATGACCACACGTCTGCTGCAAGCCGGTGTACTGGGCATGTCCCTGCTGGCAACCAGCGTCATGGCTGCGGTTTCCGCCACCGAAGCGGCCAAGCTGGGTTCCACGCTGACCCCGATGGGCGCGGAGAAGGCCGGTAACGCCGATGGCTCGATCGGCCCGTGGGAACCGCTGTCCAAGAGCGCTGGCAGCGCCGACGCCAAGGGCTTCCTGTCCGACCCTTACGCCAGCGAAAAACCGCTGTTTACCATCACCGCGCAGAACGTCGACCAGTACAAGGACAAGCTCTCGCCTGGTCAGGTTGCCATGTTCAAGCGCTATCCGGACACTTACAAGATCCCAGTGTACAAGACCCACCGTGGTTCCACGGTACCGGACGATGTGTTCGCCGCGATCAAGGAAAACGCCACCAAGACCACCTTGGTCACGGGCGGCAACGGCCTGGAGAACTTCCGCACCGCCGTGCCGTTCCCTATTCCCAAGGACGGCCTGGAGGTGATCTGGAACCACATCACCCGCTACCGTGGCGGCAGCGTGACCCGCCTGGTCACCCAGGCCACCCCGCAGCAGAACGGCTCGTACAGCCTGGTGTACTTCCAGGACCAGTTCGTGTTCCGCGACAAGATGAATGACTACGATCCGGCCAACCCGGGCAACATCCTGTTCTACTTCAAGCAGAAAGTAACCGCGCCGTCGCGTCTGGCCGGGACCGTGCTGCTGGTCCACGAGACCCTCGACCAGGTCAAGGAACCGCGCAAGGCGTGGATCTACAACGCCGGCCAGCGCCGCGTGCGCCAGGCGCCGCAAGTGTCGTACGACGGCCCGGGTACCGCCGCCGACGGCCTGCGCACCTCCGACAACCTGGACATGTACAACGGCGCGCCGGACCGTTACGACTGGAAACTCGAAGGCAAGAAGGAGATGTACATCGCCTCCAACGCCTACAAGCTGGATGATCCGAAGCTCAAGTACAGCGACATCATCAAGGCCGGGCACATCAACCAGGACCTGTCGCGCTACGAGCTGCGCCGCGTCTGGCACGTGGTTGCGACCCTCAAGCCAGGCCAGCGTCACATCTATGCCAAGCGTGACTTCTACATCGACGAGGACACCTGGCAGGCCGCGGTGATCGACCAGTACGACGGTCGCAACCAGCTGTGGCGCATTTCCGAGGCCCACGCCCAGCCGTACTACAACGTGCAGGTGCCGTGGTACACCCTGGAGGCCATCTACGACCTGCAGTCGGGTCGCTACCTGGCCCTGGGCATGAAGAACGAAGAGAAGAGCGCCTACAACTTCGGCTTCAGCGCCAGCAAGGCCGAGTTCCAGCCGGCAGCCCTGCGTCAGGACGGTGTGCGTTGAGCTGACAGGCATCGCAACTCCGTTTGATCTCCCAGAACGCCCCGGCTTGCCGGGGCGTTTCTGTTCATGTGGGTGTGAGATCGGGCTACCTGTTTCTTTTTGTCGTAGTCTTTTTGCGGCAAAGCGGCTGCATCATCTTCAAATGCGCCGCGTTTGCCGCTAGTCTCGCAACAAGCCGTAACGCCCATCCCTTTCAAGGTTTTTGCGATTTTTGGGATATGGCCGCTCAGGTTCAAGAGTGCCGGGGCCGCTTTGCGACCCTTTCGCGGCACAAGGCCGCTCCTACAGACGACCGCGCTTCCCTGTAGGAGCGGCCTTGTGCCGCGAAGGACTGCAAAGCAGCCCCGGCAACTCCAAGCCGCGCGCCTATTACCAACACCTTGAAAGGGCTGAATCTAACGCCGCCCTAATTCCAATCAGAACGAGCCGGCCATGACAGACCTGTCCCGTACCCACGGAGTCGCCAGCCAGGCCCTGGGCCTGCTGGATGGGCGTTTCTTCCGGCCGCCGCTGCCGGAAACACACGTCCCCAGAGCACGCCTGTGCCAGCGCCTGCAAAGTGGCCTGGCGGGGCGCCTGTTGCTGGTGAACGCGCCGGCGGGTTTCGGCAAGAGTTCGCTGGCCGTCGAGTTCTGCCAGGCATTGCCCAGCCACTGGCGCAGCCTCTGGCTCGGGTTGAGCCAGCGCGATGCCGATCCGGGGCGCTTCCTCGAACGCTTGCTCGAAGGCTTGCAGCAATTCTGCCCGGCACTCGGCGGCCAGGCTCTGGGGCTTTTGAAGATGCGCCAGCGGCATCAACCCTTCGCCTTCGAAGAGTGGCTCGACGGCCTGCTTGATGAACTCGCGCTCTACCTGCAGCCGGACACGCCCTTGCTGCTGGTGCTGGACGACTACCACCTGGCCCAGGGGCCGGTGCTCGATCGTTGCCTGCAGTTCTTCCTCAACCATCTGCCGGCCGGGTTGGTCCTGCTGGTCACCAGCCGCCAGCGGCCCGATTGGCACTTGGCGCGCCTGCGCCTGTCACGGCAACTGGTCGAACTCAACGAGCAGGACCTGCGCCTGACCCCCGATGAAGCGTTGGCCGTGATCGGCCGCCAGCCCACCGGTTTGCGCGGCCAGGCCCTGGATAACCTGATCCAGCGCAGCGACGGTTGGGTGGCGGGGCTGCGTTTCTGGCAACTGGCGGCCAGCGAGTCCGGCGAGGACCACGCCTTGCCCCAGGCGCTGCATGGCGGCGAAGGACTGATCCGCGACTACCTGCTGGAGGAAGTCATCGACATCCTGCCGGCCCCCGTGCAGGCGTTTCTCTACGAGACTGCCTGCCAGGAGCGTTTCTGCGCCGAATTGTGCGACGCCCTGCGCGAGCGCCATGACAGCGGCGAGATCCTGAGCTACCTGCAGGCCCACCAGGTGTTCCTGGTGCCGCTCGACGAGCATGGGCTGTGGTTCCGCTATCACCACCTGTTCTCCGACCTGCTGCGCAGCCGGCAGGCCAGCGAGCCGCTGGCGGGGCTGCACCTGCGCGCCTGCCGCTGGTTCGAAGGGCAGGGTCTGCTGGACGAGGCGGTGGAGCAGGCCCTGCGCGCGGGCCATCTGGACGTGGCGGCGGACCTGGTACAGAGCCTGTCCGAGGAGCAACTGCTGGCGGAGCAGAATGTCGGCATGCTGCTGCGCTGGAAGATGGACCTGCCCGACAGCCTGTTGATCAGCACGCCCAGGCTGATCGTCCTGTACAGCTGGGCCCTGGGGTTGGCCTGCCAACTGGACGCCGCCGAGGAGCTGGCGGCCTACCTGAGCCGCTTCCTGCCCGCGCCGTCGGCCACCGCGCAGAAGTCGATGCTGGCCCAATGGTTGGCCCTGAGCGGGGTCATTGCCCGTGGCCGCGGCGATCGGGAGCGGACACTCGCTTACTGTGGCGAAGCGCTGCAGAGCCTGCCGAACAAACGCTACGGCCAGCGCCTGGTGTGCCTGTCGACCTTGTCGAACCTGGCCATCGCCGATGGCGATTTCTGGCGGGCGCGGGGCTGGAACCGCGAAGCACTCGAATTGGCGCAACGGGTCGGCAACCCGCTGTTCGAAGCCCTGGCCCATTACGATCGGGCGCGGGTACTGCACGCCCGCGGCGAGGTGCTGCGCGCCCTGGACGAAGTGCGCCAGGGATTGCAGCGGTTGCAGGGCCTTTCGGGGCAACGCCTGTATGCCGTGCGCGCGCGCCTGACCCTGTACGAGGGCTACTTGCTGGCGGCCCGCCTGCACTGTGCCCAGGGCCGTGCGCGCTTGCGCGCCGGGCTCAGCGAGGCGCGCAGCTGCCGCGACATCAGCGTCCTGATCGGGCATTGCGTGATCGCCTCGCTGGACGGTCGCGAAGGGCGTTTTGCCGAGGCGTTCTCGGAACTGGCCGAGGCGGAGCGGCTGATGCATATCTGGGACGTGCCGCCGATCTTCTACCTGGCCATGATTACCCTGGTGAAGTGCGAGCTCTGGTTGGCCCAGGGCCGAACGGACCTGGCCGAGTCCTGGCTGCTGCGCCTGGGGCAGACCTACGGTGGCGAGCAGCCTGCGGCCGCGCCGGAGTTCCACCCGCTGTTGCCGCTGCACATCGAATTGCAGCAGGCCTTGCTGGAACGGGTGCTGGCCCGCCCCGGTGATGCCGAAGCGCGGTTGCGCACGCTGGTCGAGCGGGGCCAGGCCAGCGGTGGCATGACGCTGGTGGTCAGCGCGCAGTGCCAATTGATCGCTCTGCTGCTGGCCGAGGGGCGTGACGCCGAAGCGGCCAGGTTGCTCGCACCTGCCCTGGAAGCGGCCCAGGGCGGTGCCCTGCAGGCCTTCCAACGCTTGATCGAAGAGCAGCCACACTGGCTGCGCGAGCAGTTGACGGGGCGTGTGGCCTGCCCGGCGCAGAGCGATCTGCTGGCCCATCTGCCGCAGGCCCTGGCTACCGGCGGCGGTGCCACCGAGGCCCTGAGCGGCCGCGAGTTTGCGGTCCTGGAACTGATCGCCCAGGGCTGCTCCAACCAGCAGATCAGCGAGCGCCTGTTCATCTCCCTGCACACGGTCAAGACCCACGCCAGCCATATCAACAGCAAGCTCGGTGTCGAGCGCCGCACCCAGGCGGTGGCCAGGGCCAAGTCCCTTGGCTTGCTGGTCTAGTGGCTTGGGGCGAGGTCGGCCGTTAAGATAATGGCTTTAGGCCATCATTCGGCGTTACCTTTCCGGGCTCATCTTTCCCGAACCGCTGCCGATACAGACCTCGGCGGTATGCATCGCCACGCGCCACTTCCCCACTTTTTTCAATACAGGTCGTGTTGATGCTGCAGTATGGGCAAAAAAGCTTTCTGATCGTCGACGACTTCACCGACTTCCGCACCTCGACCCGCTCGATGCTTCGCGAGCTGGGCGTGCGCGACGTCGACACCGCCGACAGTGGCGAACAGGCGCTGCGCATGTGCGGGCAGAAGCGCTATGACTTCATTCTCCAGGACTTTCACCTGGGGGACGGCAAGAAGAACGGCCAGCAGGTGCTCGAGGACATGATCCTCGACAAGCTGATCAGCCATGAATGCGTGTTCATCATGGTTACCGCCGAAAGCAGCCAGTCCATCGTGCTCAGTGCCATCGAACACGAGCCCGACGCTTACCTGACCAAACCCTTCAACCGGGTCGGCCTGGCCCAGCGCCTGGAGAAGCTGACCCAGCGCAAGACGCTGCTCAAGCCCATTCTCCAAGCCCTTGATCGCGGGCGCCCGGCCGAAGTGCTCGCCGCTTGCGCCGAGCTGTGCAAGAAGGACCCGCGCTTCGCCCCGCTGTGCCTGCGCTATCGCGCCGACGCCCTGCGCGACCTCAATCGCTTCGAGGAGCTGGAGAAGTTCCTCAAGAACATCCTCGCCAGCCGCCCACAGCCCTGGGTCTACGCCGCGCTCGGCAGCCTGTTGCACAAGCGCGGGCAGAATGCCCAGGCCCAGGGTGTCTACGAGCAGGCCCTCAAGGCCTTCCCGATCATGCCCAACCTTTACGATGGCATGGCCGAGGTGCTGGTGGCCCAGGGCGAGACCCGGCGTGCCCAGCACATGCTCGAGGAGGCGGTGCGTCTGTCGCCGCTCGCCGTGCGCCGCCAGGCCGCGCTGGGCAAGCTGGCGCTGGACAACGCCGACTTCGAGAGTGCCTCCAAGGCCTTTCGCCATGCGGTGAACCAGGGGCAGAGTTCGCGCTACAAGGACGCCGAGAGTAATCTGGGGCTGGTCCAGGCGTTGATGAACAAGAACAGCGGCAACGGTCTCGATGCCCGTACCCGGGTCGAGATCAACACCGTGCTCAGCGAGGTGGCCAAGGAAAACGTCGAGGACCAGGGCCTGCAGGTGCGCGCGCGCCTGATGAAGGCCGCCAGCCTGCAGCAGGCCGGCGACCCGGAAACCGCCGCCAAGCTCACCGAGCAGGCCATGCAGCGCCTGGAGAAGATGGATCAGTTCTTCTCCGTGGAGGCGGCGCTGACGGTGGCCAAGCAGTTGCAGCAACTTGGCCAGGATGCGGCGGGTACCTCGATTCTCAAGGGTTGCGTGGAAACCTACGGCGACGACCCCAAGGTCATGCAGAGCGTCGCCAAGCTCACCGACGACCCGCTGGTGCTGGGGGCGGTGACCGAAGCCGTGGACCTCAACCGCCAGGGCGTGCGCAGCTACCAGGGCGGCCAGCTCAACGAAGCGCTGGGCATGTTCCGCAAGGCGTTGTCGTTGCAGCCGAAGAACATCAGCATCGCCCTGAACACCGCCCAGGCACTGCTGCGCATCGGCGGCGAGACGCCACCGCCGGCGCTGATGCAGGAGTGTCGCGACTGCCTCACCAGCGTGGCCGGCATTCCCGCCAGCGACAGTCGCTATGACCGTTACCGCAAACTGCACATCCGGGTCTTCGGCGCATGAACCAGGACAACCAGGGGCTGGACTTCTCCACGGTGATCGCCTCCACCGTGCACGACCTGAAAAACTCTCTTTCGGCGCTCACCCACGCCCACAGCCAGTGGCTGGCGCGCCTGCCCGAAGAGTTGCGCGGCGGTATCGAGCAGGGCGTGGTGGAGCATGAACTCAGCCACCTGAACGGCATGCTCGTGCAGTTGCTGGGGCTGTACAAGCTGGGCGTCAACCAGTTGCCCATCTGCCCCGACTACCACGAACTGGACGACTTCATCGAGGCCCAGCTGGCGGCCCAGGAAGACGTGATCAAGCACCGCGACATCCTCGCCACCTGGCGTATCGAGACCGAAAGCCCGTTGGGTTTCTTCGACCGTGAGCTGGTCGCCTCGGTGGTGGCCAACGTGCTTACCAACGCCATCCGCTATGCTGGGCACGCCCTGCTGATCAGCATCGAGGAAGAGGGCGAGCAGTTGGTGATCAGTGTCAACGACGATGGCGCCGGTTATCCACAGCGCATGCTCGAGCGCCAGCACGACTACGTGCAGGGCATCGATTCGCAGAGCGGCAGTACCGGACTGGGGTTGTACTTCGCCGCGCGAATTGCCGCGCTGCATGAGCGCAACGGCGTGCGCGGGCGGATCGAGATCGCCAATGGCGGTACGCTGGGGGGCGGCTTGTTCCGCTTGTACCTGCCTTGAACCGCAGCACGGCGTTGGCCGCCGTGCCGCCTCAGGCGCGAAGGGGCCGCGAAATGGCCGGTGCAGCCATCACTCGGCTGCTGCGCCTTCGAGCAGTTCGGCCAGCGCATCCGGCTGGCTCTTGAACGCCCGGGCGAACACGTCGCGGTTCTTGGCCATGTAGATACCGGCTTCCTCGACTTGCTGTTCGCTCAGCGACGGTACGGCTTTGTGCAGTACCTCGGCCAGGCGTTCGGCCAGTTCGAGCATCTTGTCGTGACGGTCTGCTTCGGCCTTATCCATGAACAAGCGCTCCGGGTCGCGGCTGCTGCGGTACACCACTTCGACGGCCATTCATCACCTCTGTGCCTTTTTGCTGATGGGGTTACGGATAACTGTATTTTTATACAGTACATCGCCAGGCCATCGCCCTGCAACCGCAATGATGGCCCGGCAAACTGAAAATCAGCGTAGCCCACAGGTGCCCTGCGGCAATCGGCCGCCTTCCAAGACAGTGGCCGTGGCCCTTTAACTGCATGGCACAAGACCTTCAGCCGTATCTAGGAATCGAACATCGTGAACATCAAATGGGCAGAAAGACTGCGCAAGGGCCTGCACGGCTCCGCCGACTCGCTGGGCAACCTGTGCGTGGAAGCCTTCCACTACCTGGCGCTGTTCGGCATCGGCGCGATCACCGCCTATGCGGCGGTGGTGACCTTCCTGGACATGCTGGGCAAGGGCGGGGTCAGCGTCGATGACATCCTGCTGCTGTTCATCTACCTGGAGCTGGGGGCGATGGTGGGGATCTACTTCAAGACCAACCACATGCCGATTCGCTTCCTGCTCTACGTGGCGATCACTGCATTGACCCGCCTGCTGATCGGCGACGTCTCGCACCACAAGGCACCGGATGTCGGGCTGCTGTACGTGTGTGGCGGCATCCTGCTGCTGGCCTTCGCCATCCTGGTGGTGCGCTACGCCTCCTACCGCTACCCGTCGACCAAGGCGCTGGATGCCAGCGGCAAGGAAGTGGACGAGAGCAAGTAGCCCTCAGTTGGCAATGCCGGCGGCGGGAAAGCGCTGTTCGCCATGCCAGGTGCGGGTCAGGGCCGCCAGCACCTCAAGTGGGTTCTGCCCCAGCTCGATGGCCAGGCCCAGGCGGATGCTGTCGATGACCCGCTGCAGGCGCACCGGATCGTTGCGCTGGGCCTGGCTGATCAGGCGCCTGGCGACCACGCCGCTGTCGTCGGACAGGGTCAGCATGATGCTGCCGTCCAGGCGCTCGATGCTCAGGTTGACCCGGTATTCGGGGGCGAAGGCGGCGCTGATCTGGTCGAAAGGGTTGTTCATGGTCGGTCCTGCACTGAATGACTGCAGGGGTTGACCGGGGCAAGGGTGGGTTGGTTCAGGCCCGCTGATCGGCACGCAATGAAAACGCCCGGCGCAAGGCCGGGCGTTTTCATTGGACACATTCGAGTGTCAGGCGTCTGGATCGCTCTGTTCCAGGATAGCGCGCTTGCTGCGCAGCTTACCGTAGAAGTGCTCCAGGGCGTGGTTCAGCTTGCTGGCGGCGCCATCGACGGCATGTTCCAGCGAAGTGGCGGTGTGGGTCACGGAAATCGGCTGGTGGCCTTTGGGGCGAGCCTCCATCTGGCAGCGTTTGTCGTGCGGTCCGGGCTTGGCGCCGTTGTCGTCGCGCAAGTGGACTTCGATACGGGTGAGGTCGTCCTCGTAACGTTCGAGGCTGCTCTGCAGTGTGCTGCGGACCCACTCGTTCAAGCGGACGTTGCCTTGGATCTGGTTGCTGCTGTTGACCTGGATTTGCATGATTCAATCCTTATTCAGCTTGCTCGCGAGAGGCGTGCCTAGGCCACTGAGGGCGTTGGGTTTTCTGCGCCTCTTGACTCTAAAGTCAGGCAACCGCCGGACGAATTCAAGCCCTTTTGCAAAATAAATTTCCTGTTGCAAATCGGCCCGCTCGCAGCGATACCTGCCGATCACTGCAATCAATGATGCTGTGACACGCACCTGGTGGCCCCTAAGCTCGGGCGCATCCATCTCATCCCTCGGGAGCGCCGCATGTCCAGCAACCCTCTGTTCCAGCCTTTCACCCTCGGCTCCCTCGACTTGCCGACCCGCGTGGTCATGGCGCCGATGACCCGTACCTTCTGCCCCGGCGGCGTGCCCCACGACGGCGTGGTCGAGTACTACCGCCGCCGTGCCGCCGCCGGTGTCGGCCTGATCATCACCGAGGGCACCACGGTCGGGCACAAGGCCGCCAACGGCTACCCCAACGTGCCGCGTTTCCACGGTGAGGATGCCCTGGCCGGCTGGAAGCGCGTGGTCGAGGCCGTGCATGCCGAGGGCGGGCGCATCGTGCCGCAGCTGTGGCACGTGGGCAGTGTGCGCCGCCTGGGTACCGAGCCGGACGCCGCGGTTCCGGGCTATGGCCCGAGCGGCAAGGAAAAGGACGGCCAGGTGCTGGTCCACGGCATGAGCCGGGAGGATATCCGCGAGGTGATCGCCGCCTTCGCCCAGGCGGCGCACGATGCCCAGGCCATCGGCATGGACGGCGTGGAGATCCATGGCGCTCACGGCTACCTGATCGACCAGTTCTTCTGGGACGCCAGCAATCGTCGCGATGACGAGTACGGCGGTGACCTGGCCGGGCGCTCGCGTTTCGCCATCGAACTGATCCAGGCCGTGCGCGCGGCCGTCGGCCCGGACTTTCCGATCATCCTGCGTTTCTCGCAATGGAAGCAGCAGGACTACAGCGCGCGCCTGGTGCAAACCCCCGAGGCCCTGGCAGCGTTCCTCAAGCCCTTGTCCGAGGCCGGCGTGGATATCTTCCACTGCTCCACCCGGCGCTTCTGGGAGCCGGAATTCGAGGGCAGCGAGCTGAACCTCGCCGGCTGGACCCGCCAGCTCACCGGCAAGCCGACCATCACCGTGGGCAGTGTCGGCCTGGACGGCGAGTTCCTGCAGTTCATGGTGGCCACCGACAAGGTGGCCAAGCCCGCCAGCCTCGAAGGGCTGTTGCGCCGCTTGCAGGACCAGGAGTTCGACCTGGTGGCCGTGGGCCGCGCCCTGCTGGTGGATGCCGAGTGGGCGCGCAAAGTGCGGGACGGGCGTGAGGACGATGTGCTGCCGTTCAGCCGTGAGGCGCTGACGACCCTGGCTTGATCACCAGCGGCAGGGCCTGTTCGCGGGCAGCATGCGGCTCGCGGCAGGCGCCGTACAAGTAGCCCTCGAACTGCTCGACGATCGCCAGCCAGCCCTGGCGGCTGGCGTGTTGGCGGGCATTGAGGCGCACCCGGCGCAGGGTTTCGCCTTCCTCCAGCAACCAGCAGGCGGCGTCGATGAACGCCGCCTGGTCCCCCGGCATGGCCAGGGCGCCGCTGTGGCCGTGGCGGATATGCTGGGCGGCGGCGGCCTCGTCGTAGGCGACCACGGCCAGGCCCGAGGCGAGCGCCTCGAGCACGACGTTGCCGAAGGTTTCGGTCAGGCTCGGGAACAGGAACAGGTCGCCGCTCGCGTAGTGCTCGGCCAGCACCTCGCCGCGCTGTGCGCCACAGAACATGGCATTGGGCAGTTGCTGTTCGAGCTGGCCACGCATCGGGCCATCGCCGACGATCACCAGGCGCAGCCGCCGCTGCGGATAGGCCTTGCCCAGGGCCTCCATGCAAGGGCGCAGCAGGGCCAGGTTCTTCTCTGCGGCCAGGCGCCCGACATGCAGCACGGCAATGTCATCCACACCCAGCCCCCACTGCTCGCGCAGGGCCTGATTGCGCCGTGCCGGGTTGAACAGGCTGGCGTCGACCCCGCGGGCCATCAGGCCGAGCCGTTCGAAGCCGCGGCGCTCCAGCTCCAGGCGCTGGCTGGCGCTGGGCACCAGGGTGATGGCGGTGCGCCGGTGGAACCAGCGCAGGTAGTGGGTGAGCAGTCGTGACAGCAGGCCCAGGCCATATTGTCCCGAATACTGCGGGAAGTTGGTGTGAAAGCCGCTGACCACCGCCACGCCCAGTCGCCGGGCGGCGCGCAGGGCGCTCAGGCCCAACGGGCCTTCGGTGGCGATGTACAGCACATCCGGGCGTTGCCGGCGCCAGCGGCGCCACAGCTTGTGCATCGACACCTCGCCCCATTGCAGGCCAGGGTAGCCCGGCAATGGCCAACCCCGGCACAGCAGCAGGGTTTCGTCGTTGCCGGTCCCGTTGTCGGTGGCCTGGCGCGGGCGGATCAGCTCCACCTGGTGGCCGCGCAGGCGCAGCCCTTCGCTGAGGCGGCCAAGGGTGTTGGCCACGCCATTGATCTCGGGTGGGAAGGTTTCGCTGACCAGGGTGATACGCAGGGACGGTGTGCTCATGGGGAAAAGTCTGGGCCGCCCCCGTTGCGCCCATGTGACGTCTTTGTGACGTGCGTATGACGCCTGATTTCCGGCACTTGCACCCGTTTGAATATTTCCTTGCAACGCACTCAAGAACTCTTGTCACGCAGCCGATGCAGAGGCATTCGACTACAGGAATTCGCTCCGGGAGAGCGGCCATGTTCAACAGCAAACTGAAGAAAGAAATCCAGCAACTGCGCGAAGAGCTGATGTCCATCGAGCAGGTCAAGAACAGCCTCGACAGCGAGATGCTGGTGCTCCAGCTCGACCCCCAGGGGCGCATCGAGTCGGTAAACAACAACTTCGAGGCCGAGATGGGCTATCGCGCCGAGCAACTGATCGGGCGCAACATCGAAGAGATCGTGCCGGCGCATGTGAAGAAGCTCGATTTCTACCAGCGCATGAAGCACGCCATCACCCGTGGCGAGCACCTCAACGGCGCCTTCCGTCTGCTGCGCGGCAACGGTGACGAGGCCTGGCTGCGTTCGATCCTGCAACCGGTCAAGGACAGCCAGGGGCGTATCAAGTACTTCTCCCTGCACTCCAGCGACCTGACCCGCACCATCGAGACTTCCCGCGAGCACGAGAGCCTGATCAAGGCGCTGATGCGCTCCACCGCGGTGATCGAGTTCAACCTCGAAGGCCAGGTGCTGACCGCCAACGACCGTTTCCTGCAGACCATGGGCTACAGCCTGGAGCAGATCCGTGGCAAGTATCACCGGATTTTCTGCGAGCCGGAGGAGGCCAACTCGGCGGCCTACCAGGAGTTCTGGAACCGGCTGCGTCGCGGTGAGTTCGTCGCCGAGCGTTTCAAGCGCATCGATGCCCATGGCCGCGTGGTCTGGCTGGAGGCTTCGTACAACCCGATCATCGACGCCCATGACGTGCTGTACAAGGTGGTCAAGTTCGCCACCGTGATCACCGATCAGGTCAACCAGGAGCTGGCCGTGGCCCAGGCCGCCGACATCGCCTACACCACCTCGCTGGAGACCGACGACAGCGCGCGCAAGGCCACCGACGTGGTGACCCAGACCGTCGAGGTGATGCGCGGCCTGGAAGGTTCGATGCAGGACGCCGCCGATGGCATCCAGGCGCTGGACAAGCAGTCGAAGGTGATCGGCGCGATCATCAAGACCATCAGCGACATCGCCGGGCAGACCAACCTGCTGGCGCTCAACGCCGCCATCGAGGCCGCCCGCGCCGGCGAGCAGGGGCGTGGCTTTGCCGTGGTCGCCGACGAAGTGCGCCAGCTGGCCTCGCGCACCAGCAGCGCCACCGAGGAGATCGCCAAGGTGGTGCAGCAGAACGAACAGCTGGCCCAGGCCGCGGTGGACATCATCGACACCAGCAAGCGTCAGGCCGAGCAGGGCCTGGCCCTGGCCGCCGATACTGGCGGGGTGATCGTCGAGATCCAGGAAGGGGCGAAGAAGGTGGTGGATGCGGTGGGGCAGTTTTCCAGCCAGTTGAGCCACTGATTGGCTTCACACCGCCTGTGTAGGAGCGGCCTTGTGCCGCGAAAGGGCCGCAAAGCGGCCCCGGCGATCTCAGCTTGACGCATGAACCCTGGGGCGCTTCGCACCCTTTCGCGGCACAAGGCCGCTCCTACAGGATTGTGGGCGCTCAGGTGCGCTCACGCACCCAGAACAGCGTCGCCCCGGCCACCGCCGCCGGCATCATCAGCACGTTGACCCCCGGAATCATCAACGCGAGATAAGTGATCCCGCCAAAGCCCATCGACTGCCAGCGCTTCTGCCGCAGCCAGGCGAGCATGTCCTGCCAGCTCATCTTGTTGTTGTCCGCCGGGTAGTCGATGTACTGGATGGCCATCATCCAGATGCCGAACACCAACCACAGCGGCGCGGCGATCACGTTCGCCACCGGGATGAACGAGAGGATGAACAGGCCGATGGCCCGCGGCAGGAAATAGCCCAGCTTGCGCATCTCGCGGCTGAGGGTGCGTGGCACCATGGCTACCAGCTCGGCCCAGCTGAAGGGCGGGAAGTTGTCCTGGCCACGCACCACCACCTCGACCTTTTCCGCCAGGAAACCGTTGAACGGCGCGGCGATGATGTTGGCCAGCAGGGTGAAGGTGAAGAACACCATCAACAGCACCAGGGCGACGAACAGCGGCCACAGGATGTAGGTGAGGAAACTCAGCCAGTCGGGCAGGGTGGGCATCAGCGTATCGACCCACAGGCTGAACTGATGGCCGGCGAAGTAGATCAGGCCGCCGAACAGCAGCAGGTTGACCGCCAGGGGCAGCAGCACGAACAGGCGCAGGTTCGGGCTCAGGACCAGTTTCAGGCCCTCGCGCAGGTACTGGGGGCCGGACAGGACGGGGGCTTGCATCGGAATGCTCCGCTTGAGGAAAACGCGCTGACCTTACCGAGTTTGGCGCGCCGACGGAAGGAGCCGCACCTCTGGGAAACGGCGTGTAACAAAGCACTGGGACAATGGTTGTCGGATAGAGACTGTCTATAAGGTGGATTGTCGAAGGATATTTCCTTAATCTCTGCGGCCTCGCTACAGTGCGCTCAACTTTTTCGGTTTTGGACCAACGCGTTGTAGCCTTCCCCAAGTGCTGCGTGGGTCCCTTTTAATTCCAGCTGGCGCAACCGGCACCTAGATGCTGGACCCGTGCGGCCCGCTCGACAGGAGTTCGACATGTCTGAAGTACGTCATTCGCGCGTCATCATTCTCGGTTCCGGCCCTGCCGGTTACAGCGCCGCGGTATATGCCGCCCGCGCCAACCTCAAGCCGCTGCTGATCACCGGCATGCAGGCCGGCGGCCAGTTGACCACCACCACCGAAGTCGACAACTGGCCGGGCGACCCCCACGGCCTGACCGGCCCGGCCCTGATGCAGCGCATGCAGGAGCACGCCGAGCGCTTCGAGACCGAGATCGTCTTCGACCACATCAACGCCGTCGACCTGGCCAACAAGCCGTTCACCCTGCAGGGTGACAGCGGCACCTACACCTGCGACGCGCTGATCGTCGCCACCGGTGCCAGCGCCCGCTACCTGGGCCTGCCGTCGGAAGAGACCTTCATGGGCAAGGGCGTGTCGGCCTGCGCCACCTGCGACGGTTTCTTCTACCGCAACAAGCCGGTCGCCGTGGTCGGTGGCGGCAACACCGCAGTGGAAGAAGCACTGTATCTGGCCAACATCGCCAGCAAGGTGACCCTGGTCCACCGCCGCGACACCTTCCGCGCCGAGAAGATCCTGATCGACAAGCTGCACGCCCGTGTCGCCGAAGGCAAGATCGAGCTCAAGCTCAACGCCACCCTGGACGAAGTGCTGGGTGACAACATGGGCGTGACCGGTGCGCGCCTGAAGAACAACGACGGCAGCTTCGACGAAGTCAAGGTCGACGGCGTGTTCATCGCCATCGGTCACACCCCGAACACCTCGCTGTTCGAAGGCCAGCTGACCTTGAAGGACGGCTACCTGGTGGTCCACGGCGGCCGTGAAGGCAATGCCACCGCCACCAACGTCGAGGGCGTGTTCGCCGCCGGCGACGTGGCCGACCACGTCTACCGCCAGGCCATCACCTCGGCCGGCGCCGGCTGCATGGCGGCCCTGGACGTCGAGCGCTACCTGGACGGCCTGGCCAACGCCTGAGTCGGTACCACAGCATGAAAAAACCGGCCCTCTGGCCGGTTTTTTCATGTCTTGAATCTGCTGTGCCTTGACTGGCCTCTTCGCGGGTAAACCCGCTCCCACAGGGGGCACCGCATTTCTGTGGGCGCGGGTTTACCCGCGAAGAGGCCAGTCGATGCGCCAAGTCTCTTAAAGGCTCAGGCGCATCGACAGGTCCACCGCCTTCACATCCTTGGTCATCGCGCCGATGGAGATGTAGTCCACCCCCGTCTCGGCGATCACCCGCAGGGTGGTCTCGTTGACGCCGCCGCTGGCCTCCAGCTTGGCCTTGCCGGCGGTGATGCGCACCGCTTCGCGCATCTCGTCCAGGGTCAGCTCGTCGAGCATGACGATATCGGCCCCGGCCGCCAGCGCCTGGCGCAGTTCGTCCAGGCTTTCCACCTCGATCTCCACCGGCTTGCCCGGAGCGATGCGGTGCGCCGCCGCCACGGCCTCGGCCACGCCACCGCTGGCGGCGATATGGTTTTCCTTGATCAGGAAGGCGTCGTACAGGCCGATGCGATGGTTGTGGCAGCCGCCGCAGGTGACCGCGTACTTCTGCGCCAGGCGCAGGCCGGGCAGGGTCTTGCGGGTGTCGAGCAGACGCACCTGGGTGCCTTCCACCAGGTCGGCCAGGAAGCGCGCGCGGGTTGCCACACCCGAGAGCAATTGCAGGAAGTTCAATGCCGAGCGTTCGCCGCTGAGCAGCGAGCGCGCCGGGCCTTCGAGGTGGAACAGCACCTGGTTGGCCGTGGCCCGCTCACCGTCGGCCACCTGCCAGTGCACCGCCACCCGTGGGTCGAGCTGGCGGAATACCGTATCGACCCAGGCGGTGCCGGCGATCACGCAGTCCTCGCGGGTGATGATGGTCGCCTTGGCCAGGCGCTCGGCCGGGATCAGCTGGGCGGTGATGTCGCCGCTGCCGATGTCCTCGAGCAGCGCGCGGCGCACGTTGGCTTCGATTTCGGCAGTCAGGTCGGCGAGGCGTAGGTTCGGCATGGTCGGCTCCACAAGCTAGGTGCCGGCGATTATAGGGCAGGGGGGCTGCGTGTACAGCTGCCGGGCCGATGACCTTTGGTCAGGCGGTTTGAGCATTCTTGCGAACGCACTGTCAGTTGAGGCGTGCGAAAGGCGTGCTGGCAGCTATCAGTGTTTTCACTGATAATAGCGCCCAGTATTTGGCGTCATAGCTTTGACGATTCCCTTCCAGTCGAACAACGTAACATCCAGCAAGGAGTCCGGGATGCATGATGAAGGCAAGGTGGTGCCCCTGGCGGCTGCCATCGACCGGGGTGCGCGCGCGCCCTCGCCATGCCTTCCCGTGCTGCTCCTGCAGGTGCGCGACAAGGCTGCCCTGCAATTGCGCCAGGGCTTGCAGGCGCTGTTCGACAATGCCGACGACACCCTGTTCGAAATGGCCGACAAGGCCAGTGGTCGCCTCGATCAGAACCTCTACTTCGAAGCCATGCGCGACCTGCGCCTCAAGCGCAAGAGTATTGAACGAGGTTTCCTCGACACTTTCTACGAGGCCTTCGCCCGCATCGGCCAGGGCGACGGGCTCGAGTCCCTGATCAGGGCGCAGACGCAGGACAAGCCGTCGCTGGAGCGCTCGGTGGCCGTGCAGGCCATGGTCGATCGGGTGCTGTCCCGCGACGGCTTCCTGTTGGAGCAGTTGAACCTGCGCTTCTCCACGCTGCTGGAGTTGCCGCTGGCCAGCGCAGGCAATCCCCTGGGCCCCGGCAACCTGTGTGGCTATTTCCTGGACGCCGGGCGCAACCTGGGAGTCGGCGCCCGCGTCAAGATGGTGCTGCTCAAGCTGTTCGAGCGCTACGTGCTGCGTGACCTCGACCTGCTCTACGGCGAGGCCAGCCAGTTGCTCGCCAGCGCCGGTGTACTGCCGCAGCTGATGCCCGCCCCGCGGCGCCGCGCCGAGGACCGGCGCAGCATCGCCCGGCGCGTCCCGGCCAGCCCGGCGCTGGGCGGCTTGTCCGACTCCGCCGGCCAGGCTTTCTTCGCCTCGGTGCAGACGCTGCTGGCGCCGGTGCGCGGGCGTGTCGCGCCGCGGTTGCAGGCGGCCGGATCCGCGCAGCCGACCAGCACCGGCGACCTGCTGCGCCTGCTCACCCACCTGCAGCACTATGTGCCGGCCCCCGGCGAGCCGGATGACTTCAACCTCGGCCAGCAGCTGGAGCAGTTGTTGCTGCGGGTCAGCGTGCGCAGCGGTACGCGGCGGCGGATCGCCACCGACGACGAGGACACGATCAACCTGGTCGACCTGCTGTTCGCCTACATCCAGGGCGACGACAACCTGCCGGCCAGCCTGCGGGCGCTGATCGTCCGCCTGCATATCCCGGTGCTCAAGGTCGCGCTGATCGACAAGGGCATGTTCAGCCGCGCCAGCCACCCGGCGCGCCGCCTGCTCAACGAGATCGCCGCCGTGGCCATCGGCTGGGAGAGCGATGCCGAGGGGCTGCGCGACAGCTTGCACCTGCGGGTCGAGCGCATCGTCCAGCGCCTGCTCAATGACTTTTCCGACGACTGTGCAGTGTTCAACGAACTGCTCGATGAGTTTCTCGCCTTCAGCCAGGACGAGCGCCGGCGCAACGAACTCCTCGAACAGCGCACCCGCGACGCCGAGGAGGGGCGTGCCCGTGCCTTGCAGGCCCGCCAGCGGGTACAGCAGGAGTTGAACGACCGCCTGCATGGCCGGGTACTGCCGCAGGTGGTGGTGCAGATGCTGGTGCAGTCCTGGAGCCAGGTGCTGCTGCTGGCCTGGTTGAAGCAGGGCGAGGCCTCGCCGGCCTGGGCCGACGCCCTGGCGACGGTGGACGACCTGCTGGTCAGCATTGCCCCGTACCGTGAGCCGCAGCGCCTGCTGGAGCAGGTGCCGGGCCTGCTCAAGGCCTTGCGCGACGGCCTGGCGGGGGTGGCGCTGGACTCTGCTGCCACTCGTGATTTCTTCCTGCAACTGGAAAAACTGCACCTGCGTGCCTGCGGTGGCACGCCGGAGCCGGACGCCGCATTGGATGAAGTGTGGCTGGAGGAGGCTATCGTGCTGGCGGTCAGCGACGAGTCCGCCCTTGCCCCTGGCCTGCCGCTCGATGACCAGGAGCCGGCATTGCGCCAGGTGCAGCGCCTGCAGGTCGGCACCTGGGTCGAAGTGATGGACGACGACGAGCCGCTGCGTTGCAAGCTGGTGGCGCGCATCGACAGCAATGATCGCCTGGTCTTCACCAACCGCACCGGCATGAAGGTGCGCGAATGGAACCGCATGGGCCTGGCCCTGGCGCTGCGCCGTGGCGAGGTGCGCCTGCTGGACGACGGCCTGCTGTTCGAGCGGGCGCTGGAAGCAGTGCTGGAGCAGTTGCGCGGGCAGCAGGCCCAACAGAGCTGAATTTCCCTACACAATCATTTACATGCAAGCACCGGCCGGCCACGGCATACTGGGCACCTGTCTCGGGCGTCATTTCAGGATCTGCACCATGCAATTGGACCGTGCGACCGGCTGGTTCAGCGGCGTCAGCCACTGCCCCTCGCCGAACTTCAACGCCCGCCCCGAGGGCGAGGCCATCGCGCTGCTGGTCATCCACAACATCAGCCTGCCACCGGCCTGCTTCGGCACCGGCAAGGTGCAGCAGTTCTTCCA
Source organism: Pseudomonas sp. NMI760_13 (assembly GCF_021283245.1). Classification (NCBI taxonomy): domain Bacteria; kingdom Pseudomonadati; phylum Pseudomonadota; class Gammaproteobacteria; order Pseudomonadales; family Pseudomonadaceae; genus Pseudomonas; species Pseudomonas sp. NMI760_13. The sequence continues at coordinate 284,990 of NZ_JAJSRC010000001.1, read as the reverse complement.
GAATCGCCTGGATCCGAATGAGCACCCCTATTTTGCCAGCATCAACCACCTGACCGTCTCGGCGCACCTGTTCGTCGAGCGCGATGGCGCGGCGACCCAGTTCGTTTCGTTGCTCGACCGCGCCTGGCATGCCGGCGTGTCGCGCTTCGGCGAGCGCGAGGGCTGCAACGATTTTTCCATCGGCATCGAACTGGAGGGCACCGACGAACTGCCCTACACCGATGCCCAGTACGCCACCCTGGAGCGCCTGACTCGCGAGATCCGCGCGGCATGGCCTGTGATCGACGCCCAGCGCATCTGTGGCCACAGCGACATCGCCCCGCAGCGCAAGACCGATCCGGGCCCGGCCTTCGACTGGCCGCGCTACCGGGCCGCGCTGCAACGCAACGAGGACAAGGCATGAGTTTTCTGGTGTTGGTGCTGGCGCTGTGGGTCGAGAAGTTCTCGGCCCTGCGTCAGCGGTTGCAGCGCGACGGCTTCTACCTGGGCGAGCTGGTGCGCCTGGAGCGCAGCGGCAAGGTCCACCCGTGGTGGACGCTGGGCATCCTGGTCCTGGCGCCGGTGGCGCTGCTCGCGCTCTTGCTGCATGTGCTGGAGCCGGTGGCCTACGGTCTGCTGGCGTTGCCGGTGCACCTGCTGGTGCTGGTCTACAGCCTCGGCCGAGGCGATGTGAAGGCGGCGCTCGGGCCGTTTCGCGACGCCTGGCGCCGCGGTGACGACCAGGCTGCGCTGCATGTGGCCGAACGCGACCTGGGGCTGGCTGCCGACGATGCCCAGAGCCTGATCAAGCGGGTCCAGGGCCACCTGCTGTGGCAGGCCTACCAGAGCTTCTTCGCGGTGATCTTCTGGTACTTCCTGCTCGGCCCGGGGGCGGCGCTGGCCTACCGCCTGCTGGCGCTGACCATGGACCACAGCCGCCAGCCGGCGCTGCAAACCCTGGCCGGGCAATTGCGTCATGCCATGGACTGGCTGCCGGTGCGGGTGATGACGGTGAGCTTCGCGCTGGTCGGCAACTTCGTCGCGGTGACCCGGGTGATGTTGCACGAGCTGCTCGATTGGCACGTCAGCGCCGGGCACCTGGTGGCTAAGGTCGGTCGGGTGGCCGACGATATTCCCGAGGAGGAAGACCGCCAGCATGGCCTGGAGCGCCTGGACAGCCTGTGGGAGCTGCTGCTGCGCTGCGCGGTGTTGTGGTATGCCTGCTTCGCCCTGTGGACCGTGCTGGTCTGAAAACTTTAATCACCTCCTTGTAGGAGCGGCTTCAGCCGCGATCACCCGCGAAGCGGGTGCCAGACTCCGCGGTGCCCGCATCGCGGCTAAAGCCGCTCCTACCGAACCGCGCTTAACCATAAGTTACAAACCTTGATTCCAATCTGCGCTATACAAAGCCACTGGCCCTAGATGGCCTTGTGCTACCCCGCAGAACAACAAGAATTCAAGGAGGTGACCTGTGAAGCGTCTGCTCTATCCGGCCATCGCACTGATGAACCGGCTGAGCTTCGGCATGAAGTTCAGCCTGATCAGCGTCCTGTTCTTCCTGCCCATGCTGGTCACCAGTTTTTACCTGGTCCGCGACGCCTATAACCAGCTGCAGGCCACCCGCGGCGAACTGCAGGGGCTAGCGCCGCTGTCCGAAAGCCTGGCCTTGCGCGGCGATCTGGAGACCCTGGGCAACCTGCTGCAGATCAACGCTGTGCTGGGCCAGTCGGGCCAGGCTGGCGATGTGGAAAGCCGCATCGGTGCCCTGCAGGACAAGGTCCAGGCCCGGCTCGACGGCCTCAAGGGCAGCGACCCGGCGCTCGAGGCCAAGCGTGCCGAGCTGGCCGAGGCCTTTGCCCGCGCCCGTGAGGAAAGCTCGCTGCAGAACAAGGCGGCGCTGTTCGACAAGTTGCTGGCCCAGGCCCAGGTGCTGGGCAAGCTGGTCGCCAGCCAGTCGGGCTTGAACCAGGACAGCCAGGCTTCGGTGCGCCAGCTGAGCGAACTGGTCGGCAACGCCACGGCGCAGGTCACCCAGGCCCTGGGCGAAGGCCGGGCGATGGGCGCGGTGGCCCTCGGCCGCGGTTTCATGGATTCCTCGGGCAGCGCGCGCTTCGAAGACCTGCTGCAGCGCCTGGAGCGGCTGTCCGCCGACTATGCCATCCGTCTCGACGATGTCCTGGCCAGCGATGCCGGGCTCAGGGCCGCGCTGGCCAGCGATGCCCAGGCCAGCCAGGCCACGGTCAAGCAGGCCGCGACCCTGTTCGAGGACCAGGTGGTGGTGGCCGAGACCCTGGATGCGCCCTGGGCCGGCTTCTACCAGCAGACCAGCGACCTGATGGCGCAGACCTACCGCTTCAACGACGCCGTCCTTGCCCACCTGCACGGCCAGCTGGAGGAGCGCCTGGGCGAGCATCGCCTGCGCACGGTCGCGCTGGTCGCGGCCCTGGCCACGGTGTTCGCGCTGATCATCTACCTGTACGGCGGCTTCTACGTCTCCACCCGGGAAACCCTCGGCAACCTGGGCAACGCCATGGACAAGGTGGCCGCCGGCGACATGACCATCAGCTTCAAGGCCAACAGCCAGGACGAACTGGGCGAGTTGGGGCGTGGCTTCAACGAGACGGTACGGCGCATTCGCGGGCTGATCGAGCAGGTCGGCAAGACCGTGACCACGGTGGAGGAGCAGGCCGGGCAGGTGCTGTCGGTGTCGAGCCGCAGCAACCAGGCGGTCAGCGGCCAGCGCGAGCAGATCGAGCAGGTGGCCACGGCGATGAACCAGATGAGCGCCACCGCGCAGGAGGTTGCCCGCAGCGCCGCCCTGGCCGCCGAAGGCGCGCAGCGGGTCAACCACGAGAGCGCCTCGGGCCGCGACCTGGTGGAAAGCCAGCAGGGCAGCATCGCCCGCCTGGCCGGCGAGATCGACCAGAGCGTGGCGGCGGTGAACCAGCTGGCGGGCGACAGCCAGGCCATCGGCCGGGTGCTGGAAGTGATCCGCAGCATCGCCGAGCAGACCAACCTGCTGGCCCTCAACGCCGCCATCGAGGCGGCCCGGGCCGGCGAGCAGGGCAGGGGCTTCGCCGTGGTCGCCGACGAAGTGCGGACCCTGGCCCGGCGCACCCAGGACTCCACCGAAGAGATCGCGCAGATGATCCAGCGCCTGCAGGATGGCGTGGGCGCGGCGGTGCGGGTGATGGGCAGCAGCCACCAGATGGCCGCCGGTACCGTGGACGAGGCGCGCCAGGTGCAACAGGCGCTGGGCAATATCCTTGGCGCGGTGGGCGGGATCGTCGAGCAGAACCAGCAGATCGCCGCCGCCGTCGAGCAGCAGACCGCCGTGGCCCACGACATCGACCAGAACATCGTGGCGATCAACCGCGCGGCGCAGGACACCACCGAGGGCGCCTGCCAGACCGAGGACGCCAGCCGGGCGTTGTCGGCGCAGGTGGTGGAGCTCAAGCGGTTGATCGGGGCGTTCAGGGTCTGATCGAGGGCAGCGTGAATCCCGTGTAGGAGCGGCCTTGCGCCGCGAAAGGGCCGCAACGCGGCCCCAGCGATCTTTGTGTCAACACCGAAATCCTGGGGCTGCTACGCAGCCCTTTCCGGCCGGTCCGACGCCTCGGCAAGGCCGCTCCTACAGGGACCGCGTCGGTCTACCAGCCAAACACCTCGCAGGCATTGCGACTGCTGGCCTCGGCCAGCAGCCCCGGCTCGATCCCCATGACTTCGGCCAGCGCCCCGGCAATCTCGGGTAGATGCTCCGGGCTGTTGCGCTGCCCCGGGAACATCGCCGGCGCCATGTCCGGCGCGTCGGTCTCCAGCACCACGCTGTCCAGCGGTAGCCTTGGCAGGGTCTTGCGCAGGCGTAACGCCTGGGGCCAGGTGCCGGCACCGCCGAGTCCCAGCTTGAAGCCGAGCTTGATGTATTCCCGCGCCTCTTCGTAGCTGCCGGCAAAGGCATGGATGATCCCCGCCCGCGCCGGCTTGTAGCGCTTGAGCGTGGCGATTACCTGGGCGTGGCTGCGGCGCACGTGCAGCAGTGACGGCAGTTCGAAGTCGCAGGCCAGTTGCAGCTGGGCTTCGAACAATGCCTGCTGGCGCGTCGGGTCCAGTTCGGGCAGGTAGAAGTCCAGGCCGAACTCACCCACCGCGCACAGCCGCGGATCGCCGCGCAGGCGTTCCAGCCAGTCGCGTAGCTGCGCCAGGTGTTCGGGGCGGTGCTGCTCAAGGTAGATCGGGTGCAGCCCCAGCGCCGCGTACACGCCTTGGTTGGCGCAAGCCAGGTCCCAGACCCGCTGGAAATTGTCCTGGTACACCCCCAGCACCACCACGCGCTCCACCCCGCGCGCCGCCGCGTTGGCCAGCAGGCGCGGGCGGTCGGCGTCGAAGTCGGGGAAGTCGAGGTGGGTGTGGGTGTCGATCAGGCGCATGTTCAGGCCTTGGCGATCCGTTGCTTGAAGGTGCGGCCGATGGCGTGCACACCGGGCTCGTAGCGCTTGTCCTCGATGGCGGCCAGGGCCAGTTCCAGCGCGGTGGCGGCGATCAGGCCGTGCTGCTGGGCCATGGCGTTGACCGGCAGCGGCAGGAAATCGAGCAACTGGTTGTCGCCGAAGGTGCCCAGTTGCAGCTCGCGGGATCCCTCAGGGCGCGCCTGGAGCGTGTCGAACACGCCTTGCAGCAGCACGTAGGAGGTGGTCACCAGGGCATCCGGCAGGCCGCCCAGCTCGTCGATCAGTTGCTGCATCAGGCGCTGGCCGCATTCGCGGCTGAAGGCCTCGCCCTGGTAGCGGCGCACGTCGCCGTCGAAGCCTTGCAGGGCCTCGTCGAAGCCACCGGCGCGGGCCTGGCTCACCGACAGCTCGGGGCGCGCGCCAATCAGGGCGATGCTGCGCGGGCGGGTTTTCAAAAGGCTCTGTGCCAGCTGACGGCTGGCGTCGCGGTCGTCGCTGATCACCGAGCAGAAATGCGCCGGGTCCAGGCGTCGGTCGATGGCGATCACCGGCAGGCCCTTGGCCTGCAGCTCGCGATAGCTGTCGTCTTCCGGCGGCAGGCAGCTGGCGACGAACAGCGCGTCGCAGCGGCGGGCGCGGAACAGCTGCTGCAACTGGCGTTCGCTGTCGGGCTGGTCGTCGCTGCTGGCGATCAGCAGTTGGTAGCCACGGGCACGGGCGCCTTGTTCCAGTTGCTTGGCGATGCGGGCGTAGCTGGGGTTCTCCAGATCCGGGAGAATGAAGCCCAGGGTGCGCGTGTGGCGGCTGCGCAGGCCGGCGGCCTGGGGGTTGGGCGTGAAGCCATGGGCCTCGACCACCGCACGCACGCGCTCGACGGTGCTGTTGCTGATGCGCTGTTGTTCGGCCTTGCCATTGATGACGTAGCTGGCGGTGGTCACGGACACACCGGCCAGACGGGCGATATCGCTGAGTTTCACCGAATTTTCCTTGTTGTTTCCGGGACTGGCCACGGGGCTGGACCGGCTAGTTTCACCCATCTACGGTCCCGCGCGCAGACGACCATTGTCGCAATTGTCCGACAGGATGGGGCTTTTTCGTTGGCAGATTATCGAGTAACGTGGCCACTTGGTCAGATTAAACGTTTCAGCAAAACGAAATTTCCTGCCTGGAAATGAGTATTCGCCCGTTGCGCTGATCGTTTTGGCGGCTTTTGCCGTCGAATTCCACAACAATACCTCGGTAGCCGACGGGGCTGCCGCAAAAGGAGAGGGTCATGCTCGAGCTTGCCGTGGAGCAGATTGCCATGGGCCAGCGTGCCGCCGACAAGGGCGAGGCACTGGCGTTGCTGGCTGATCGACTGGTTGCCGATGGCCTGGTCGCCGAGGGCTACCTGGCGGGGCTGCAGGCCCGGGAGGCGCAGGGCTCGACCTTCCTCGGCCAGGGTATCGCCATTCCCCACGGCACGCCGCAGACCCGCGAGCTGGTGTTCGCCACCGGTGTGCGCCTGCTGCAGTTCCCCGATGGCGTGGACTGGGGCGACGGCCAGATCGTCTACCTGGCCATTGGCATCGCCGCCCGCTCCGATGAACACCTGCGTCTTCTACAACTGCTGACCCGCGCCCTGGGCGAAACCGACCTGGCCGAGGCTCTGCGCCGGGCCGGCAGCGCCGAGGCGCTGCTCAAGCTGCTGCAGGGCGCGCCACGTGAGCTGGCGCTGGATGCCCAGCTGGTCGGCCTTAACCTGGCGGCGGACGACTTCGACGAACTGGCCTGGCGCGGCGCCCGCCTGCTGCAACGCGGCGGCTGTGCCGACAGCGGCTTTGCCGCCGTGCTGCAGCAGACCGAGCCGCTGCCGCTGGGCGAAGGCCTGTGGTGGCTGCACAGTGAGCGCGAGGTGCGCCAGCCGGGCTTGGCCTTCGTCACCCCACAGCAGCCACTGCGCTACCGCGACCAGCCGCTCAATGGCCTGTTCTGCCTGGCCAGCCTCGGCGCCGCCCACCAGGCCTTGCTTGAGCGCCTGTGCGAGGTGCTGATCGAGGGCCGTGGGCAGATGCTCTACCAGGCCACCAGCAGCCGCGCCGTGCTCGAAGTGCTCGGTGGCGAGGCGCCCGCCGACTGGCCCAGCGCCCGGGTGGTGCTGGCCAACGCCCATGGCCTGCATGCGCGTCCGGCCAAGGTGCTGGCGCAACTGGCCAAGGGCTTCGAGGGTGAGATCCGCATCCGCCTGCAAGACGGCGCCCAGCCCGCCGTCTCGGTGAAGAGCCTGAGCAAGCTGCTGAGCCTTGGCGCTCGCCGTGGCCAGGTGCTGGAGTTGATCGCCGAACCGGGCGTTGCCGCCGATGCCTTGCCGGTGCTGCTGGCCGCCATCGAGCAGGGGTTGGGCGAGGAGGTCGAGCCCTTGCCGCAAACGGCAGCAATGGAGCCGCCACCCATCGAAACCCTCCAGGCACCGGCGCCCGGCAGCACCCTGCAGGGTGTCGCAGCCGCGCCGGGCATCGCCAGTGGCCCGGCCCATGTGTGCGTCGAGCGCGAGATCGACTACCCGCTGCGCGGTGAGTCGCCCGGCCAGGAGCGGGCCAGGTTGCGAGCGGCCATCGACAAGGTGCACGCCGACCTGCAGGCCCTGGTGCAACGCAGCGACAAGGCCATCGGCGAAATTTTCATCACCCACCAGGAAATGCTGGCCGATCCGGCCCTGACCGATGACGTCGAGCTGCGCCTGGCCCAGGGCGAGAGCGCCGCCGCCGCGTGGATGGCAGTGATCGAGAACGCCGCCCGCCAGCAGGAGGCGCTGCACGATGCGCTGCTGGCCGAGCGCGCCGCCGACCTGCGCGATATCGGTCGCCGTGTGCTGGCCCAGTTGTGTGGCGTGCAGGCGGTGGTCGAGCCCGAGCAGCCCTACGTGCTGGTGATGGCCGAGGTGGGCCCATCCGATGTGGCGCGCCTGGACCCGGCGCGGGTCGCCGGCATCATCACCGCCCAGGGCGGCGCCACGGCCCACAGCGCCATCGTCGCCCGGGCCCTGGGCATCCCGGCGGTGGTCGGTGCCGGCGCGGCAGTGCTGCTGCTGGAGAGCGGCACGCCGCTGCTGCTCGATGGCCAGCGCGGGCAGGTCGAGGTCGCGCCGCCCGAGGCCCGCTTGCAACGGGCGCTGGCCGAGCGCGATGCCCGCGAGCGGCGCTTGCAGATCGCCTGGGCCAACCGCCATGAGCCGACCCTGACCCGCGACGGCCACGCGGTCGAAGTGTTCGCCAACATCGGCGAAAGCAGTGGCATCGACAAGGTAGTGGAGCAGGGTGCCGAAGGCGTCGGCCTGCTGCGCACCGAGCTGATTTTCATGGCCCACCCGCAACTGCCCGATGTGGCCACCCAGGAGGCCGAGTACCGCCGGGTGCTCGACGACCTGTGCGGACGCCCGCTGGTGGTGCGTACCCTCGATGTGGGCGGCGACAAGCCCTTGCCGTACTGGCCGATCGCGGCGGAAGAGAACCCGTTCCTCGGCGTGCGCGGCGTGCGTCTGACCCTGCAACGCCCGCAGGTGATGGAAGAGCAACTGCGGGCCCTGCTGCGCGCAGCGGACAATCGCCCGCTGCGCATCATGTTCCCCATGGTCGGCCAGCTCCATGAATGGCGCGCCGCCAAGGCCATGGTCGAGCGCCTGCGCCAGGAAATTCCGGTGGCCGACCTGCAAGTGGGCATCATGGTCGAGGTACCGTCGGCCGCCTTGCTGGCGCCGCAGTTGGCCCGCGAGGTGGACTTCTTCAGCATCGGCACCAACGACCTGACCCAGTACACCCTGGCCATCGACCGTGGCCACCCAAGCCTCTCGGCCCAGGCCGACGGCCTGCACCCGGCGGTGCTCAATCTGATCGACATGACCGTGCGCGCCGCCCATGCCCAGGGCAAGTGGGTGGGCGTGTGCGGCGAGCTGGCGGCCGATCCGCAGGCCGTGGCCGTGCTGCTGGGCCTGGACGTGGACGAACTGAGCGTCGCCGCCCGCAGCATCCCTGAAGTCAAGGCACTGGTGCGCCAGGCCGACCTTTCGACGGCCCGCGCCCTGGCGCGCGAGGCCCTGCAACAAGACAGCGCCGAGGCAGTCCGGGCGCTGGTGGAGCGTTACTGATGGCCAAGATTCTCACCCTCACCCTCAACCCGGCGCTGGATATCACCATCAGCCTCGATCGCCTGCGCCCCGGCGCGGTCAACCGTAGCCAGGCCCAGCACAGCCATGCCGCCGGCAAGGGGCTGAACGTCGCCCAGGTGCTGGCCGACCTGGGCCACAGCGTGACCGTCGGCGGTTTTCTCGGGCTCGACAACCTGGCGCCGTTCGAGGCGCTGATTGCCTGGCGTGGGTTCGCCGACTGCTTCGTCCGTGTGCCCGGCGAGTCCCGCAGCAACATCAAGCTGGTCGAGGCCGATGGCCAGGTCACCGATATCAACGGCCCCGGGCCTGAAGTCGACGAGGCCGCCCGCGACGCTTTGCTGCAACGCCTGGCCGAGGTGGCCCCGGGGCATGACGCCGTGGTGGTGGCCGGTAGCCTGCCGCGGGGGATCAGCCCCGAATGGCTGCGCGAGCTACTGCTGATGCTCAAGTCGCAGGGGTTGAAGGTGGCCCTGGACAGCAGCGGCGAGGCCTTGCGCGCCGGCCTCGAGGCCGCGCCCTGGCTGGTCAAGCCCAATACCGAGGAACTCGGCGAGGTGCTCGGGCAGCCTGTGCTTGACGCGGCCGGCCAGCGCGGCGCCGCGCAGCGCTTGCTGGCCAGCGGCGTCGAGCATGTGGTGGTGTCCCAGGGCGAGCAGGGCGTGACCTGGTTCGCCGCCGGCCTGGCGCTGCATGCGCAACCGTCGAAGGTGCGCATCGCCAGCACCGTCGGCGCCGGTGATTCCCTGGTCGCCGGCATGGTCCATGGCCTGCTCCAGGCCGAAGCGCCCGCCGCCACCTTGCGCCGCGCCACCGCCATCGCCGCCCAGGCGGTCACCCAGGTCGGCTTCGGCATCCACGATCGCGAGCAACTGGCCCTGCTGGAGGCCGCCGTGCACCTGGCAGAACAACAAGAAGAGGGCTGCTGATGAACATTGCCATTGTCACCGCCTGCCCCAACGGGCAGGTGTCCAGCGTGCTCAGCGCCCGCCTGTTGGCCGCCGCGGCCCAGCGTCGGGGCTGGAGCACCAGTGTCGAGGTGCAGGATGCCGAGCACCCCGAGCGTCGCCTGACCGCGGCACAGATCCTTGATGCCGACTGGGTGCTGGTGGTCAGCACCGGGCCGATGGACCTGGCGCGCTTCGCGGGCAAGCGCCTGTACCAGAGCACGCCGGCCCAGGCACTGGCGGACCGCGAGGGGTTTCTTGACCAGGCCGCCGCCGAGGCGCGGGTACACGAGTCGGCGCCGCCCCCGCAGGGCAGCGCGCCGAAAATCGTCGCGGTGACTGCCTGCCCGACCGGCGTGGCCCACACCTTCATGGCCGCCGAAGCGCTGCAACAGGCGGCGCAGGCCATGGGCTACCGGCTCACCGTGGAGACCCAGGGCTCGGTCGGCGCGCGCAACCCGCTGCCGGCCGAAGCCATCGCCGAGGCCGACGTGGTGCTGCTGGCCGCCGATATCGAAGTGCCGGCTGCGCGTTTCGCCGGCAAGCGCATCTATCGTTGCGGTACCGGCATCGCCCTCAAGCAGGCCCGCGCCACGCTGGACAAGGCACTGGCCGAGGGCAAGGTGGAGGCTGCGGGGGATGCGCCTGGCGCGGTGCAGCAGGCCGAGAAGACGGGCGTCTACAAGCACCTGCTGACCGGGGTGTCGTTCATGCTGCCGATGGTGGTGGCCGGCGGCCTGCTGATCGCCTTGTCGTTCGTGTTCGGCATCGAGGCCTACAAGGAGGCCGGCACGCTGCCCGCCGCGCTGATGCAGATTGGTGGTGAGGCGGCGTTCAAGCTGATGGTGCCGCTGCTCGCCGGCTACATCGCCTGGTCCATCGCCGACCGTCCGGGGCTGGCGCCCGGGATGATCGGCGGCTTGCTGGCGAGTACGCTGGGGGCGGGGTTCATTGGCGGCATCGTCGCCGGCTTCCTGGCCGGCTACAGCGCCAAGGCCATCGCCCGTTGGGTGCGCCTGCCCAGTAGCCTCGACGCGCTCAAGCCGATCCTTATCATCCCACTGCTGGCCAGCCTGTTCACCGGCCTGGTGATGATCTATGTGGTCGGCCAGCCCGTGGCCGCCATGCTCGAAGGGCTGACCCACTTCCTCGACAGCATGGGCACTACCAACGCCATCCTGCTCGGGCTGCTGCTCGGCGGCATGATGTGTGTGGACCTGGGCGGCCCGATCAACAAGGCCGCCTATGCGTTCTCGGTAGGGCTGCTGGCGTCGTCGAGCTACGCGCCGATGGCCGCGACCATGGCCGCCGGCATGGTGCCGCCGATCGGCCTGGGCATCGCCACCTTCCTGGCCCGACGCAAGTTCGCCCAGAGCGAGCGCGAGGCCGGCAAGGCCGCGCTGGCGCTGGGGCTGTGCTTCATCTCTGAAGGGGCGATCCCGTTCGCCGCCAAGGACCCGTTGCGGGTGATCCCGGCGAGCATCGCCGGTGGCGCGCTGACCGGGGCCTTGTCGATGTACTTCGGCTGTAAGCTGATGGCGCCCCATGGCGGCCTGTTCGTGCTGCTGATCCCCAACGCGATCAACCATGCGCTGCTGTACCTGCTGGCGATCGTGGCCGGCAGCCTGCTGACGGCGGTGGTGTATGCCGTGATCAAGAAGAGCGAACAGGTGGAGATGGTGGTGGCGCCGGCCAAGGCGTAGCCAGGCCCGGCGCAATCCCTGTAGGAGCGGCCTCGTGCCGCGAAAGGGGCGCGGAGCGGCCCCAGGATTTCAGCGTCATACACAGTGAATGGGGCTGCTTTGCAGCCCTTTCGCGGCACAAGGCCGCTCCTACAGAGAGGGCCGTCACCCCCGGGGCTTGCCCCGCAATGGCTTCAACAGATCACCCAGCCCGTTGTGGTCGATCTCATGCATCAACGCCAGCAACGCGCCCAGCTCCCCGGGCGGGAAGCCCTTGCGGGCGAACCACGCCAGGTAATCGCCGGGCAGGTCGGCAATGATCCGCCCCTGGTACTTGCCGAAGGGCATGGTGCGGGTGACCAGCAGTTGCAGGGATTCGGGTTTCATCGGGCATCGGCCTGTGGCAGGTGAAGCGCGGACCATACTGCAAACTGCACGACGACCCAAGCGGCGATCATGCAGAACGCCGTTTTCAGGTTTTTTGTTTTTCATTTCAAGCTATTGATTTTAATGAATAATTTAATATTCATTAGCCTGGCACGAAGCCTGCTCCGGTAAAGGTGACTATCACCTGCCAAGGAGTTTGTTGCCATGAGCAATCCCAACAAAGACACGATCGATGTACTCAACGACCTGATCGAGTACAGCAAGGACGGTGAGAAAGGCTTCAAGACCTCCGCCGAGGATGTGAAGAACCCACAACTCAAAGCCTTCTTCGTGCAGCGCGCCAGCGAGTGCGCCAGTGCCGCGGCCGAGCTGCAGGGCGAGGTGCGCCGGCTGGGTGGTGACCCGGAGACCAGCACCAGCATCAGCGGCGACCTGCACCGCGGCTGGGTCAACCTCAAGTCGATGGTCACCGGCAAGGATGAAGAGGCGGTGCTCAACGAGGTGGAGCGTGGTGAAGACCATGCGCTCAAGGCCTACAAAGAGGCCCGCGAGAAGCTGGTCAAGCTGGGGCGCTCGGCCAATGACCAGAGCTATACGCTGGTGGAGAAGCAGCTGCAGGGCGTGCAGCGCAATCATGACCAGGTGAAGGCGCTGCGTAACGCGGCACGTGCTCGGTCTTGAGATCTTTGGGGCCGCTTTGCGGCCCTTTCGCGGCACAAGGCCGCTCCTACAAGGGGAACGCATTCCTCTCTGTAGGAGCGGCCTTGTGCCGCGAAAGGGGCGCGAAGCGGCCCCTTAGGCCATCGGCCCTTCAACCCGATTCCGGCCATTGGCCTTAGCCCGGTAAAGCGCCTCGTCCGCATCGGCCAGCAGCGTCGACAAATCCTGCGCGGTGCCCGGCACATGCAGGCCGATCCCCACGCTGACCGTCACCGACCGCTCGTCATCGCCAAACGGCGGCATCGCCTCGACGCTGGCGCGAATGCGTTCGGCCAGCAACCGGGCGCCAGCCAGCTCGGTTTCCGGCAGCACCACCTGGAACTCCTCCCCGCCATAACGCGCCGCCAGGTCCGCCGGGCGCCGAATGCACAGCTCAAGGGTCGTGGCCACCTCGCGCAGCACGTGGTCGCCGCCGGCATGGCCATGGCGCTGGTTGAACGCCTTGAAGTGATCCACATCCACCATCAGCACCGCCAGCGGCTTGCGGTTGCGCTGGGCGCGCGCCCATTCCTGGCGCAACACCTGGTCCAGGCGACGACGGTTGGCAAGGCCCGTGAGGCTGTCGGTGGCGGCAAGCGTGGCCAGGCCTTGCTCGGCATCGTGGCGGCGGCGCAATTCACGGCCCAGCAGCAGGGTCAGCCAGAGGATGCCGATGCACAGCACGCCGGTGGCCACGCTGACCACGATCGCGGTGCGGCGCCACGACTGGAACACCTCGTCGGCCGAGTGCGCCACCAGCACGATCAGCGGCAGGTCGGCAACTCGGGCGAAGGTGTAGAGGCGCTGGCCTTCATAGGTAGTCGAGCGGGCGGTGAAGCTGCCGCTGCGCTCCTCGAGGATGCGCTTGAAGTTGGGGCGTTCGCTGAAACTGGTGCCGATCAACGGGTCCTGCGGGCGGGTTGGCTGGCGTGCCAGCAGTTGGCCGTCGGTGTTGAGCAGGTTGATGCTGCTGTCCACGCCGATGTCCAGGCGCTGGAACAGCTCGTTGAAGTAGGACAGGCGCAGGGCCCCGGCGGCCAGGCCCTGGAATTCGCCGTTGGCGCCGGAGATGCGCCGGCTGAAGCTGATGCACCAGTCCAGCTCGCCCAGCCGCGCCTTGAACGGCGGGCTGATCAGCAGGCCCAGGCCCGGGCGGTCGCGGTGGGCCTGGAAGGCCACGGTGTCGGCGAAGTTGGCCTGGCGCGGCACCGCGCTGGTGGAGTCGCCGAGCACATCGCCCTTGGCGTCGAGCCAAAGGATGTCACCGCGCACCGGCGCGGAGAAGGCCTGGTTGAAGAGGATCTGCTGGCGCAGCTTGGCCGGCACGTTGAGCAGCTCGGGGTGCTGCACGGCCCAGATCAGGCCCTTGAGCGACTGGTCGTAGAGTTCGACGTTGCGCAGGATGTCGCTTTCGATCAACTGCACGATGTTGCTCGAGGAGCGCATTTCCGATTGCTCGACGCTGTCGCGCTCGCGGGCCAGCAGGTAGCTGACGATGGCCACGATGGCGAGCACGGCAAGGCAGCTGCCCAGGTTGAGGACCAGCTCGGGGTGTGACTTGTACAGGGCGGATCGTGGTGATCGGGTGGGCAACGTCATGCTCGCAACTGCATAAGCCCCGGGATCCATGGGGAGTGGGCCGGAAAGCGGCGGCGGTATTTTAGGCAAGGCGGGATTGTCGGACAAGATCAAAGCTGATTTGGCCGACGGAAATGATTCAGTAGGTCCATCGCGGGGCAAGCCCGCTCCCACCATTCGCCAGGGCCAGGTCATGGTCGTGGGAGCGGGCTTGCCCCGCGATGGGATGTACGACATTTCCGAATCTGAAACCAAATGCTTCAGTTGGGCCGAGCTTGGGACCTATCCTACGCGTCTGCCGGAAGGGTCTGGATAGGCGGGGAAATGCATCAGGGCTAACGTCTTCGGGTCGCCGAATTTGGTGATCGGGTGTGAGAAACCCGAACGATGTTGGTCCCGCATTCTGTTACGGCAGCTGTGCATGGGCAGACCTAGGTCTGGCCGGGTTCCGATGTCCTCGGTTTTCTCACCCCATGTACGGCTGCCACCCTTATCTGGTGAGAAAGGATGAGCTGGCGGTTTCCTTTATTGACATTGGAAAACGCACATGAAGAAGCTGGTACCTGATCCCCCCATCCCCTACATCTCCATCATCGACCACCTGCCGCTGGCCGAAGTCTGGGAGCATGCCGCCGTCCTGATGACCATGATGACCCGCACTTGCGACGTCTACATGGCCTTTCCCGTGGATGAGCGTCCCGAGATCCTGGTGGATAACATTTCCATCCTCAGCCGGCTGCTGAGCTGCCTGATGGCCCACGCCAGGTCGCTGGAGGTGCAGCCATGAGCGAGCAGCCGAGCCTTGTGCCACTGCCGGCGTTTCGACGTTCCTGGAGTGTTTTCGAAGGGGATTTGAAAGCGGGGAGTGCGGCGCGGATCCTCAGCGCCATGGCCAAGGCGTTGATCAATGACCTGGAGATCGGCTTGAACCGTAACCGTTGAAGCCCATCGCGGGGCAAGCCCGCTCCCACGCCTGATAAGCCACCTGGCGTGGGAGCGGGCTTGCCCCGCGATCGGTTTCGGATCAGAACACGTTCAGCGGATAATCCACGATCACGCGGAATTCGTTGTTGTCCTGGATGTTCGAGTACGCCGCGTTGGCCCGGTGCGTGGCATAGCGCAGCAGCACCGACAGGTCCTTCAGCTGGCCTTGCTGGAACACGTACTTCACGTCGAAGTCGCGCTCCCAGTGCCGGGCATTCTCGCCGTCGGCGTTATAGAAGGCGTAGTACTGGGTGTCCTGGCTGGCCTTGGTCAGGTCGGCCTTGCCGCGCGAGTACGACAGCGAGGTGCTCAGGCCCGGCATGCCGAGGCCGGCGAAGTCGTAGTCGTACTGCAGCTTCCAGGAACGCTCGTTCGGCGCGTTGAAGTCCGAGTACATGCGCGAGTTGTCGAGGAAGATGCTGTCGCCCAGGTTGATGTAGTCGAACGGCGTGTCGCCGTTGACTCGCTGGTAGGCGGCGGTGACGCTGTGGTACCCGGCGGCCACGGTGAAGTGCACGCTCCAGGTGTTGTTGTCGATGTCGCCCAGCTTCGACTGGCCGGTGTCCTGGGTGTGGTAGAAGTGTACGCCCGGGTTCAGGCTGACCAGATCGTTGACCTGGTAGGTGTAGTCGAAGTCGGCGTAGTACTGGTTCCAGATGTCCTTCAGCTCGGCGGCGTAGACGTTGGCGGTAACGCCTTCGGTGCCGCTCCAGGAGGCGCCGGCCCAGCTCAGGTTCTGGCTGTCCTGCTCGCGCGTCTGGTTGCTGTAGTAGGTGTTGATGCGGCGGTGGCCGCTCTGGTTGTACGGCTTGGTGAAGCTGACCTTGCCGCCTTCGAGCATCAGCCCGTCGATGCTGCGGTTGGTCACGGCGACGCCGCGGAAGGTCTGCGGCAGCATGCGGCTTTCGCCACCGGCGATCACCGGGTTGGTGAGGAACAGGTCACCGGCCTTGAACTCGGTGTCGAAGCCCTTGAGCTTGATCGCGCCGCCGGCGGTGGAGAAGGCGTGGCGTGCCTTGTCTTCCGGCGCGCTTGGCAGGATCGAGGTGCCGGCGCGGCCACCGCCGCCGTCCAGCTTCAGGCCGACCATGGCGTGGGCGTCGAGGCCGAAGCCGATCACGCCCGGCGTGTAGCCGGACTCGAAGCGGGCGACGGCGCCTTGGCCCCACTCGCGCTTGTCCTTGATCGAGGCATTCTTCTCGTTGCGGTTGAAGTAGGCATTTCTGAAATGCAGGTTCAGCGTGGAACCCTCGATGAAGCCTTCAGCCTTGTCTTCATCGGCCTGTGCGGCCACGGGCATCGTTGCGGCCAATGCAACGAACAACGGGGTGAAACGAAACGCAAAAGACACCGGTACAAACTCCTTTGGTCAAGCGATGGGGCAGTTTTTTATTGTCGTGTCTGCAAGTTCTTATTAGAGACGTAACAGCCAGGCTGATATTTTCGACGCATAAAAAAAGCCGCTGAAAGGCAGCGGCTTTGAAAGGCTAACATATCGTCACGGGCACTGCCCATGGTGTAGCCAAGGGAAAACTGGAAACTGGAGTCAGGCCAATCAGCTGTCGGCATCGGTGTCGACAGAGACTTTGGAAGCAGTCTGCCGTGCGTCTTTTACCGCATCGGCCTGTTGCGCGGCGTAGGCTTCGCGAGCCTCTTGGTGAACGGCGGCAAACTCAGCGTTACGGGCGACAAAGGCCGGGGATTCTTCCGCCATGGCCAGGGGCGACAACAACAGGGAAGACAGGACGAACACGCTGGCAATACCCATACTGTTGGACATGTGATGCAACCTTCTTGCGCGGCAAGTGCTAATGGAGACAGGGCTAAAGTTAGTCCTGTAAACAGCGGGGAAACAGAGGCTGTTCAGATAAGCACTGTTGCGCAAAAAGTAATGATCACGGCAAAAACACTCAGACTTTTACCGCAAACCCGCGTAGTTGAGCGTTTGGCAAGTTGATACCGAAGGTATTGGCGCCCGCTTCGCTGTGCACGAAAACACTGCCGCCGTGCATCAGGGCGATCGCCTTGACGATGGCCAGGCCCAGTCCGTGGTTGCCGCCGCCGCTGTTGGCGCGTGCCGCATCCACCCGGTAGAAGCGCTCGAACAGCATCGGCAGGTGCTCGTCGGCAATCGCCGGCCCCGGGTTGCTCACGGCGATGCTGACCTGTTCCTCGCCCGCCTCGATGCGCACCTGGATCACCTGGTGCGGCGCGGTGTGCTGCACGGCGTTGTTCAGCAGGTTGATCAGCGCCCGGCGCAGCTGGGCCTTCTCGAAACAGGCCTGGGCGTCGCCGCTGACGCTGACGCTGACCTGGGCGTCCTCGAGGATGAAATCGAGGTAGTCGAGGGTGGTGGCCACTTCCTCGGCCAGTGAGGCGCTGGTCAGCGAGGTGGCCTTGCTGCCCTGGTCGGCGCTGGCCAGGAACAGCATGTCGTTGATGATGCTGCGCAGGCGCTCCAGCTCTTCGAGGTTCGATTGCAGCACCTCGAAGTAGTGCTCGGCGCTGCGCCCGCGGGTCAGGGCGACCTGGGTCTGGCCGATCAGGTTGGTCAGCGGCGAGCGCAGTTCGTGGGCGACATCGGCGTTGAACGCCTCGAGTTGCGAATAGGCCTGGCTGACCCGGTCGAGGGCGGCGTTGAAGGCACCGGCGAACTGCGCCAGTTCCGGCGGCAGGTCGCGGGTCTGCAGGCGCCCGTCCAGGCGTGGCGGGGCCAGGGCCTGGGCTTCGTCCGACAGCGCCAGCAGAGGCTTGAGGCCGATGCGCGCGACCCAGTAGCCGAGTAGCGAGGCCAGCAGCACGCCGAAGGCGGCCAGGCCGACGATGGCCACCAGCAGGCTGTGCTGGGCCTGCCAGAAGGTCTCGGTGTCGATGCCGATCAGAAAGCGCAGCGATGGGCGCTCACCCAGTGCCGGCAGTTCGCTGACCAACACCTTGTACGGGTAGGGGCTGTCGCTCAGGCGCAGGTCGCGCATGCCCGGCGCGCCCTCGGCGAAGCCGCGCACCTGCTCGGTGGGATGGCCGTATTCGAAGGCCGGGTTGCTGCTCACCACCCAGAAGCGGATGCGTCGGTCTTCCTCGCTGAGCAGGTTGAGCTTGTTGTTGATCTTGGCCCAGTGCTCGGGAGTGCCGTAGCGGTTGAGGGTGGATTCGAGCACGCTGAAGCGCGCGTCCAGTTCGGCGGCCGGCAGCAGGTCGAGGCTGCGGTCGACCTGGCGGTACAGGGCGCTGCCGATCAGCACGAACACGGCCAGGGCCACCAGGGTGAACAGGGCCGAGAGGCGCAGGGCGATGGAGTTGCCGGGTTTGGCACGCAAGAGGTTCATGTCCGATTGCCCGTCGGAGGTTCGTGGGAGCGGGCTTGCCCCGCGAACACCGGCCAAGCCGGTGCCATCCACGGCGCCGCCTGCATCGCGGGGCAAGCCCGCTCCCACGCTATCAACGAAATGCGTGCAGCGCCCCTGAGGCTACCCACGGTTCTCCAGGACATAACCCATGCCTCGAATGGTATGCAGCAGCTTGTTGTCGAACGGCCCGTCGAGCTTGGCGCGCAGGCGCTTGATGGCCACCTCGACGACATTGGCGTCGCTGTCAAAGTTGATGTCCCAGACCAGCTCGGCGATGGCGGTCTTGGACAGGATCTCGCCCTGGCGCCGGGCCAGCACGCTGAGCAGCGAGAACTCCTTGGCGGTCAGGTCCAGGCGCGATCCCGCGCGGGTGGCCTTGCGCGCCATCAGGTCGATCCACAGGTCGGCGACCTGAATCTGCAAGGGCTCGTGGATGGCACTGCGCCGGGTCAGCGCCTGCAGGCGGGCGACCAGTTCGAGGAACGAGAACGGCTTGCCCAGGTAGTCGTCGGCGCCTTCGCGCAGGCCGTGGATACGGTCCTCGACCCGCTCGCGGGCGGTGAGCATGATCACCGGCGTCTGCTTGCGCGCCCGCAGTGCGCGCAACACGCCATAGCCATCCAGGCCCGGCAGCATCACGTCGAGCACGATCACCGCGTAGTCGCCTTCCAGGGCCAGGTGCAGACCGTCGATGCCGTCGCGGGCCAGGTCGACGGTGAAGCCCTGCTCGGTGAGGCCGCGATGCAGGTAGTCGGCGGTTTTCTCTTCGTCTTCGATGATCAGCACACGCATGGTCTTGTCTCAACTGGCGGTCGGCGCGGGGGCGGCAGCGGCCCGGCGGCGGTGGAACAGACGCTCCAGGGCCAAGTATATGACCGGGGTGGTGAACAGCGTCAGGGCCTGGCTCACCAGCAGGCCGCCGACCACGGCGATGCCCAGCGGCTGGCGCAGCTCGGCGCCGGTGCCGAAGCCGAACATCAGCGGCACCGCGCCAAGCAGCGCGGCCAGGGTGGTCATGATGATCGGACGGAAGCGCACCAGGCATGCCTGGCGGATCGCCTGCTCTGGCGTCATGCCATGGTGACGCTGGGCGTCGAGGGCGAAGTCGATGAGCAGGATGCCGTTCTTCTTGACGATGCCGATCAGCAGCACCACGCCGATCAGGCCCATGATGGTGAAGTCCTGGCCCATCAGCCACAGCAGGATCAGCGCGCCCAGGCCCGCCGAGGGCAAGGTGGAGATGATGGTCAGCGGGTGCACGAAGCTCTCGTAGAGCACGCCGAGGATGATGTACACCGCCACCAGCGCGGCGAGGATCAGGTACGGCTGGCTCGACAGCGAGCTCTGGAACGCCTGGGCCGCGCCCTGGAAGTTGCCGGCGATGGAATCGGGCATGCCCAGCTCGCGCTGGGTGCGTTCGAGGATCTGCACCGCATCGCCCAAGGCCACGCCGGGGGCCAGGTTGAACGACAGGTTGGCCGCCGGGAATAGGCCGTCGTGGCTGATCGACAGCGGCCCGGTGCTGGGCGGCGCGACATGGGCCAGGGCCGACAGCGGCACCATCTCGCCGGACAGCGGCGAGCGCAGGTAGAAGTAGTTGAGGCTCTCGGCCTTGCCCCGCTGGCGGGCGTCCAGCTCGAGGATCACCTTGTACTGGTTGGTCTCGGTCTGGAACTCGCTGATCTGTCTCTGGCCGAAGGCGTCATACAGTGCCTGGTCGACGTCGGTGGTGGTCAGGCCGAAGCGCGCCGCGGCCTGGCGGTCGATGTCGATGCGGGTGACGCTGGCGCCCAACTGCAGGTCGTTGGACAGGTCGCGAAACGCCGGATTTTCGCGCAAGCGCTCGGTCAGGCGCTGGGTCCACAGGTTCAGCGCCACGCCGTCGTTGCTCTTGAGCACGTACTGGTACTGGGTGCGCGAGGGGCCGGAGCTGAGGTTGATGTCCTGCCCGGCGCGCAGGTACAGGACGATGCCGGGGATCTGCATCAGTTTCGGGCGCATGCGGTCGATCCATTCACTGGCCGACACATCGCGTTCGCCACGGGGCTTGAGGGAAATCCAGAAGCGGCCGTTGGCGATGGTCTGGTTGCTGCCGGTGACGCCGACCGAGTGGGAGAAGGCGCGCACCGCAGGGTCGGCCTCGATGATCTTCGCCAGGGCCTGGTGTTTCTCGATCATCGCCGGGTAGGAGACATCCGCCGCCGCTTCGGTGGTGCCGAGGATGAAACCGGTGTCCTGCAACGGGAAGAAGCCCTTGGGGATGGCCACGTAACCGGCCACCGCCAGCGCCAGGGTCAGGCCGAACACGCCGAGGGTGATGCGCCGATGCACCAGGGCCCGGTCCAGGCCCTTTTCGTACCAGCGCACCAGGCGCTGGCCGAGGCCGCCGTGCTGCTCCTCGGGCGGGCGGCGCATGCACAGCGCGGCCAGGGTCGGCGCCAGGGTCAGCGAGACCACCACCGAAATCAGGATGGTCGCGGTGGCGGTCAGGGCGAACTCCTTGAACAGCCGGCCGACCACGCCGCCCATGAACAGCAGCGGGATGAACGCGGCGATCAGCGAGAAGCTGATCGACACCACGGTGAAGCCGATCTCGCCGGCGCCCTTGAGCGCGGCGGTGCGGCTGTCGTCGCCGGCCTCCAGGTGGCGGTGGATGTTCTCCACCACGACGATGGCGTCATCCACCACGAAGCCCACGGCGATGACGATGGCCACCAGGGTCAGGTTGTTGAGGCTGAAACCGAACACGTACATCAGCGCGCAACTGGCGATCAGCGACACGCCGAGCACGCTGGAGACGATGAAGGTCGCCGACCACTGGCGCAGGAACAGCGCCATCACCCCGATCACCAGGGCCACGGCGATCATCAAGGTCAGCTCGACCTCGTGCAGCGAGGCGCGGATGGTCTGGGTGCGGTCCTGCAGCACCGAGACATCGACCGCCGCCGGCAGCATCTCCTGCAGGCGCGGCAGGGCGTCGAGCACCCGGTCCACGGTGTCGACGATGTTGGCGCCGGGCTGGCGGAAGATCACCAGGTTCAGCCCCGGCCGGTCGCCGGACCAGGCCTTCACATAGGCGTTCTCGGCGCCATCGATCACCTTGGCCACGTCAGCCAGGTGCACCGGCGCGCCGTTGCGGTAGCTGACGATCAGCCTGGCGTAGTCCTCGGGGTGGAACAGCTGGTCGTTGGCGGCAAGGGTCGACACGCTGTGCTCGCCATATAGCGCGCCCTTGGCCAGGTTGAGGCTGGTCTGCTGGATGGCCAGGCGGATATCGGCCAGGGTCAGGCCGATGGCGGCGAGCTTCTCGGGCTGGGCCTGCACGCGGATGGCCGGGCGCAGCTGGCCGGTGATGTTGATCAGGCCGACCCCGTCGATCTGGCTGAGCTGGCGGGCCAGCAGGGTCTCGGCGTAATCGCTGAGCTCATTGCCGGGCATCTGCGTCGAGCTGACGGTGAGGATCAGCACCGGGCTGTCGGCCGGGTTGACCTTGCGCCAGGTGGGCGGGCTGGGCATGTCCTGGGGCAGGCGCGCGGTGGCGGTGTTGATCGCCGCCTGGACTTCCTGGGCGGCGGTGTCGATGTTCTTGTCGAGGGTGAACTGCAGGATCAGGTTGGTCGAGCCCAGGGCGCTGCTGCTGGTCATCTGGGTCATGCCGGGGATGGCGCTGAACTGCACCTCCAGGGGCGTCGCCACCGACGAGGCCATGGTTTCCGGGCTGGCGCCGGGCAATTGGGCGGTGACCTGGATGGTCGGGAAGTCGGCCTCGGGCAGGGGCGCCACCGGCAGGCGCGGGAAGGCGATGGCGCCCAGCAGCACCAGGGCGAAGGTCAGCAGCAGGGTGGCGATGGGGTGGTCGATGCACCAGGCCGAGACGCCGTTGCGGGTGTTCATGGCTGGCTCGCCTCGGCTTTGGCGTTGTCGGTAAGGGCCTCATCGCGGGGCAAGCCCGCTCCCACGTCCTGGTGCTGCCTGGGTGGGAGCGGGCTTGTCCCGCGATTGCCATCCGCCAGGCGCTGCGACTGCTTGCACTGTGACTCGCCACTGAGCTCCACGTGGCTCCCCGGCTTGAGCCGCGACTGTCCATCGAGCAGCAGGCAATCGCCGGCCTTGACCCCGGCGATGACGTTCAGCGTGCTGTCCTGGTACACCACCTTGACCGGCACGGCGCTGACCTTGTCGCCGTCCATGCGGTAGACGAAGTGGCCGTCGATGCTGCGTTGCACCACCGGCGGCGGCACCACCAGGGCGTCCTCGTCCACCGCCGTGCGCAGGCGCACGGTGACCAGCTGGCCGGGCCACAGGCGGCCGTCCTGGTTGTCGAACTCGGCCTTGATCCGCACCGTGCCGGTGGTGGTCGAGACCTGGTTGTCGATCAGCATCAGGTGACCCTTGGCGAGCAGGCTGCGTTCACCGTCGGCGTCCATGTACGCTTCGACCTCGGCGGGGGTAGGCGATTTCAGCAAGCCCTGCAGGACCGGGAGCTGCTGCTGAGGCAGGGCGAACTCCACGGCGATCGGGTCGATCTGGGTGACGCTGAACAGGCTCTGGGTGTCGCTGGTACGCACCAGATTGCCGGGGTCGACGTTGCGGATGCCGACGCGGCCAGTGACCGGCGAGCGGATCTGTGTGTAGCTGAGTTGTACCGCGGTGTTGTCGATGGCCGCCTGGTTGCCTTTGATGGTTGCCTGCAACTGGTTCACCAGGGCCTGCTGCTGGTCGAGGGTCTGCTTCGACACGCCGTCGTCGGTGCTCAGCAACTGGTAGCGCTTGAGGTTGACGTTGGCCACCTGCAACTGCGCCTGGGTCTGGCCGAGCTGGGCGCGGGCCTGGTCAAGGTTCGCGCGGATCGCCCGGTCGTCGAGGGTGGCCAGCAGGTCGCCCTGGCTGACCCACTGGCCTTCCTTGACCAGCACCTGGGTCAGCACGCCCTCGACCTGGGGGCGGACCTCGACGCTGTGCAGCGACAGCACCGAGCCGATGGCGTCGAGGTAGCGCGGCACGTCCTGTTGGGCCACCGCGACCACCCGCACGGGGATCGCGCTGGCGGCGCGGCTGGCCGGGGCTTCGTGGCGCAATCCCTGCCAGGTGCCGACGACGGCCAGCAGGACAAGGGCCAGGGCGGCGATAACGAGGGAGCGGGACGGACGTCGCATCGGGGCGGGCACCTTGGCCAAGGGGCTAAGAAAAGGATTCGGCTATTGCAGGGTTATAGCGCGCCGACCGGGTCGGCAGCGTGACGCCTGGCTGTCACGGCTGTCAGTTTCGGCGGCTTGATGGCCAAGTGCCAATACCCTGCCATGGATCAATGTTGCGCCGGCGTTTGCCCCTAGAGTCGTACGCCCTGCCGATTTCACGTACAACAACGAGAGCCTCCGATGAAGTGCAATATGCCTGTTACCGGTCGCGAAGTGGATTACCCCGGCGACGCCAATATCCTGTCCACCACCGACCTGGACAGCCGCATCACCTATGCCAATGACGATTTCCTGCGGGTCAGCGGATTCTCCCGCGAGGAGCTGCTGGGCAACGCCCATCACATCGTCCGCCACCCCGACATGCCGCCCCAGGCATTTGCCCAGATGTGGCAGGCGCTCAAGGCCGGGCGCTCGTGGATGGGGCTGGTGAAGAACCGCTGCAAGAACGGCGACCACTACTGGGTGAGCGCCTTCGTCTCGCCGATCAGCAGCGGCGGGCAGGCGCTGGAGTACCAGTCGGTGCGGACCAAGCCCGGGGCCGAGCAGGTCGCCGCGGCTGAACGGTGTTATGCGCGTCTGCGCGAAGGTCGACGTGGCTGGCGCGAGCGCTTGCCGGTGCTGGGGCTGGGTTCGCGTCTGTCGCTGGCGGTCGGCGTCGTGCTGGCGTTGGTGCTGGGGGCCGGGCAGTGGTGGCTGGGGGCGCCGCTGCTGGAATCGCTGGTAGAAGTGGTGGCGGCGGCAGGTTTTAGCAGCCTGGCGATCCTGTTACTGCTGCGCCCCTACGAGCGGCTGCGCCAGCAGGCCCAGGCGATCGCCGACAACCCACTGAGCCAGCAGTTGTACACCGGCCGGCGTGATGGCCTGGGGCAGATCGAGTTCGCCATGCGCATGCTCAAGGCGCAGCTGGGGGCGGTGGTCGGGCGTATCGGCGATACCTCGTCACGCCTGGCCGGACATTCCGGCTCGCTGGTCGAGGCCTTGCACAGCAGTCATGCCAACAGCCTTGAGCAGCAGAGCGAAGCCGACCAGGTGGCCACCGCGATCCACCAGATGAGCGCCAGCGTCGCCCAGGTGGCCAGCAGCGCGCAGATGGCGGCGATGGCCGCCGACCAGGCCGAGGACGAGACCCAGTCCGGCCACCAGCTGGTCGACCGCAACCGCTGCGCGATCCAGGACCTGGCAGGTTCACTGGTCGAGGCCAGCGAGGTGATCCACCAGCTGGAGAGTCACAGCAGCGAGATCTCCGGGGTGCTCGATGTGATCCGCGGCATTGCCGAGCAGACCAACCTGCTGGCGCTCAACGCCGCCATCGAGGCGGCCCGGGCCGGTGACCAGGGGCGTGGCTTCGCGGTGGTCGCCGACGAGGTGCGCGGTCTGGCCCAGCGCACCGCGCAGTCCACCCACGATATCCAGCGCATGATCGCCGCCCTGCAGGACGGCGCCCGCGCGGCGGTGCAGGTGATGCAGCAGAGCAGCGCCCATGCCGGGCACAGTGTCGAGCAGGCGCAGCTGGCCAGCGACGCGCTGGACAGCATCAGCGTGCGGGTCAACCAGATCAACGAGATGAGCCTGCAGATCGCCGCGGCAGTGGAGCAGCAGAGCCAGGTCAGCGAGAACATCAACCGCAACATCACCAGCATCCGCCAGGCCAGCGAGGCGACGGTCAGCGTCGGGCAGCGCAGTCATAGCAGTGCCAGTGACGTGGCGGACCTGGCCAAGGACCTGCGGCGGCTGGCGGATGAGTTCTGGCGGCGGTGTCAGTGATTGATTGAGTTGTCAGGGCCGGCCCTATCGCGGGGCAAGTCCGCTCCCACAATGTTGGCATCGAAGCATCGAAGCATCGAAGCATCGAAGCATCGAAGCATCGAAGCATCGAAGCATCGGAGGGGGAGGGCGTGGGAGCGGGCTTGCCCCGCGATTGGATCTATCTAGAATCCGATGAACGCATAGTAGACCGGCGCCTCGCCCGTCACCTGCAAGCGATGAGCTTGTAGTTCGGCCGCAAGCGCCTCGTCCTGCACATGCACCCCCCACGGCCCATCGACCGCCTGTGGCGCTTGTTCCAGCACCGCCGCGAACGCCGCCATGTCCGGCAACCACGCAGTAAACCCGTTGCCCTTCAGCGCACTGGTGGTCATCCCCAGCGCCTGGCATATCGCCACCTTGGCGGCGATATCGTCGCGGTCCGCCTGGCGCGAGGCCTCGATCAAGGCGCGCAGTGCCTCATCCACCGGCAGGCTGCCATGAATCAGCTCAGGCCCCTGCTCCCAGGCCTCGGGCGGGCAGTCCTTGTTTTCCGGCCGCAGCGGCAGGTGCGGGTTGATTTCCGCCGGGTAGATGCGGCAGACCAGCGGCCGGCTTTCATAGATGCCGCACAGGTCGTTGTCATCGAGGTTGCGACAACGTCCCGGGTTGAACGCGGCGAAGGTGACCGACACCTGCAGTTGCCCGGCGCCACAGGGCACCGGGAACGAGCGGCGCAGCACATGCTCGCGCTGCTCTGCCGGCATGCCAGGACCATCGGCAATGAACCCTTCGATCAGCACCACCACCTGGCCGCCGGAGGCCGCCCACTGATGGGCCTCGGCAAGCGTCAGGGGCACATGATGGCCCGTGCAGCATTTGCCGCAGCCGGTGCAGGCGAAGCGAATGCTGTCGCTCATCGCTTGCCGGCTTCCCATTCGCTGGTAAAGGCTTGCTGGCGTTGGCGGTCGTAGAGGCACAGCTCGGTGCCGGTGCGGTTCTGCATGTGCTTCTGGGGGTAGGTGCCTTCGATCAGCAGCGCGCTGTAACCGACCTGGTCGTCGAACTCGGCGGGTTTGCCCAGGGCGTGGGCATCCTTGAACTGGCTGGCGGCCAGGCAGGCCTTGAGCATGTGCTGGCGCTGGTCGCTCCAGGCTTGTGGCGTCGAAGCTTGGGCGGAAACGGTTAGTAACGAAAGGCTAAGCAGTATCGAACGTAGCATGGGGCATGACCTCAACAAGAGAGGGAATTATGCCTTTCCATTGGCGCAACGCAAATTGCGAATTTTCCTACGTTTTTAGCGGAAGGCTGAAACTTTATTAGCAAGCATTGCTCGCGCTGGAAAGAGGATGATTCGTGGCTATACCTGTAGGGATTCAAAAGCCAACGGGCAACGGTGAGGTCATGGAATGCGTTTCGAGGGATCATTCGCGCAACTGAAGGAGCGCCTGGAAATATTGGCGCAGGTTGGAACATGGAAAGAACTTAACCCGAACCAGTTTGAGTTTCGCACCCATAGCGGTGGTGTGATGTCTTGGTACCCGGGCACGGGTGAACTGAGTTTTCAGGGGAAGCCGGAGTCCTCCCTGGAACTGGAGCAGTTGGTAAGAGGGATACTGTCACAGGACGGTGAGGCCATGCCCGATGCCCGGCCACTCATGGAAAATCTTGCGCACGCTCCTGAATTCATGAATATGTCCTTCCTAGATGATTCCTATGCGGATTCCGAGTTGGTTCTGGGATTCGTCGGGGCACTGGGAACTGACCTGAAAGTGGTTTGCCAAATTGTCGAAGATCGGCTCAAGGCGTTTCGCTATACCTCTAACTCCATTCGTATATCCAGTGAGGTTATTTCAAAAATCGGGAACGTTCCGGACACAGAAAACCGCGTTGAGCGTATAGACAGGTACATGCGTGAAGGTAATCGGTTAAGAGAGGTGTCAGGGGATAATTCGATACTGGCGTTGGGTGCTGCTGTCGCCATCAGCCAATTGAGGTACCAGAAAAATCAGGGAGCGCCTGGTAGAAATGCCTATCTGATCAACTCACTGAAAACACCGTTTGAGGTGCAGCGACTGCGGAAGATTTACGCTGGAGGGTTCTTCTTGATCGGCGTGCATGCGGACCATGAGCGCAGAAGTCGCTATCTTCTCAAGGACTTGCAGTTGACTAAGGAGCAGGCGGCGGATCTGATTTCACGGGATGAGAACGAAAAAGAGCCACATGGGCAGCACACCCGAGATACTTACCATTTGTCTGATTTCTTTGTCAGTTATGACGGGAATCTTGATGCCCTCAAGAATCAGGTCTGGCGAATTCTGGATCTGTTGTTCGGAAAGCCCTACGTCACCCCCACTTTCGATGAGTATGCGATGTTCATGGCATTTTCTGCCTCACTGAGGTCCGCTGACCTATCACGGCAGGTCGGTGCTGTACTGACCAAGCACGATTGCATCATCGCAACGGGGGCTAACGATGTACCCAAGGCAGGAGGCGGCCTGTACTGGCCAACCAGGAGTGAAGCACATGAAATTGTGGATGAGGAGGATGGAAGGGACTACAAACGAGGCGAGGACTCCAACGCCATGCAAAAAAAGGAGATTGTAGACAACATCATTCGCTCATTACCCGAGCACTGTCGGGATGAGGTGGCGCCGTTGATAAGAAATAGCGGAATAAAAGATATCACTGAATACGGGCGGGTCGTCCATGCGGAAATGGAAGCGCTGCTGTCATCTTCAAGAATGGGGGTAAGTGCAGTTGATAGCACGCTGTATTGCACCACTTACCCTTGTCACAACTGTGCAAAACACATTATTGCCGCAGGTGTCGACCGTGTGGTTTATGTCGAGCCTTACCCCAAGAGTAAGGCTCAGAAATTTCATTCGGATTCGATTTCCCAGGACCGTTCGCACAAAGGGGTATTTTTTGACGCCTTCATCGGCGTGGGCCCAAGAAGCTTCTTTGATCTGTTTTCCATGAGTCTGGGTAGCGGCTACGCTGTCATACGTAAGACCGAGGATGGGCAAACGGTTGACTGGACTGAAGCAGATGCTAGATTGCGCACCCAGATGCTGCCTTGTTCATACATCGATCATGAGGATGAGGCTGGGTATACTTTGTCAATGTACTTGAAGGATGATTCCGATGAACGGAAGTAAAGAGGAATTTCTTCGTTACCTCGATGAATGTCGAGAAAAGGTCGAGCAGTGGCCGACCTGGAAGCGGGGGGCCGTGAAAGCGCCGAACCGAGAGCCAGTCGTTTCCAGGGCGGCCTCGCAGCCCCGCCCTCAGTCGACGAATAGCCGCTGAGGCCTCAAGAGCCATGCACTCGCATGGCTCTTCACGCTCTGGCTTTCAGCGCTCCTCGAACACCACCGCCCGCGCCGCCGTCACCAGGCAGTTGGTCAGCTCCGGCGAGGAGAACTTGGTCAGGATCGCATTGGCCCCCGCCAGCTTGGCCTTGTCGCCGCTCATCGCGCTGTCCAGCGAGGTGTGCAGCAGGATGTACAGGTGCTGGAAGTCGGGGGTTTCGCGCAAGGTGCGGGTGAAGGCGAAGCCATCCATCTCGGACATCTCGATGTCGGAGACAATGATGTTGATCTCCCTGTCGGTGCCTTGCAGTTCCAACAGCACGTTGATCGCATCCTTGGCGCTGCGCGCGGTATGGCACTCGATGCCGAGGTTGCGCAGGGTGTGCACCGACTGCTGCAGCGCGACCTGGCTGTCGTCCACCACCAGGATATTGGCGGCGGCCAGCAGGCTGGCGTCTTCCTCGCTGACTTCGCCCGGGTGCGGCTCGTGGGGCGGCGGGGCGATGCCATGGATGACCTTCTCGATGTCCAGCACCTGCACCAGGGCGTTGTCGACCCGGGTCACGCCGGTGATGAACGAGCGGTTGCCCGAACCGTAGGGCGGCGGCTTGATGTCGGTGCTCAGGCAATGGACGATGCGGCTCACCGCCTGTACGTGCAGGCCCTGGCGCGAGCGGCTGATCTCGGTGACGATCAGACAGCCGCCGTCGGGGTCGGCCAGGGGCATTTCGCCGATGGCCCGGGACAGGTCGATCACCGACAGCGAGTTGCCGCGCAGGGTGGCGACGCCTTTGACGTGCGGGTGGGCCTCCGGCAGCTTGGTCAGCGGCGGGCAGGGGATGATCTCGCTGACCTTGAGCAGGTTGATTGCCATCAGCTTGCCGCTGCGCAGGGTGAACAGCAGCAGGGACAACGAGTCCGCGCGGGCTTTTTGCGTGGCCATGGGCAACCTTCGGTTCGAAATGGGGGAGGATGCCGGGTTATCGGCTTTTTGGCGTCAGGCTTTAGCTTAGTTTGCTATTTGCAGTCCATCGCGGGGCTGTAACTGTAGGAGCGGCCTTGTGCCGCGAAAGGGCCGCGAAGCGGCCCCGGCAGTTTCAGCGTTTCATCGATATGAGGGGCTGCTGCGCAGCCCTTTCGCGGCACAAGGCCGCTCCTGCAGGGGCTGCACATGGCCTGAAGCTAGCGCAGTCCCAGTCGCTTGGCCAACCGGCTCAGGTTGGCCCGGTCCAGCCCCAGTTCCCGCGCGGCGGCGGCCCAGTTGTCCCCGTGGCGATTCAGGCACGCTTCGACGATCTGCCGCTGATAATCATCCACTGCCTCGCGCAGCCCACCCTCGGGCAATGGCGCGTCGGCCGGCGGCACCTCGGTTTCTAACTGCGGGGTCGGCGCCACGTTGCGCAGGTCGAGGTCGGCCGCCTCCAGGGTGAGGATCTTCGGCCGCTGTCCGTGTTGCCCCAGCGCCTTGAGCGCCGAACGGCCGATCAGATGCTCCAGTTCGCGCACATTGCCCGGCCAGCCGTAGGCCAGCAGTGCGGCCTGGGCGTCTGCGGACAACCGCAGGCTGCCCAGCCCCAGGCGCGAGCGGTTCTGTTCGAGGAAGTAGCCGGCCAGCAGCAGCACGTCGCGACCCCGGTCCCGCAGCGGTGGCACGTGCAACGGGTAGACGCTCAGGCGGTGATAGAAGTCGGCGCGGAAGTGGCCGCTGCGCACTTCCTCGGCCAGGTCGCGGTTGGTCGCGGCGATCAGGCGCACATCCACGCGGTGCTCGCGATCCGAGCCAAGCCGCTGCAGCTGCCCGCTCTGCAGCACCCGCAGCAGCTTGGCCTGCACCGCCAGTGGCAGCTCGCCGACCTCATCGAGGAACAGCGTGCCGCCGTTGGCCAGCTCGAACTTGCCCCGGCGTTCGCCGTGGGCGCCGGTGAAGGCGCCGCGCACATGGCCGAACAATTCGCTTTCCACCAGGGTGTCGGGCAGGGCGGCGCAGTTGAGGCTGACCAGCGGTTTGTCGGCACGCTGGCTGGCGTGGTGCAGGGCCTGGGCCACCAGTTCCTTGCCGACGCCGGTCTCGCCGGTGATCAGCACGGTCAGGTCGCTGCCGCCGACCAGGCGGATCTCCTCGACCAGACGTTTGTGCGCCTTGCTCTGGCCGATCAGTTCCCGGTCCTGGCCGCTGGCCTGGCGGTACACCTCGGCGCGCTGGTGTTCGTCCTCGGCGCGCAGGGCCAGGTGCTCGATGCGCTCGGCCACGGTCACCGTGGCGGCGGCCAGGCTGGCGAAGGCCTGCAGGGCATCGAGCTCCAGGCTCTGGAACTGTCCGGGGGTGAGGGCGTCGAGGGTCAGCAGGCCCCACGGGCGCTCGTCGACCATCAACGGGCAGCCCATGCAGTCGTGGACTTCGAGGTCGACATGCTCGGCATTGACCAGACCGTCATAAGGGTCGGGCAACGGGCTGTCGCTGGCGAAGCGGGTCGGCTCCGGGCGCCCGAGGAGAATCTGAAAGCGCGGGTGTTCGCTGACCTTGAAGCGCCGCCCCAGGGTGTCTGGCGACAGGCCGTCCACCGCCAGCGGCACCAGCCATTCGCCGTCCAGGCGCAACAGCGCTGCAGCATCGCAGGGCAGCAGGCCACGCATGGCACCGAGCAGGCGGCGGTAGCGCTCCTGGTCGGGCAGGTCGCAGGAGAGGTCGCTGACCAGGGGGAGGAGGGCGGTGAGCAGGGGCTTTGCAGTCATATGGACTCCTGTTGGTCGTAATGACTATACGCCTGGGTGTGTCTTTATGACACTGATGTGCTCAAAAGCCTGATTTTATTGGTGTTTAAAGTTGGCACGATTGCTGAAAAGCCTTACGCAACCATTCGAAGCCAAAGGCTCAGGAGTTGTCGCAATGCTCAATGCCGAACAACGTGCAATCATCAAGGCCACTGTCCCCCTGCTGGAAAGCGGTGGCGAGGCCCTGACCACCCACTTCTACAAACTGATGCTCAGCGAGTACCCCGAGGTACGTCCGCTGTTCAACCAGGCCCACCAGGCCAGCGGCGACCAGCCGCGCGCCCTGGCCAATGGCGTGCTGATGTACGCCCGCCACATCGACCGGCTCGAGCAGTTGGGCGGCCTGGTCGGGCAGATCATCAACAAACATGTGGCCCTGCAAATCCTCCCCGAACACTATCCGATCGTCGGCAGTTGCCTGCTGCGCGCCATCGAGGAAGTGCTGGGCAAGGACATCGCCACCCCTGAAGTGATCGCCGCCTGGGCCGCCGCCTATGGCCAGCTGGCCGATATCCTCATCGGCGCGGAAGAAAGCCTCTATAAAGAGAAGGAGCAGGCTGCCGGCGGCTGGCGCGGTACCCGTGAATTCCGCCTGGTGCGCCGCGAGCAGGAAAGCCGCGAGATCGTCTCGTTCTACTTCGCCCCGGTCGATGGCCAGCCGGTGCTCAAGGCCGAGCCGGGCCAGTATATCGGCCTGCAGCTGTTCATCGATGGCCAGGAACAGCGTCGCAACTACTCGCTGTCGGCCCTGTGCGACGGCGAGCAGTACCGCATCAGCGTCAAGCGCGAGGCGGGTGGCAAGGTCTCGAACTACCTGCATGACGGGTTGATGGTCGGCGACACCCTGCAACTGTTCCCGCCGTCCGGTGACTTCACCCTGGCCGCCAGTGACAAGCCGCTGGTGCTGATCAGTGGCGGCGTGGGTATCACCCCGACCCTGGCGATGCTCGAGGCGGCGCTCAAGACCGAGCGTTCGGTGCACTTCATCCATTGCGCGCGCAATGGCGCGGTGCATGCGTTCCGCGACTGGGTCGACGGCCTGGCGGCGCGTCACCCGCAGCTCAAGCGCTTCTATTGCTACGCCGAGGAGGATGGCAGCCAGGTCGCCGACGCCGTGGGCCTGCTGGACCAGGCGCTGCTGGGCGAGTGGCTGCCGCGTGAGCGTGACATCGATGCCTACTTCCTCGGGCCGAAGGGCTTCATGGCCGCGATCAAGCGCCAGCTCAAGGGCTTGGGCGTGCCGGAAGGGCAGAGTCGTTACGAGTTCTTCGGGCCGGCGGCGGCGTTGGAGTAGCAATCGCCGGGGGCTGCTGCGCAGCCCGTTCGCGGCACAAGGCCGCTCCTACAGGGATCGCGCACTCCTGTAGGAGCGGCCTTGTGCCGCGAACGGGGCGCAAAGCGCCCCCGGGGATGCCCACCATCCCAATTGCTCGCAAGCCAGCTCCCGTACCGGATGCTCCCAACCGTGGGTAATCGAGAACGAAGCGGACCATTGCATTCTCCGTGCGGGGGCTGGCTTGCCAGCCATTGGGCCTACCACCCCTTCTCTATATAGAAAGTGATGAACGCCTCTACACCCGCGTTCATCTTTAATCCTCCTTTAATCACTGTATCCTTCACTCCCGGGTGTCGAGGGGCCTGCCCCTGTCCGGCGCTCGGGCTGGCGTATTTTTCATGTGCGCCAGTGAACCGAAACCGACCCGCTCGGTCCTAGTGTCCTGTCTCGGAAATAAGCTGTTCACTTTTGGCGGCGTCTTGGGCGCCCGGCCGGCGTTGCCACTCCTCGCCATAGCCCTGCTATGACTCGTCGCGGCGCCTTGGCCGAACACCCAAGCCACTCGCCAAAAGAGAACGTATTTCCGAGACAGGACACTAGGTCATCAATGGATAGCCGCGCACGCCCCTCCTCGATGCATTCAAAGGTCATCTCCAGCGTGTAGACTGGGCGCCCCTCGGGCAGCCCGCGCTGCCACTCTCCATCGAAGGAATCGGCAATGAACGAACTCTCATCGCGCCTGAATCGGGAACGGCGCTTTCTGGTGCTCCTCGGCGTGATCTGCCTGGCGCTGATCGGCGGCGCCCTGTACATGCAGGTGGTGCTGGGCGAGGCGCCTTGCCCGCTGTGCATCCTGCAGCGCTATGCCCTGCTGTTCATCGCGCTCTTCGCCTTCATCGCCGCGGCCATGCCCGGGCGTCGCAGCCTGACCTTCTTCGAGGCGCTGGTGGTGCTCAGCGCCATCGGTGGGATCATTGCGGCGGGTAACCATGTGTATATACTCGCCAACCCGATGGTCAGCTGCGGCATCGACACCCTGCAGCCCATCGTCGACGACCTGCCGCTGGCCAAGCTCTGGCCGCTGGCCTTCCAGGTCGACGGTTTCTGCTCCACCCCGTACCCGCCGATCCTCGGCCTGTCGCTGGCGCAATGGGCGCTGGTGGCCTTCGTCCTGACGGCGGTGCTGGTGCCCCTGGGGATCTACCGAAACCGACGTCGCGCTTAGACCAAAGTCCCGAATTGACCTGGGTCTATTGCGCGGCGAGATAAGCCGCAGTGCGCACCGCACGATTGATCCAGGTCAGCCACCAGCCCTTGCGCGGCAAGGCTTTCAGGGCTACTGGAAGGGGTGCGACAAACTGTCGCGAAGTTGATTTTTTGACCAGCATTGTTACGCATTCTGTAAAAGACTGTTGCTCAATAAGTCATAGTCATCGTTGAACGACCTATCTACAATCGCCCCCAATTTCCGTTCGGCACTGCTTGCAAGTCGCAGGATTGATGGAAGCCGCAGCGCTTTCCATTTGCTGACTTCGTCAAGTTTCGCCCAACGGCGATACCGGGCGGACCCCCCTCCGCGTTTTCCGCACCAAATGGACTTGGTCTGAAGTACAGGCCTGTTGCCTACGAAACCATAAGCACCGCACACCCGCTTGACGCCAAGATCCTGCAGTCGGATCCCTGGCAGGGGCGAGTACGGGCGCCAATTGCCGCACTTGGCAGGACGAAGTGTTGGCTACCAAAACACAAATTGCATTGAAGCAAGCTGATCTAGAGGTCGTGAGATGAGTAAAAAGCGTTACCCCAGACTGTTTGGCATATTGCCCTTTTTAGGCATGCTTTTACTCAGTGGGTGCAACTGGACCCTGCTCGACCCGAAGGGCCAGGTCGGCATTGAGCAGAAGAACCTGATCCTGATCGCCACCGGCCTGATGCTGCTGGTGGTCGTGCCCGTGATCATCATGACCCTGGCATTCGCCTGGAAGTACCGTGCTTCCAACAAGGCCGCCACCTACACCCCCGACTGGTCGCACTCGACCAAGATCGAGGCTGCGGTGTGGATCATCCCGATCCTGATCATCATCGCCCTGGGTTACTTCACCTACCACTCCACCCACAAGCTGGACCCGTACCGTCCACTGGATTCCGATGTGAAGCCGGTGCAGATCGACGTGGTCGCGCTGGACTGGAAGTGGCTGTTCATCTACCCGGAGCAGGGCATCGCCACGGTCAACAAGATCGTCTTCCCGGCCAACACCCCGGTCAACTTCCGTGTCACCTCCGACGCCGTGATGAACTCCTTCTTCATCCCGGGTCTGGGCGGCCAGATCTACGCCATGGCCGGCATGACCACCAAACTGCACCTGATCGCCAACGAGAACGGTGTGTTTGACGGTATCTCCGCCAACTACAGCGGCGCCGGCTTCACCGGTATGAAATTCAAGGCTGTTGCCACCTCGCAAGCTGACTTCGATGCATGGGTCGCTGAAGTGAAGGCATCGCCGAAGAAACTGGACCAGGCCGAATATGACGCCTTGGCCAAAGCTAGCGAAAACAACCCAGTCGCGCTGTACAGCGAGGCTCCGGCTGACCAGTTCCAGCGCATCGTCGACAAGTACGAAGGCATGAACCGCGGTCGTCCGAACCACGAAGAAGCAGGCAGCAAAGACCTGGCCACTACCAAGGGTGTGGAATCGAGTATGCAACCAGCTGCCGGTGCAGAGGAGTAAGAGATGTTCGGTAAATTAACTCTGGAGGCGATACCGTATCACGAGCCGATAGTCATGGTGACGCTTGCCATGATCGCGCTCGGTGGTATCGCTGTCGTTGGTGCCATCACCTATTTCCGCAAGTGGACCTACTTGTGGACCGAGTGGTTGACCACGGTCGACCACAAGAAAATCGGCGTGATGTACATCATCGTCGCTATGGTCATGCTGCTGCGCGGCTTCGCCGACGCCATCATGATGCGTACCCAGCTTGCCGCCGCCACCGGTGGCTCCGAAGGCTACCTGCCGCCTGAACACTATGACCAGATCTTCACCGCCCACGGTGTGATCATGATCATCTTCATGGCGATGCCGTTCTTCACCGGCCTGATGAACCTCGCGGTTCCGCTGCAGATCGGTGCACGTGACGTTGCCTTCCCGTTCCTGAACTCCCTGAGCTTCTACCTGCTGCTGGCAGGCGTGCTGCTGGTCAACATCTCGCTGGGCGTTGGTGAATTCGCCAAGACCGGCTGGGTTGCCTATCCGCCGCTCGCGGGTATCCAGTACAGCCCTGGGGTGGGTGTCGACTACTACATCTGGGCGCTACAGCTATCCGGATTGGGTACGACGCTTACCGGCGTGAACTTCCTCGTCACCGTGATGAAGATGCGCGCCCCTGGCATGAAGCTGATGGACATGCCGATCTTCACCTGGACCTGCACCTGGGCCAACGTGCTGATCGTCGCTTCCTTCCCGATCCTGACCGCCGCGCTCGCCCTGCTGACCGTTGACCGTTATCTGGACTTCCATATCTTCACCAACGAGCTTGGTGGGAACCCGATGATGTACGTCAACCTGTTCTGGGCATGGGGTCACCCTGAGGTCTACATCCTGATCCTGCCGGCCTTCGGCGTGTTCTCGGAAGTCACCTCGACCTTCGCAGGCAAGCGCCTGTTCGGTCACCACTCGATGATCTACGCCTCGGGCGCGATCGCCATCCTCGGCTTCGCGGTCTGGCTGCACCACTTCTTCACCATGGGTGCCGGCGCCAGCGTCAACACCTTCTTCGGCCTGGCGACGATGCTGATCTCCATTCCGACCGGTGTGAAGCTGTTCAACTGGCTGTTCACCATCTACCAGGGCCGTCTGCGCTTCACCGCGCCGATCATGTGGACCCTGGGCTTCATGGTCACCTTCTCCATCGGTGGCATGACCGGCGTCCTGCTGGCTGTTCCAGGTGCCGACTTCGTTCTGCACAACAGCCTGTTCGTGATCGCCCACTTCCACAACGTGATCATCGGTGGCGCGGTATTCGGCTACATCGCCGGCTTCGCCTTCTGGTTCCCGAAAGCCTTCGGTTTCACCCTGAACGAGAAGTGGGGCAAGGCTGCCTTCTGGTTCTGGATCTCCGGCTTCTACGTAGCGTTCATGCCGCTGTACGCCCTGGGCTTCATGGGCATGACCCGTCGTCTGAACCACTCCGACAACCCGCTGTGGGAACCCTACCTATGGGTTGCCGTGGTCGGTGCGGTGCTGATCCTGTTCGGTATCGCCTGCCAGCTGATCCAGATCTACGTCTCGGTTCGCGACCGCAAGGACAACATGGACGTCACCGGCGACCCATGGGGCGGCCGTACCCTGGAATGGTCGACTTCGTCGCCACCTCCGTTCTACAACTTCGCTCACATGCCACAGCATGTTGGCCTGGACGCCTGGCACGAAGCCAAGGAAGCCGGCGCTGCGTACAAGGCACCTGCCAAGTACGAAGCGATCCACATGCCGAGCAACACCTCCACCGGTCTGTTCATGGGTCTGCTGCTGACCGTGTTCGGCTTCGCCTTCATCTGGCACATCTGGTGGCTGGTGGGCGCGAGCCTGGTGGCAACCATCGCTGTCTTCGTTCGCCACGCCGCGCGTGACGACCAGGGCTACATGGTTCCGGCCGAAGAAGTGGCGCGCATCGAAGGCGAGCGCATGAAAGCGCTGGCCAAAGCAGGTGCTCTGCCTGCCGGCGCACGTGTCGAATCGTTTGAACGGGTGTAATCAATGTCCAGTCAAGTAATCCACGGTGGCGCGCATGGTCATGACCATGCGCACGACGACCACCACCACGACTCGGGCCAGATGACCGTACTCGGTTTCTGGCTCTACCTGATGACCGACTGCATCCTGTTTGCGTCGCTCTTCGCCACCTACGCGGTGCTGTCCGGCGGTTTCGCCGGCGGCCCGTCGGGTCACGACATCTTCCAGCTCGACTTCGTGCTGGTTGAAACCGCGTTCCTGCTGCTGTCCTCGATCACCTTCGGCTTCGCCATGCTGAAGATGTTCGCCGGCAACAAGGCAGGCGTGCTGGGCTGGTTGGCCGTGACCTTCCTGTTCGGTGCCGGCTTCATCGCGATGGAAATCTATGAGTTCCATCACCTGATCGCCGAGGGCTACGGCCCGCAGCGCAGTGGCTTCCTGTCGGCGTTCTTCGCGCTGGTCGGTACCCACGGCCTGCACGTGACTGCCGGTCTGATCTGGATGGCAATCATGATGTACCAGATCAACAAGCACGGCATCACGCCGACCGCCAAGACCCGCATGAGCTGCCTGAGCCTGTTCTGGCACTTCCTGGACGTGGTCTGGATCTGCGTATTCACCGTCGTCTACCTGCTGGGGGTTCTGTAATGGCTAACGCACACGACACTCACCACGAAGGTAATCACGGCAGCGTGAAGTCGTACATGATCGGTTTCGTACTGTCGATCATCCTGACCGCGATCCCGTTCGGCCTGGTGATGTACCCGAGCCTGCCGAAGAACCTGACCGTCCTGATCGTGGTGGCCATGGCCATCATCCAGGTTGTCGTGCACCTCGTGTACTTCCTGCACATGGACCGCTCGAAAGAGCAGCGTTCCAACGTGTCGACGTTCCTGTTCACCGTCCTGGTAATTGCACTGCTGGTCGGCCTGTCGCTGTGGATCATGTTCAGCATCCACTTCGAAATGTTGGCCAAGTGAGGTAAGACTGCATGTCCGTGAAGCACTTTATCCAAATCACCAAACCGGGGATCATTTTCGGTAACGTGCTTTCCGTGGCAGGCGGTTTCTTCCTTGCCGCTAAGGGGCATGTGGATTTCGCCCTGTTCCTGGCGGTGGTGATCGGTACTTCCCTGGTGGTCGCGTCCGGATGCGTGTTCAACAACTGCATCGACCGTGACATCGACCACAAGATGGAACGTACCAAGAACCGCGTCATGGTCCAGGGCGGCATGTCGCTGCCCCTGGCGCTGATCTACGCCACCCTGCTCGGGGTGGCGGGTTTCAGCCTGCTGTATGTGCAAGCCAACCCGCTGGCGGCGTTCTGCGCCCTGGTCGGCTTCGTCGTCTACGTCGGTTTCTACAGCCTGTGGCTCAAGCGCAAATCGGTGCACGGCACCCTGGTCGGCAGCCTGTCCGGTGCCATGCCTCCGGTGATCGGCTACTGCGCCGTGAGCAACAGCTTCGACCTGGCTGCGGTGACCCTGCTGGTGATGTTCAGCCTGTGGCAGATGCCGCACAGCTTCGCCATCGCCATCTTCCGCTTCAAGGACTACAGCGCCGCCAACATTCCGGTCCTGCCGGTGGCACGCGGTATCCTCGCGGCGAAGAAGCAGATCGTGCTGTACGTGCTGGCCTTCGTGCTCGCCACCCTGATGCTGACCCTCGGCGGCTATGCCGGCCTGGGTTACCTCGCCGTGGCGGCCGCCATGGGCCTGTACTGGCTGTACATGGCCTGGGGCGGCTACAAGGCCGAGGACGACAGCAAGTGGGCCCGCAAGGTGTTCGGCTTCTCCATCCTCACCGTCACCGCCCTGAGCGTGATGATGGGCGTGGACAGCCAGACCGCGGCCGATGTGCTGATGACCTACGCGCGCTGATACAGCAGCCTGTTACACCAGGAACCCCGGCCATGTGCCGGGGTTTTTTGTGGCTGCTAATTGTGTTTGTATCAGTCAGGTAGAAAAAGGTTGCTGTACGATCTTTTGCCTAATCGCCTCGGCAGTGCCCGCTAAGTATCCGATGGTTCTATCATCTATCCCAGGGTACGCTTCTTGTAAGATAAGAGTTGGGTCGTGTGAAATTCCCAATGCCGTGATGTACCTGATTAGCGCATTCTTGACATCGGTTGAGGTTTTGGTTGTTGTGTTGTTGTTTACTAGGGTTCGCGCAAAATCTATTCTTTTGTTATCCTTTATATCTAGTTTGTTATTAATATCTGCCCAGCTGTCATTGGCGTTAAGAGTTTTATGCTGCATGGTTGGTGTAGCGCTTTCTTTCTGTTGAGATGTGGGGCCGAAGAGCTCTTGATTGTTTTCCGTTCTCGGAGCATTGGCGTTTGTAGGATCGTAGGTGGCTGGTGGCTGATCAGTCACCAATCCGGGGAGGGCGCGACGTTGTTGAGGGGACGCGATGCGATTATTTACATGGCCAGTCGGATCATGTCGGTTCACAGGATCCCCCGAGCAATACATGTAGGGATTGATACCACCCTGGAGGAAGGGACTTAGGTTGTCGGGTGAGTTGAAGCGCATGAGCAGTGTGTTGTACATGCGGTAACCATTGCCCAGCAAGTAACCGTCCAGGCAACGCTCTCTTAAATGACCGTTGAATCGCTGTTTTACTGAAGCTGATATATCCCTGCGCGTCATACCATAGGGTGAGTAGGTAATAGTGAGTTTGTCCTCCGGGCGTATCTCAACCACGCTACCACTGCGTTCAGTCGCCAGTAAATGGACAATGCTGGAGTGCGGGTTGCTGCTGAGGTGGCCCTGCTCAGCCTTCTTCTCATGCGTTCCCATTATGCATCCCATGGTCTGTCGGGTGAGGGTGCATCAAGCGTAGGCTGGCTGCTGGAACAGCGCAGCTGGCAAAAATGACAGGTCGGCGTCCGCAAGCTTTTATGCCTGTTTGTCCTGTGCCGGCCTCTTCGCGGGTAAACCCGCTCCCTCAGGGATCGCGCTAACCCTGTGGGAGCGGGTTTACCCGCGAAGAGGCCGGTCCTGAAAACATAAATCTTTGATTTTCAAAAAATACATCTGAAAATGTTAAACAAAACAGGAAATTATCCTTTACAGAAATATTGTTTCGGCACTATCTTCTGAATCAGGCCGCCGCAGCGGCCAACGTCGCTCGGACGGTTCCGGGCGCTTACGTCTGCAGAGGAACACATGGCCAACCCAGGTTCGCCGCGCCGCTTCGCGCGCATCGATCGTCTCCCCCCGTACGTCTTCAACATCACCGCCGAGCTCAAGATGGCCGCCCGCCGCCGTGGCGAGGACATCATCGACCTGAGCATGGGCAACCCCGATGGCGCCACCCCGCCGCATATCGTCGAGAAGCTGGTGCAGGTCGCCCAGCGCGAGGACACCCACGGTTATTCCACCTCCCGCGGCATCCCACGCCTGCGCCGGGCGATCTCCAACTGGTACAAGGATCGCTACGAGGTCGACATCGATCCGGAAAGCGAGGCCATCGTCACCATCGGCTCGAAAGAGGGCCTGGCGCACCTGATGCTGGCCACCCTCGACCAGGGAGACACGGTGCTGGTGCCCAACCCCAGCTACCCGATCCATATCTACGGTGCGGTGATCGCCGGTGCCCAGGTGCGCTCCGTGCCGCTGGTGCCAGGGGTGGACTTCTTCAACGAGCTGGAGCGGGCGATCCGCGAGTCGATCCCCAAGCCGAAGATGATGATCCTCGGCTTCCCGTCCAACCCCACCGCCCAGTGCGTCGAGCTGGACTTCTTCGAGCGCGTGGTGGCCCTGGCCAAGCAGTACGACGTGCTGGTGGTGCACGACCTGGCCTACGCCGACATCGTCTACGACGGCTGGAAGGCGCCGTCGATCATGCAGGTGCCGGGCGCCAAGGACATCGCGGTGGAGTTCTTCACCTTGTCCAAGAGCTACAACATGGCCGGCTGGCGGATCGGCTTCATGGTCGGTAACCCCGAGCTGGTCAGCGCCCTGGCGCGGATCAAGAGCTACCACGACTACGGCACCTTCACCCCGCTGCAGGTGGCCGCCATCGCTGCCCTGGAAGGCGACCAGCAGTGTGTGCGAGACATCGCCGAGCAATATCGCCAGCGCCGCAACCTGCTGGTCAAGGGCCTGCACGAGCTGGGCTGGATGGTCGAGAACCCCAAGGCCTCGATGTATGTCTGGGCCAAGATTCCCGAGGCCTATGCGCACCTGGGCTCGCTGGAGTTTGCCAAGAAGCTGCTGGCCGAGGCCAAGGTCTGCGTGTCGCCGGGGATCGGCTTCGGTGACTACGGCGACGATCATGTGCGCTTTGCCCTGATCGAGAACCAGGACCGGATTCGCCAGGCCATTCGCGGCATTCGCCAGATGTTCCGGGCCGATGGTCTGACCAGCAAGTAAGCCGCCAGGGCGCTATCGCGGGTGTAGGAGCGGCCTTGTGCCGCGAAAGGGCCGCGAAGCGGCCCCAGGATGTATGCAGCATTGCCAAGAACCCGGGGCTGCTTTGCAGCCCTTTCGCGGCACGAGGCCGCTCCTACACAGACCTGCGCATATCGCTTACCTCGGAACGCCGATCAGCGGCGATCTTTTTTTGCTTCCCCCTCTTCTCAGCCGTCCGCGCCTGGATTACAAATAGCGCCGCGGGCGCTCGCCCCGATAACAACAACCTCCTTCCCTGGCCATCATGTCCGATCAGAACCCTTGCCTGACCTGCGGCGCCTGCTGCGGCTACTTTCGTGTGTCTTTCTTCTGGGGTGAATGCCAGTCCGCCGGCGGCGTGGTGCCCGACGATCTGGTGGTGCAGATCAACCCGACCCGGGTCGCCATGATCGGCACCGATGCCAAGCCTTGCCGCTGCGTCAGCCTGGGTGGCGAGATCGGCACGCAAGTGGCGTGCTCCATCTACGAGAACCGCTCCAGCCCCTGCCGCGAGTTCGATGCCTCGTGGGAAAACGGCGTGCACAACCCCAGCTGTGACGACGCCCGGGCAGCCTATGGCTTGCCACCGCTGACACCACCGGGCGCCAATGAGCCGCATTGGCCGGATGAGGGGGCGGAGGTCGCCTGAAGGGATTACTTGGCCTTGCAGACTGCGAACTGCGTGGGAGCGGGCTTGTCCCGCGATTGCGGTGCCGGCGTCATCTCGTGGCAAGCCCGCTCCCACAAACCGTTTCACATTCTGGCCATTCGCCATGACCGTTCGTCGGTTGGATCCAATGGCCGCAAGTCTGAAACCCGCGAAACACGTGCCGCCTAAACAAAGTATTAACACCATTTGACCGTCCCCTGCGCCGTACCGCCCGCGCCTGAGCGGCTACACATTCCCTCAAAGGAAATTCGTAGCCATTAGATCAGGCGTTTCGGCCGTCGCGTGTTCCACTGCTCTTTCCTGCCCCGCTGTGCACGCATTCAAGGACTGAATCGCCTGATCCACGAAGGAGCTCTCCGTGGACAGACGTGCCGCCCCCCGTTCACCCGCCCGTTTCTCGCAACTGTCGCTGGCTGTCAGCCTGGCTGTAGGTGCGATGGCATTTGGTCTGTC
The DNA here is from genome assembly GCF_021283245.1 of Pseudomonas sp. NMI760_13. Lineage (NCBI taxonomy): Bacteria > Pseudomonadati > Pseudomonadota > Gammaproteobacteria > Pseudomonadales > Pseudomonadaceae > Pseudomonas > Pseudomonas sp. NMI760_13. Next base: position 242,246 of record NZ_JAJSRC010000001.1, on the reverse strand, counting down.
CAGCGAACAGGCCCTGGCTGCCTGTAGCGCGGCCGGGGCCACGATCACCTGCAACGGCGCTGCCAACCCGCTGGCGCCGAGCTATACCAACGGCGGCAGCGGCCTCACCGTGAACGTCAACCCGGGCGCGACCCTGGGCACCTTGCTGGGCGTGGGCGGCACCTCGCTATCGCTGGCCGGCAACAACAACACCTTGAACAACTCCGGCACCATCGACCCGACGTTGCTCGGGCTGTTGAGCATCCAGTCCTCCGCCGTGCTGATCGGCAACACCGGCACCGGCAGCACCCTCACCATCAACAACAACGCCACGGGCGTGATCAAGGGCACCGGCGCCCTGCTCGGCGCCAACCTGCTGAACCTCACCGGCATGGCGCTGGACGCACGCAACGGCGCCGCCGGCACTACCACCATCAGCAACGCCGGCAGCATCGGCTCCTCGGCCTTGGCCAGCCTCACGCTGGTGAGCGAGGACACGCCGGTCATCGCCGTGACCGGCGGCAGTACGGTGAACTTCACCAACACCGGCACCATCCTCGGCCGCGCCGCGTTCGAGGCTTCTGCGGCGGGTAACACCTTCACCAACGCCGGGACCCTGACCGGCAGCCTGTCGATGGGCGCCAACAGCACCAACCGCTTCAACGCCATCACCGGCTCCAGCGTCGGGGCAGGGCTTGGGGTCGGCGTGGCGTTGCTGGTCACCAGCAACCCCAACCTCGCCTTTGCCGCAGCCGGGAAGATCGACGGCGGCGCCGGCGGCACCAACACCCTGGCGCTGCAGAACGCCATTGGCGGCGGCAGCGGCACCGCGGGCAGCGGTACGATCAACGCCACCAACTACATCAACTTCAGCCGCCTGATTGTCGACGCCGGCACCTGGAGCCTGATCGGCCAGGTGCTCAACGGCACCACCCAGACCACCCTCAACGGAGGCCAGCTCAACTTCGACAATTCCAGTGTCTTCGGCAGTGGCGCCATTACCGTCAATGGCGGTGGGCTGGCGGCCAGCGTCGGTGGCCTGAGCCTGGCCAACAACTTCACCCTCAATGCCGGCCTGAGCGTCGGCGGCGCCACCGACATGGCTCTCAATGGCGTGATCTCGGGTGTCGGCGGCCTGACCAAGACCGGTACCGGGCTGCTCACCCTCGGCGCCACCAACACCTACAGCGGCGGCACCAACCTGGCCGCCGGCGGCCTCAACCTGGCCAGCGCCGCGGCACTGGGCAGCGGCGGCCTCACCGTCAGCGGCGCCAGCAGCCTGCAGGGCAGCGTGCCACTGGTGCTGAACAGCAACGTGGCGTTGAACGCGGCGCTGACCCTGCCCGGCAGCAATGCCCTGACCCTTGGCGGCGTGCTCAGTGGCACCGGCTCGCTGGTCAAGAGCGGCAGCGGCACCGTGACGCTCAACGGCGTCAATACCTTCAGTGGCGGTACCACACTGGCCAGCGGCACGCTGACCATCGGTAACGACAGTGCCCTCGGTTCCGGCGCGCTGACCCTTACTGGCAACGGCACCCTGAACCACACCGCCGCGCTCACCCTGGGCAACGCCATCAACCTGGGCGGCAACACCCTCACGCTGCCGGGCAGCAATGCCGCCATCCTCAACGGCGTGATCAGCGGTACCGGCGGCCTGACCAAGACCGGCACTGCCGACCTCACCCTGAACGGCGTCAACACCTACAGCGGCACCACCACCCTGGGGGGTGGCAAGCTCACTGTCGGCAACAGCGCCGCGCTGGGCACCAGCGGCCTGACCCTGGGCGGCAATGCCAGCCTGGATGCCAGCAGCGCGGTCAGCCTGGGCAACGCGATCAACCTGGGGGCCAACACCCTCGACCTGCTGGGCACCAGCGCCACCACCCTGGGTGGTGTCATCAGCGGCACCGGCGCGCTGGTCAAGAATGGCGCCGGCGACCTGACCCTCAATGGCAACAACACCTTCAGCGGCGGCCTGACGCTCAACACCGGCAAGCTCACCGTCGGGCACAGCAATGCGCTGGGCAGCGGTGCGCTGACCCTGGGCGGCAACGTCAGCCTCGACGCCGGCACCGCGGTCAACCTGGGCAACGCGGTCAACCTCGGCGCCAACACCCTCAACCTGCTGGGCACCAGTGCCACCACCCTGGGCGGTGTCATCAGCGGCACCGGCGCGCTGGTCAAGAACGGCAGCGCCGGCCTGACCCTCAACGCCAGCAATACCTTCAGCGGCGGCACCACCCTCAATGGCGGCGTGCTGACCGTGGGCAACAACAATGCCCTGGGCACCGGCGCGCTGTCTCTGGGCGGCAATGCCAGCCTCGATGCGGGCGTGGCGGTCAACCTGGGCAACGCCATCAACCTGGCCGGTAACACCCTCACTCTGCCGGGCACCAGCGCCACCACACTGGGTGGCGTGATCAGCGGCACCGGGGCACTGGTCAAGAACGGCGGCAGCAACCTGACCCTGGGTGGCACCAACACGTTCAGTGGCGGGCTGACCCTCAATGCCGGCACCCTGACCCTGGCCAGCGCGGCGGCCCTGGGCACGGGCGGCCTGACTGTTGGCGGGGCCTCGACCCTGGCCAACGCCGTGGCGATGACCCTGAACAATGGCGTCAACCTCGGCGCCAACCTGACCCTGGCCGGCGCCAACAATCTCAATCTGGCCGGCAACCTCAGCGGCACCGGCGGGCTGATCAAGAACGGCAGCGCCAGCCTGACCCTGGGCGGCAACAACACCCAGAACGGCGCCACGGCGCTGAACGCCGGCACCCTGGTGCTGGGCAGCAACACCGCGCTGGGCACCGGCGCGCTCAACGCCGCGACCAACACCACCCTCGACACCAGTGTCGCCGGGCTGAACATCGGTAACGCCCTTAACCTGGCCGGCAACCTGAACCTGCCCGGCAGCAATGACCTGACCCTGAGCGGCGTCATCGCCGGCGCCGGCGGTATCACCAAGGGCGGCAACACCACCTTGACCCTGACCGGTACCAACACCAACAGCGGTTCCACCTTTGTCAACGCCGGTACCCTGGTGGTCGGCAGCAACACCGCGCTGGGCACCGGCACCCTCAACACCGCCGCCGGCACCCACCTGGACGCCAGCACGGCCGTGAGCCTGGCCAACGACGCCATCATCGCCGGCCCCCTGACCATCGACGGCACTGCCAACCTGGGCCTGAGCGGCGTGCTCAGCGGCATCGGCTCGCTGGTCAAGAACGGCAACGCCAGTCTGACCCTGAGCGGCAACAACGTCTTCACCAACGGCACCCAGCTCAACGCCGGCACGCTGATCCTGGGCAGCAACACCGCACTGGGCATCGGCGGCCTGGCCCTGGGTGGCAACGCCAACCTCGACACCAGCACCGCGGTAGCCGCCACCAACACCATCAGCCTCGGCGCCAACACCCTGACCGTGCTGGGCAGCAACGCCACCACCCTGACCGGACAGATCAGCGGCACCGGCGCGCTGGTCAAGAACGGCAGCGCCGGCCTGACCCTCAACGGCAACAACACCTACAGCGGCGGTACCACCCTCAACGGCGGGTTGCTGACCCTGGGCAACAACAATGCCCTGGGCAGCGGCGCCTTGACCCTGGGTGGCAACGCCAGCCTCGACGGCAGCGGCACCCTCAACCTGGGCAATGCCATCAACCTCGCCGGCAATACCCTGACCCTGGCGGGCAGCAATGCAACCACCCTCGGCGGCGTGATCAGCGGCACTGGCGCGCTGACCAAGAACGGCAGCACCAACCTGACCCTGTCAGGTGCCAACACCTTCAGCGGTGGTCTCAACCTCAATGCCGGCACCTTGACCCTGGCCAGCGCCGCGGCGCTGGGGACCGGAGCTTTGAACGTCGGCGGTGCTGCCACCTTGGCCAACTCCACGGCCATGACCCTGAACAACGCCATCAACCTCGCCGCCGACCTGTCGCTGCCCACCACCAGCAATCTCACCCTGGCCGGCAACCTCAGTGGCACCGGCGGCCTGGTCAAGAGCGGCAGCGCCACCCTGACCCTGAGCGGCAACAATACCCACAGCGGCGCCACCGCGCTCAACGCCGGCACCCTGGTACTGGGCAGCAACACCGCCCTGGGCACTGGCGCGCTGAATGCCGCCAACAACACCACGCTGGATACCAGCGTCGCCGGGCTGAACATCGGCAACGCGCTGAACCTGGCCGGCAACTTCATCCTGCCCGGCAGCAACGACCTGACCCTGAGCGGCACCATCGCCGGCGCCGGCGGCATCACCAAGAACGGCGCCACCAGCCTGACCCTGAGCGGCAACAACAGCAACAGCGGCATCACCCGTCTGAACGCCGGTACCCTGGTGCTCGGCAGCAACACCGCGCTGGGCACCGGTACCCTCAACACCTTGGCCGGCACCCACCTGGATGCCAGCACGGCAGTCAGCCTGGCCAACGACGTTACCATCGCCGGCCCCCTGACCATCGACGGCAGCGCCGACCTGGGCCTGAGCGGCGTGGTCAGCGGCATCGGCTCGCTGGTCAAGAACGGCAACGCCAACCTGACCCTGAGCGGCAACAACCTCTACACCAACGGCACCCAGCTCAATGCCGGCACGCTCACCCTCGGCAGCAACACCGCGCTGGGCATCGGTGCCCTGACCCTGGGCGGCAACGCCAATCTCGACGCCAGCACCGCGGTGGCGGTGACCAACGGCATCAGCCTGGGCGGCAACACCCTGACCGTGCTGGGCAGCAACGCCACCACCCTCGGCGGCCTGATCAGCGGCAGCGGTGCGCTGGTCAAGAATGGCAGCGCCGGACTGACCCTCAACGGCAACAACACCTACAGCGGCGGCACCACCCTCAATGCCGGGCTGCTGACCCTGGGCAACAACAACGCCATCGGCAGCGGCGCGCTGAGCGTGGGCGGCAATGCCAGCCTCGACGGCAGCGCCGCGCTCAACCTGGGCAACGCCATCAACCTGGGGGCTGGCGCCACCCTGACCTTGCCAGGCAGCAACGCCACCACCCTTGGCGGCGTGATCAGCGGCACTGGCGCGCTGACCAAGAACGGCAGCACCAACCTGACCCTGTCGGGCGCCAACACCTTCAGCGGCGGCCTCAACCTCAATGCCGGCACCCTGACCCTGGCCAATGCCGCGGCGCTGGGAACCGGCGCGCTGAACGTCGGGGGCGCCGCGACCCTGGCCAACAGCGTGGCGATGACCCTGGGCAACGACGTCAACCTCGGCGCCAACCTGACCCTTGGCGGCAGCAACAACCTGACCCTGGGCGGCGTGCTCGCCGGTACCGGCGGGTTGATCAAGAACGGCGTGTCCGACCTGACGTTGACGGGCAACAACACCTTCAGCGGTGCCATCGACCTGCTCGGCGGCAGCATCACCACCGTCGGTACCACCGCTCTGGGCAATACCTCGGCGGTCAGCGTCGGCGCCGGCACCAGCCTCAACCTCGGCGCCAGCGCCACCATCGGTGGCCTGAGCGGCGCCGGTACGGTGAATATCGCGGGCGGTGCTGCCCTGACCCTGGGCGGCAACAACCTCAACAGCGTGTTCAGCGGCGTCTTGGCCGGCAGCGGCGGGCTGATCAAGAACGGCAGTGGCAGCTTCGAGCTGTCCGGGGTCAACGTGCTCGCTGGCAATACCACGGTCAATGCCGGCTTGCTCAATGTCACCGGCTCGCTGGCCAGCGCCAGCGTGCAGGTCAACAGCGGCGCCAGTCTCGGCGGCACCGGCAGCTTGCTGGGGGCGGTCGACATCGCCAACGGCGCGCACCTGCTGGCCAACAGCGGTGCGACCCTCGGCACCGGCGCATTGACCCTGCACAGTGGCTCGGTCCTCGACTTCGGCCTGGGCTCGCCCGCTACTGGCGGCACCGCGCAGGTCAACGTCAACGGCAACCTGACCCTGGACGGCACCCTCAACGTCACCGACGTCGGCGGCTTCGGCACCGGTATCTACCGGCTGTTCGACTACACCGGCGCGTTGGTCGACAACGGCCTGCTGGTCGGCAACGTGCCGGGTGCCATGTTGCCCGGCGACCTGCAGGTGCAGACCTCCATCGGCAGCCAGGTCAACCTGCTGGTCGGCGGCGCCACCGGCACCGTGCAGTTCTGGGACGGCGCCCAGAGCGTGCCCAATGGCGTGATCGACGGCGGCACCGGCACCTGGAATGGCAGCAACACCAACTGGACCGATGTCAACGGCGTGCTCAACGGCAGCTGGGCCAGTGACTTCGCGGTGTTCCAGGGCACTGCGGGGGATGTCACCGTGGTCGGCACCCAGGCCGCCACCGGGCTGCAGTTCGTCACCAACGGCTATCGCCTGATCGGCGCCGGTGGGCTGGACCTGGTCAACGGCAGCAACGGCGCCTTCGCCGTGCGAGTCGACCCCGGCGTCACCGCGACCCTCAACGTCGGCCTCTCGGGCAGCGGCCAGTTGGCCAAGCTCGACAGCGGCACCCTGGTGCTCAATGGTGCCAACAGCTACACCGGCGGCACCCTGTTCAACGGCGGCACGGTCGTGGTCGGTAACAACACCGCTTTTGGCAGCGGCGCTGTCAGCACCGCCAACGGCACCACCCTGGACAGCAACACCGCCGTGACCCTTGGCAACGCCTTCAATCTAAGCGGTGCCCTGACCGTCGCCGGTTCCGCCGACCTGGGGCTGTCCAACGTGGTCTCCGGCCTTGGCAGCCTGGTCAAGGCTGGCGGCGCCAACCTGACCCTGGGCAGCGCCAACACCTACAGCGGCGGCACCAGCCTGGGTGCCGGCACCCTGACCCTCGGCAACGCCCAGGCGCTGGGCACGGGCGGCCTGAGCGTCACCGGTGCCGCCAGCCTGGACACCACCAGCAACCTGGCACTGGGCAATACCGTCGCCCTGAACGCCAACCTCACCCTACCGGGAACAAACGACCTCACCCTCAACGGAGCGCTCAGTGGCACCGGGGGCCTGGTCAAGACAGGTTCCGGCACGCTCACCCTCAACGGCAGCAACAGCCAGCAGGGCAGCACCAGCCTGAACGGCGGCACTCTCGTGGTAGGCAGCAACACCGCGCTGGGCACCGGCGCCCTGAACGCAGTCGGCGGCACCACCCTGAGCAGCAATGCCAACGTCACCCTGGCCAACCAGCTCAACCTGGCCGGCAACCTGACGATCACCGGGGCGCAGAACCTGACCCTGGGCGGCAACGTCAACGGCGTCGGCGGCCTGACCAAGACCGGCAGCGGCACCCTGACCCTGAACGGCACCAATGGCAACCTGGGCAACACCAACCTCAATGCCGGCACCCTGGTGCTCGGCAGCGCCAGCGCCCTTGGCCTCGGTCAGCTCAACGCGGCGGCCGGCACCACGCTGGACAGCTCCGCGGCGATCAACATCGGCAACACGGTCAACCTGGGAGGCAACCTCACCATCACCGGCAGCAACGACCTGGGCCTGGGCGGCCTGGTCACGGGGGCCGGCAGCCTGACCAAGAACGGTGCCAGCAACCTCACCCTCAGTGGCGCCAACACCCTGACCGGAGGCGTGACCCTCAATGCCGGCACGCTGACCCTGGGCAACAACCAGGCACTGGGCACCGGCACCCTGACCGTCGGCGGCGCCAGCAACCTGGCCACCACCGGTGCCCTGACCCTGGCCAACCAGGTGACACTCAACAACACCCTGAGCCTGACCGGCAACAACAACCTGGCCCTCAATGGTGTGATCAGCGGTACCGGCGGCCTGACCAAGACCGGCAGCGGCAACCTGAGCCTCGGCGCCGCCAACACCTACCAGGGCACCACCACCCTGGGTGGCGGCACCCTGACCCTGGGCAACAACACCGCCCTGGGCACGGGCAACCTGGCGGTGACCGGCAGCAGCACCCTGGCCACCACCGGCGTGCTGCAGGTGGCCAATGCCATCGGCCTTGGCGTCGGGACCACTCTCGGCGTCAACAACACCCAGGCCCTGACCCTCGACGGTGTCATCAGCGGTGCCGGGGCGCTGAACAAACTGGGTGCCGGGCAACTGGTGCTCAATGGCAGCAACACCTACGCCGGCGGCACCTCGCTGCAGGCCGGCAGCCTGCTGCTGGGCAATGCCGGCGCCCTGGGCAGCGGTGCCCTGAGCGTCAACGGCGCCGCCAGCCTCGATGCCAGCCAGGCGCTGGCGCTGGTGAACGCCGTCAACCTCGCCGGTGGCAACCTGACCCTCGGCGGCAGCCAGGCACTGACCCTCAACGGTGTGGTCTCCGGCAGCAACGGCATGGTCAAGAACGGCGCCGCCACCCTGACCCTCAATGGCAACAACACCTACAGCGGCGGCACCACCCTCAACGCCGGCACCCTGGTGGTCGGCAGCAACACCGCGCTGGGCAGCGGCGCGCTGAGCACCGGTGCCAACACCAGCCTCGATGCCGGTGGCGCAGGCGCCACCCTGGCCAACAATGTACACCTGGGCGGTACCCTCAACCTGCCGGGCAGCGCCGACCTTACCCTCAACGGCGTGGTGGATGGCGTCGGCGGCCTGAACAAGTCCGGCGCCAGCACCCTGACCCTCAACGGCGCCAACAACTACCTGGGCGGCACCACCCTGAATGCCGGCCGACTGGTGGTCGGCAACGACAACGCGCTGGGGCAGGGCGCCCTGACCGTCGCCGGGGCTTCGACCTTGAGCGGCGGCGCCGGCACCACCCTGGCCAACAATGTCACCCTCAATGCCGGCCTGAGCGTCGATGGCGGCAACGACCTGACCCTCAACGGCGTGATCAACGGCACCGCCGGCCTGACCAAGAACGGCAGCGGCAACCTGACCCTCAATGGCAACAACGGCTTCCAGGGCGGCACTCAGCTCAACGCCGGGCGCCTGACCCTGGGCAGCAGCGGTGCGCTGGGCACCGGTACCCTTTCGGTCACCGCCGACGCCACCCTGGCCAACAGCGCGCCCATGGCCCTGGGCAACACCATTGCCCTGAGCAATGGTGCCAACCTGACCGTTGAAGCCGCCAACGCGCTGATCCTCAGCGGCGACCTCGGCGGCAGCGGCAACCTGGTCAAGACCGGCGTCGACGACCTGACCCTGGTCGGCGTCAAGACCTTCACCGGCAACGTCGACATCCAGGCCGGGTCCCTGACCACCCTCGGCGGCGGTGTGCTGGCCAACGTCGACACCCTCAACGTCGGTGCCAGCGGCCAGCTCAACCTCAACGGCAACGCCAGCCTCGGCAGCCTGACCGGCAGCGGCCAGGTCGATGTCGGCATCGGCAGTGTCCTGAGCCTGGGCGGCAACAACCTCAGCAGCACCTTCGCCGGTGGTCTCAACGGCCTGGGCGGCCTGACCAAGATCGGCAGCGGCACCCTGACCCTGACCGGCACCAGCAACCTGGCCGACAACACCCAGGTCAACGCCGGCACCTTGAAAGTCGACGGTACCCTGGGCAGCAACCTGCTGACCGTGGCCAGTGGCGCCACCCTGGCGGGTAGCGGCACCGCCAACGCCACGGTGGTGATCAGCAACGGCGGCCACCTGGCCGGGCAGAGCGGCGCCACCCTGGGCCTCGGCAGCCTGGTGCTCAACAGCGGCTCGATCGTCGATGTCGGCCTGGGCGCCCCGTCCACCGGCGGCACCGCGCTGTTCAACGTCGGCGGCAACCTGACCCTCGACGGCACGCTCAATGTCGGCAGCATCGGCGGCTTCGGCAACGGTGTGTACCGCATCTTCGACTACACCGGCGCGCTCACCGACAACGGCCTGGACTTCGGCAGCCTGCCAGTGGGCGTAGGCCTGGGTGACGTGACCCTGCAGACCGCCCTGGCCAACCAGGTCAACCTGCTGGTAAGCGCCGCCGGCCTGAACATCCAGTTCTGGGACGGCAGCCAGAGCGTGCCTAACGGTCAGGTCGATGGCGGCACCGGCGTGTGGAACGCCGGCAACACCAACTGGACCGACCTCAACGGCGTGCTCAATACCACCTGGGGCAGCACCTTCGCGGTGTTCCAGGGTACAGCGGGCGACGTCACCGTTGACGGCAGCCAGACCGTCAACGGCCTGCAGTTCGTCACCGATGGCTATCGCCTGCTGGCGGGCACCGGCGGCGCGCTCGACCTGATCAACGGCAGCGGTGGCGACACCAGCGTGCGGGTCGATCCGGGTGCCACGGCCACCCTCGATGTCGGCCTGACCGGCGTCGGCAAGCTCAACAAGCTCGACAGCGGCACCCTGGTGCTCAACGGCAGCAACAGCTACAGCGGTGGCACCCTGCTCAGCGGCGGTACCTTGATTGTCGGCAACAACGCGGCCCTGGGCAGCGGCGCGCTCGACACCGCGGCGGGCACCACCCTCGACAGCAACGCCTCGGTCGTCCTGGGCAATGCCGTCACCCTGGCGGGCCCATTGAACATTGCCGGTAGCAATGACCTGGCCCTCAACGGCAACATCGGCGGCGCCGGTGGCCTGGTCAAGGCCGGCAGCGCGCGGCTGGCGCTGGCCGGCAACAACACCTATGCCGGTAATACCGCGCTCAATGGCGGCACCCTGGTGCTGGGCTCCAATACCGCGCTCGGCACCGGCAGCCTGACCACGGCGCCCGGCACCAGCCTGGACAGCAGCCAGGCGGTCACCCTCGCCAACAACGTCACCACCACGGGCGATCTCACCGTGCTGGGCAGCAACGACCTGACCCTGGGCGGCACCGTCGGCGGCACCGGCCGCCTGCTCAAGGCTGGCCTCGCGCGCTTCGCGCTGATGGGCGCCAACACCTACAGCGGCGGCACCGACCTGCAGGCCGGCACACTGGTGGTCGGCAACAACGCGGCGCTGGGCAGCGGCGGCCTGGAGGTCAGCGGCAACGCCAACCTCGACAGCGCCAGTGCCGTCACCCTGGCCAACCCGGTCAATGTCAGTGGCGTGCTCAACGTGCTGGGCAGCAACGACCTGCAACTGGCTGGCGTGCTCAGCGGCGGGGGCGAGCTGAACAAGAGCGGCCTGGCCGACCTGACCCTGTCAGGCAACAACACCTTCAGCGGCATCCTCAACATCCTCTCCGGCAGCCTGAGCACCATCGGCACCACTGCCCTCGGTACCCAGAGCCAGCTGAACGTCAGCAGCGGCGCCAGCCTCAACCTTGACGGCAACACCAGCCTCGGCGACATCGGCGGCACCGGCGCGATCCAGATCGCCGCCGGCAACAGCCTGGCAGTGGAGGGTGGGGTGTTCGACGGCAATATCAGCGGCACCGGCACCCTGAACAAACTCGGCAACGGCACCCTGGCGTTGAGCAGCACCAACAGCCACACCGGCACCACCAACGTCCAGGCCGGGGGGCTGCAGGTGAATGGCTCCCTGGCCAGTGGCGCGGTCAACGTCGCCAGCGGCGCCAGCCTCAGCGGCGCCGGCAGCCTCGGCGGCGCGGTGACGGTGGCCAACGGCGGCAACCTCGCGGCCACCAGCGGCAGCACGTTGAACGCCGGCAACCTGGTGCTCGACAGCGGCGCCAATTTCAACGCCTCGCTGGGCACGCCGTCGTCTGGTGGTACGCCGCTGGTCAACGTGGCCAACAACCTGACCCTGGGCGGTACCCTCAACGTCACCGATATCGGCGGCTTTGGCGCTGGCGTGTACCGGTTGTTCGCCTACGGCGGCAGCCTCACCAACAACGGCATGAGCTTCGGCACCACGCCGGTGCCGATCACCGACCTGACCGTGCAGACTGCCGTGGCCAACCAGGTCAACCTGGTGGTCGGCGGTGCCAGCAACGTACTGTTCTGGGATGGCAGCCAGAGCGTCGCCAACGGCCAGATCGACGGCGGCAGCGGCACCTGGGACGCCACCAACACCAACTGGACCGACGTCAACGGTGTGTTGAACAGCACCTGGAACGACACCTTCGCGGTGTTCCAGGGCGCCCCCGGCACTGTCACCGTCAACGGCAGCCACAGCATCACCGGCCTGCAGTTCGTCACCGATGGCTATGTGCTCAACGCCGGTACCGCCGGTGAACTGCTGGGCAACGGCACCACCAACCTGCGGGTCGACAACGGTGTCACCGCGACCCTCAACGTCGCCCTCAACGGCACCGGCAGCGTCGCCAAGCAGGACGGCGGCACCCTGGTGCTCAACGCCGCCAACGGCTACAGCGGCGGCACTGCCCTCAATGGCGGCACCCTGGTGCTTGGCAACAACAGCGCGCTGGGCAGCGGCACGCTGACGGCCGCAGGCGGCACCACGCTGGACAGCAACACCGCCGTCACCCTGGCCAACACCACCGTGCTCAACGGTGCCCTGGCCATCGCCGGCAGCAACGCCCTGACTCTCAATGGCGTAGTCAGCGGCACGGGTGGGCTGATCAAGAACGGCGCCGGCCTGCTGACCCTGAACGGGGCCAACACCTACAGCGGCGGCACCCAGATCAACGCCGGCGGCGTGGTGGGCAACAGCACCAGCCTGCAAGGCGCGATACTCAACAACGGCGCCCTGACCTTCGAACAGAACGCCAACGGCAGCTACACCGGCAACCTCAGCGGCAACGGCACCCTGGCCAAGAACGGTACCGGCGAGCTGCTGCTGACCGGGGTCAACACCTTCACCGGCGCCACCAGCGTCAATGCCGGCACCCTGCTGGTCAACGGCCGTCTCGACAGCACCAGCGTGCAGGTCGCCACCGGCGCCCGCCTGGGCGGCAGCGGCACCTACGGCGGCGGCGTGCAGATCGCCAACGGCGCTACCCTGGCCGCCGGCCAGAGCGCCACGCCGCTCACAGTAGGCAGCCTCGACCTGGCGTCGGGCAGCGCCCTGGACTTCAGCCTTGGCGCTCCGGCTGCCTCCACCACCGTGGTCAGGGTCAACGGCAACCTGGTGCTTGACGGCACGCTGAACATCACCGATGCCGGCGGCTTCGGCACCGGTGTCTACCAACTGTTCAGCTACGGCGGCACGCTCACCGACAATGGCCTGGTGTTCGGCGCCATCCCCGGCAGCGTGGTCCTGGGCGACCTCAGCCTGCAGACCGCCATCGCCAACCAGATCAACCTGGTGGTGCAGAACTACGGCGAGGAGCTGCAGTTCTGGAACGGCGGCAAGACCAACCCCGACGGCAGCGTCGGCGGCGGCAGTGGCACCTGGGGCTCGAACACTGGCTGGACCAATGCCGGCGGTACCAGCAGCGAAGGCTGGAGTGGCGGCTACGCGGTCTTTGGCGGCACGTCGGGCACCGTTACCGTGGTTGGCAACCAGTCGTTCGAGGGCCTGCAGTTCCTCAGTGATGGCTACCAGGTCGTCCCGGGCTCTGGCGGCAGCCTGACCCCGGTCAACGATGCCGACGGCAGCCTGGCGGCAGTGCGTGTCAACGCCGGCGCGACGGCCACCGTCAGCGCACCGCTGGTCGGCACTGGCGGTATCGAGAAACTCGATGCCGGCACCCTGATCCTCGCGGGCGCCAACACCTACAGCGGCGGCACCACCGTCAGCGGCGGTACCCTGGTCGGTAACACCACCAGCCTGCAGGGCAACATCCTCAACAACGCCAACCTGGTGTTCGCCCAGGGCAGCAACGGCACCTTCAACGGCACCCTCAGCGGTACCGGCATCACCACCAAGCAGGGTGGCGGTACCTTGCTGCTGACCGGCAACCAGCCGTTCAGCGGCGCCTTCAATGTCAACCAGGGCGTGCTCCAGGTGGGCGACGCGGCCAACCCGGGCAGCAACCTCGGCGCCCAGGTCACGGTGGCCAACGGCGCCGCCCTGACCGGCAACGGCACCGTCGCCGGGCTGATCAACAACGGCACCGTGCTGCCGGGGCCGGCCGGCAACCTGAACGTGTCGGGCAACTTCACCAATGGCGCCACCGGCACCCTGGTGATCGACCTCGCCAGTTCACCGGTGAACTACCTGAACGTGGGCGGCACCGCGAACCTCGGCGGCAGCCTGATGGTGGCCAACCTTGCCAGCGGCAACGGCCAGTACACCGTGGTCAGCGCCGCGGGTGGCGTCACCGGTACTTTCGCCACCACCAACCTGGCCAACTCGGCGTTCCTCAACAGCTCGCTGGACTATGGCGCCAACCAGGTGACCCTGTCGGTCAGCCGCAACGGCAACTCCTTCGCCGATGTCGCCGCCACCGGCAACCAGCGTGGCGTGGCCACGGCCCTGGGCAGCGCCGGGGCGCCGGCCGAGCTGGTCAACAACCTGCTGCCGCTGGACCGCCAGGGCGCCCAGGCGGCGTTCGACAGCCTGTCTGGCGAGATCCACGCCAGCACCGCGACCGTGCTGATCGAGGACTCGCGCTACGTCCGCGAAGCGGTCAACGACCGTCTGCGCCAGGCCGACTGCAGCAACCAGGACGATCCGCGTCGCACCCTGGCGCCGACCGCCAACCAGCAGCTGACCAGCGAAGGCTGCCAGGGCCAGGCTGTGGGCTGGATCCGCGCCATCGGCGGCTGGGGTACCTACGACGGCAGCAGCAGCCATGCCAGCGTCGACCGCGACCTGTCGGGCTTCATGCTCGGCGTCGACCGTGCCCTGGATGACCAGTGGAAAGTCGGCGCCGCCGCCGGCTACACCCGCTCGAGCATCGATGCGCACCGCCGTCGCTCCGACGCCACGGTAGACAGCTACCACCTGACCACCTACCTCGGCTACCAGCTGGACGCTTTCGCCGCCCGTATGGGCGTGGCCTACAGCTGGCACGACATCGACACCAAGCGCGATGTCACCGTCGGCAGCTACGACGACCGGCTCAAGGCCAAGTACAAGGCGCGCAGCGCCCAGGTGTTCGGCGAGGTGGGCTACGCCATCGATGCCGGCGGCATCGCCCTGGAGCCGTTCGCCGGGCTGGCCTACGTCAACTACGACAGCGACACCGCCCACGAGAAGGGCGGGGCAGGGCGGCTGGAAGGCAAGGTCGACCAGGACGTGACCTTCTCCACCCTGGGCGTGCGGGCCGGCAAGCGCATCCTGCTCGACAATGGCAGCAGCGTCACGCCGCGGCTGTCGGTGGGTTGGCGCCATGCGTTCGGTGACGACAAGCCCGATGCGGATCTGCGCTTTATCGACGGTGGCGCCGGGTTCAGCACCGAGGGCGTGCCGATCGCCAAGGACGCGGCAGTGGTCGAGGCAGGGGTGGACCTGTCGGTGGGCGCGAGCGGCAAGCTGGGGGTCGGGTATTCCGGGCAGCTGTCGAGCGAGAACCGTGACCATGGTGTGGTGGTGAGCTTCAGCATGGGGTTCTGAGGTAGATCGCCGGGGCTGCGTTGCAGCCCTTTCGCGGCACGAGGCCGCTCCTACAGGAGGAGACCGTGTTCCTCTCTGTAGGAGCGGCCTTGTGCCGCGAAAGGGGCGCAAAGCGCCCCCGGCCTTTTCTTGGTCTTCGAGCGCGAGGGCTGTTGACCGCATCAGGGCCACCAGGCGTTCGCCGCAAATTTTGCAGCGCCAAGCACCTGGTGGCCATGACGCGATCAAAACCCTCGCCCCAAACCCCGTAAGACATTTCTGAACTTGAAACCAAATCCTTCAGCCATCCAGCACTTCGGACCTATCCTACGCGCCAGCCGGAAGGCTCTGAATTGGCCGGGAAACTCATCAGGGGTACCGTCACTGGGTCGTCACATTTGGCGACCGGGTGTGAGAAGCCCGTTGTGTGAACCATGTCGATACCGTCAATGGCGGTCGTGCGCGTGCAGGCTTTGGCCTGACCGTGGATTCATGGTTACACACGGGCTTCTCACCATGCGTACGACTGCCACCCTAATCTGTGAGAAGGATCGAGGTGGTTGTTCCTGAAATTCAATTTCGAGGAGTAACCATGAAAAAACTAGTACCCGACCCACCCTACCCAATCCCCTTCGTCACCATCATCAGCGACCTCGACCACGAAGAAGCCATGGCCCACGCCAACAAGCTGATGCACACCCTCAGCGACACCGTCCACGCCTACACCGTCTGCCAGCGCGACGAGCGCCTCGACGTGATGAAGGACAGCGTCGAGATCCTCGGCCAACTGGTCATCTCGCTGGTCCTCCACGCCCGGGCCAAGGGGGCGCCGGTATGAGCGACGACTTCAAGCCCGGCCCGACCCAGGGCAAGACCACCTGCCTCGAGATCTTCTGCATCCAGCCTGGCATCCCGTTCGATCACGCCTTCAGCGACCTGTCGGTGCTGCTCGGCTGCGTGGCGCATTTCACTACCGAGGCGGAGATGGAAGGGGACCTCATGGCCGCCAGTGCGGCGCGGATTCTCAGCGGTCTGGCCAAGGGGCTGATCGATGACATGGAGTTGGGGTTGAATCGAGCGCGGTGAATGGGGGGCTGCTGCGCAGCCCTTTCCGGCCGGTCCGACGCCTCGGCAAGGCCGCTCCTACAGGGGATCGCGTTTTCTTGTAGGAGCGGCCTTGCCGAGGCGTCGGACCGGCCGGAAAGGGCCGCAAAGCGGCCCCAGGGATGCCAGACCGGGCCACTGTCGTTAGACTGTCATCTCCCCACCACCGGACAGGAGTCCCGGCGTGCCCGACCCCCGCAGTTTCCCCAGCGACCTGTGCCTTGAAAGCCCACGCCTGCAGCTGCGCCCCATGCGCCATGGCGACGCGCAGCAGTGGCTGACCATCATGGCCGACCCGGAAGTGATGCGTTACTGGTACCACGCCCCCTGGCAGACCCTGGCCGAGGCCGAAAGCGCCCTGGCCGCCGACCGCGAAGCCTATGCCGCCGGCCAGTTGCTCAAACTGGGCATGTACCGCCGCGACAACGGCGAGCTGATCGGCATGGTCCAGCTGTTCAACCTCGAGGAGGGCTCGCGCCGTGGCGAGGTCGGCTACTGCCTGGCCAAGTCGGCCCAAGGGCGGGGCTACATGGACGAGGCGCTGACCTGCTTCATCGACTACCTCGCCCACACCCTGCACCTGCGTCGCCTGGAGGCGGAAATCGACCCGCGCAACCAGGGCTCGGCGCGCACCCTCGAGCGCCAGGGCTTCGTCCTGGAGGGGACGCTGCGGGCCCGCTGGTGCGTAGCGGGTGAGCTGTCTGACTCGGGGCTGTACGGGCTGCTGCTGGAACCGCCTGTGGCCTGATACCCGAGGGTGTCATGGACGAGTCTTTTATTGATGGATGGAGCCCGTGTTTTGCCTGTTTTATATGTGACGTTCACCTTGCTGCTGTTCCTGCTATGCCTGTGTTTCGACGGCATCCTGATGGGCGTCGATGGGCATATGCCTGCTTTGCAGATACTGCTCATGGGCCCTTGGGGCATTGCCTTCGGGCAGTACCAGTGGTTTGCCAATCCGCTGCTGGGCCTGGCGCTGCTCGCCCATCGGCGCTTTCGCCGGCTGGCGCTTGCAGCCGGGGTGATCGCGCTGGGCCTGGCGCTCAGTTGCCTTGGCATCGAACGGGTGCCGGACAACCGCAGCTATAACTTCCTGCCCCTGACGGGTTTTGGCGCCGGTTACTATCTATGGACACTGGCGATCCTGCTGTTCTGCGTCGGGCAGGCCTGGTGGTGCCGCAAGGTGCGTTCGGCGGCGGATGTGCCGGGCTGGCGCTGGTTCGATGGTGTGTTGATCACGGTGCTGGTGGCGACGATCTACGCCGGGACGCAGATGCCGAGCCTGCGCGTCCAGCCGAGCGGCGCCGACGAGTTGCCGGAGCAGGCTGCGACACGCTGATGCGGTGCGGCCCGGATGGGTTTGGAAAGTCGACAGGGGCTGGGTTAAGGTCGCAGCTTGTCCCGTTTTCTCCAGGTACCTGACTTGCCCGCTTTCTACCTGACCACAAGCCTGGCCCTGTACCTGCTGAGCCTGGCTTTCGACGGTGCCCTGACGGGCGCCGGGCGGCATGTGCCGGCGCTGCAGATGCTGCTCTACGGCCCCTGGGGCATCGCCTTCGGCCTGTACCAGTGGTTCGCCAATCCGCTGCTGGCGCTGGCTATCCTCGCCCATCGACGGTTCCGCCGCCTGGCGCTGGTATGCGGCCTGGTGGCGTTGTACCTGGCGGCCAGCAGTTTTGCCATCAGCCGCTTGCCGGACAACCAGAGCTACGCCTTCCAGGATGTGACCGGCTTCGGCGTGGGCTTCTACCTGTGGCTGCTGGCGATCCTGGTGTTCTGCCTGGGGCAGCTGTGGTGGTGCTGGAAGGCGCGCTCGGCGGCGGATGTGCCGGGCTGGGGTTGGCTCGATGTGGCGCTGATCGCTGCCCTGAGCGTGGCGCTGTATGCCGGTACGCAGATGCCCTCGCTGCGCTTCGAGCCGCACAAGGTGATCGTGCCGCCGGAGCAGCCGCGCAGCTTGTGATGGATTGCCCTGCGACAAGGCCCTTAATGCCAGCTCTTTCAAGGTCTTTGGGTGCGAGGATTGTTGACCGAGTGAGGGCCACCAAGTGTTCGCTGCAAGGCGAGCGGCGGGCACTTGATGGCCCTCAACGCACCGTTCCCCACTGCACCACGATCATCCCGATCACGATCATCCCCACCCCCGCCAGCCGCAACAGGTTCACCGGCCGCTCCGGCAACCCCATCAAGCCAAACTGGTCGATCAGCAGCGACGACAGCACCTGCCCGGCCACCACGCAGACGATGAACCCGGCTGCCCCCAGGCGCGGCGTCAGCACCAGCGCGGCGGTGATGTACAGCACCCCGGCGACCCCGCCGAACCAGGCCCACCAGGGCGCATGGGCCAGTTGCTGCACCTGCGGCAGCGGCGCGCGCATCAGCAGCAGGGCCGGCACCAGCATCAGCAGGCTGACCAGCAACGACACCCCGGCGGCCCACAGCGGATGGCCGAGCAGGCGCCCGAGCGCGGCGTTGCTGCCCGCCTGGAACGGCACGGCGGCGCCTGCAAGGAGGGCGATGAGCAAGGGGAGGGCGGCGAAGAGGCTGGCGGGCATGGTGTCTACTCCAGATAAGAACACTGGCCTCAGTCTCGATCATGCATTTCAATGATGGAAATTCGAACTTCGCACAGGCTGTATTCGTACCATGGATGATTTGCGCCGCATCGACCTGAACCTGCTGCTGACCTTGCACGCCTTGCTCAGCGAGCAACATGTCTCCCGCGCGGCCCTGCGCCTGCACCGCAGCCAGCCGGCGGTCAGCCATGCCCTGGCGCAGTTGCGCGAGCTCTTCGCCGACCCGCTGCTGGTGCGACGCGGTGGCCGCCTGCAACTGACAGCCCGTGCCGAGGCCTTGCAAGCGCCGTTGCAGGAGGCGTTGCAGCAACTCGACGGATTGCTCGGCACGCCGGGCTTCGAGCCGGCGCGGGTACGGCGTACCTTTCGCTTGGCCATGTCCGACTACGGCGCCCGCGTGGTGCTGCCAGCGCTGATGCGCCTGCTGCGGCGCGAAGCGCCGGGCATTGACCTGGTGGTGTCCCAGGGCAGCCGTGAGGCGATGCTCGGCCAATTGATCGACGGCGAAGCGGACCTGGCGCTGGGCGTGTTCCCGGAGCTGCCGACGGAGATGGCCCAGCAGGTGCTGTTCGAGGAATCCTTCGTCTGCCTGGCCGACCGCGCCAGCCTGCCGCCCCGTGGCGGCCTGGCGCTCGACCCGTGGCTGGCGCGGCCCCATGTGCTGGTGGCGGTACGCCCCGGCATCGACAACGAGATCGACCAGGCCCTGGCCAGCTTGGGCGCACGTCGGCGCATCGCCTTGACCCTGCCGCATTGGGGTGTGGCCCAAAGCCTCATTGCCGGGACCGATCTGGTGCTCACCGTGGCCCGGCGCAGCCTCGCCGGTGCCCGGCTGGACCCGGCGCTGCGCCAGTTCGCGCCGCCCCTGGCGATCTCGCCGTTCGCCTTCGCCCAGGCCTGGCATTCGCGGCGTGACGGCGATGCCGGGCACCGCTGGCTGCGGGCGCGGATCCAGGCGCTGTGCGTGAACGAAAGCGTGGCAGGGTGCTAGTGTCCTGTCTCGGAAATAAGCTGTTCACTTTTGGCGGCGTCTTGGGCGCCCGGCCGGCGTTGCCACTCCTCGCCATAGCCCTGCTATGACTCGTCGCGGCGCCTTGCCCGAACACCCAAGCCACTCGCCAAAAGAGAACGTATTTCCGAGACAGGACACTAGGCTGTGCCAAGACCCTAAGCGAGAAGGAATGCCCATGTTCAAGCGTTACCTGCCCGGCGTTGCCGCCCTGCTGATCGCGACCGCTGCCCAGGCCGAAGACTATTCGCCCACCTACACCCAGTGCATGGACAAGGCCTCCAGCACCTTGGCCATGGGCGCCTGTATCCAGGCCGAGACCCAGCTACAGGATGACCGGCTGAACCGGGTCTACAAGCAGTTGATGGCCAAGCTCGACAGCCAGCAGCAGAAGGACCTGCGCGAAGTCCAGCGTACCTGGATGAAGTACCGCGACGGCAACTGCGCGTTCCACGGCAAGTTGAGCAACGGCAGCATCTACCGCATCGAAGGCGCGATGTGCGAGATGGACATGAGCAAGGACCGGGCGGCGGAGCTGGAGCGTGTGCTCAGTCCGGGGCAGTAGCGCAGCATCAGCTTACAGATTGGTGGTTGATCTGGTCGGCTGAAGGGTATCGCCGCGACCTTGATGGCTGTATTTTTGTACAGCTCATGGACAGCTTGTTCACCAAGGGAGGAGCACATGCCTGACAGCACCGATGTCGCCAACTACTTCCTCACGCTGGAAGGCGAGGCGGGTGAAATCTCGAACCTGAAGCTGCAGAAGCTGGTTTATTACGCGCAGGGCTTCAGCTTGGTCTTGCTGGGCGGGCCGTTGTTCGAAGAGCGAATCGAGGCCTGGATGCATGGCCCGGTGGTGCCCGACCTCTACCGCCGGTTCAGCCAGCACGGCTCGAACCCGATTCCGGTGCCTGCCGTGTTCGAGCCGACCTGCTTTTCCCGGGAGCAGGCCCGTCTGATCAAGGAGGTCTTCGAGGTTTATGGGCAGTATTCGGCGTGGAAGCTCCGCCAACTGACCCATGAAGAAGACCCCTGGCGGGACAATTATCAGGAGGGCGCTTTCAGCCGGGAAATTCCCCGGGACGAAATGCAGCGCTACTTCAGGAACCACCTGGTGAACTGAGCAATGGTACGCAAGCGACTCAAGGAGCGAGACGCCCAGGGAAATCAGGTCAGGACACGCCAAGCGGCAGGCGAGGCTGACGATTCGGACCTGCGCCCACCAGTGTTCTCACTGGAGCACCTGCAATCAGGTTGGTGCATCCAGGATTGCCAGCAGGCGGAGCGGGCGCGGATGCTCGAGCGACTGCGCCAGATCAGCCAACGCACGTGGCGAGAGATCCGCCAGCTCGATCGACACGGTTATGGCACGGAGACGATTTCACGCGGCAGTATCAGGGCTGTGTTGCCTTCATTTCTCACCGAGGATGTTCGGTTGCTGGCGTTCAGGGCTTTCGATCTGGTGGCGATGGTGGGGTATCGCAGCGGGCGGATCTTCCATGTGATCTGGATAGATCGTGAGTTCAAGTTGTACAAGCATTGACGCGAAGTGCAGTGGTCCTTTGGTGGGCTAGTCAAGCGGGGTATGGCACCGGCTTTGCCGGTGTTCGCGGGCAAGCCCGCTCCCACAGGGTGCGCGGACTACCCGCGAAGTCAGCTCCCTGCGCGACTGTGGGAGCGGGTTTACCCGCGAAGAATCCAACGCGGTGCCTGGCACCGGCTTCGCCGGTGTTCGCGGCTAAAGCCGCTCCCACAGGTCCCTGCTAAATCAATCAGTCATTTGCAGTTCCATTGGAGCGGTCTTGCCCGAGCTTCAGGCGCTGCGGTGCGCGCGTCGTGCCCGGGCCTTCAGGTACTCGCGCACCTCCACGCCGTCTCCGGCGAACTCGATCCGCTGTGCCTTGGCCTCACGCTGGTAGGCGTACATCGGGTCGTAGTACTCCTTGAGCAGCCCTTCGATCCACCCTCGGTGCAGGCTCACGTCACCACTGCGCAACTGCTCCTCCAGCGCCTGGTCGAGCAACGTCGACAGCCGCTGGAAGCGTTCGCCGCCCAGGCGCTTGTGGATGTTGGCCATGCTCTGGCGCATACGCTCGGCGAACAGTGGGCCGCCGGCCTCTGCACCGTGCACGGCGATGTATTCGGCGCACAGGTTGATCACGTAGTCGCGCAGGATGCGTTCCACGCGATGCTCGAAGCTGTCTTCAAGCCACACCAGCGGATAGCGCTGCATGCCCTGGTACAGCTCCAGCGGCACCGCGCAGCTGCCGACCACGCGGCCTTCGTCCTCGAGCACGAACTGGCCGGTGCCACGCTCGCGTTTCTTGAGGATGTCGATGGCCAGCGCGTTCTCGAAATCGATCTGCGCCGGCTGCGCCGTGGCGCGCTTGCCGAAGCTGGAGCCGCGGTGGTTGGCGTGGCCTTCGAGGTCGAGCACGTTGTCCAGCTGGTGCAGCACATCGGTCTTGCCGGTGCCGGTCAGTCCGCCCAGCAGGACGAACTCGCACTGCTGCACCGCCTGCAGCGTGGTATCCATCAGCAGGGTGCGCATGGCCTTGTAGCCGCCCACCACCTTCGGATACTGGATGCCGGCGTCCTTGAGCCAGCCCTGGACGATCTGCGAGCGCAGACCGCCACGGAAACAATAGAGGTAGCCGTCGGGATGGACCTGGGTGAACGCGGCCCAGGCTTCCAGGCGCTGCTGCTTGAGCGCGCCGTTGACCAACTGATGGCCCAGGGCGATGGCGGCGGCCTGGCCCTGCTGCTTGTAGCAGGTGCCGACCTTCTGCCGCTCCTGGTCGTTCATCAGCGGCAGGTTGACGGCGCCGGGGAAGGCGCCCTTGGTGAATTCGATCGGCGCGCGCATGTCCATCATCGGCACGTCGTCGAGGAACAGCTGTTTCAGCTCGGTGCAGTCGGGGCGCATCAGATCACCTCGACTGCGTGGCTCTGTCGCTCGACCAGCTCGCCGATCGGCGCCAGCTCGAGCCCCAGTTCCCGCGCCACGGCGAGGAATTCGGCCTCGCCCTGCGGGGTGACCGCCACCAGCAGGCCGCCGCTGGTCTGCGGGTCGCACAGTAGGTGCTTCTGCTCGTCGCTCAGCGCGCCGATCTTGTGGCCGTAGCTGTCGAAGTTGCGCAGGGTGCCGCCGGGGATGCAGCCCTCGGCCAGGTAGTGTTCGACGCTGGGCAGGCGCGGCACGGCATTGAACTGCAGGCGGGCGGTGAGGCCGCTGCCCTCGGCGACTTCGACCAGGTGGCCGAGCAGGCCGAAACCGGTGACGTCGGTCATCGCCTGCACGCCGTCGAGCTTGCCGAAGCGGCTGCCCGGGGTGTTGAGGGTGCACATCCAGTCGCGGGCCAGGCCCTGGTCCTGTTCGCGCAGCTTGGCCTTCTTCTCGGCGGTGGTGAGGATGCCGATGCCCAGCGGCTTGGTCAGGTACAGGTGGCAACCGACGCTGGCGGTGTCGTTGCGCTTGAGGTGGCGCTTGCTCACCACGCCGGTCACGGCCAGGCCGAAGATCGGTTCGGGGGCGTCGATGGAGTGGCCGCCGGCCAGCGGGATACCCGCTTCGGCGCACACGGCGCGGCCACCGCGGATCACCTCGCGGGCGACCTCCGGCGGCAGCACGTTGACCGGCCAGCCGAGGATGGCGATGGCCATCAGCGGATCGCCGCCCATGGCGTAGATGTCACTGATGGCGTTGGTGGCGGCGATGCGGCCGAAGTCGTACGGGTCGTCGACGATGGGCATGAAGAAGTCAGTGGTCGAGACCACCCCACGCTCGTCATCCAGGGCGTAGACGGCGGCGTCGTCGCGCGAGGCGTTGCCGACCCAGAGTTTCGGGTCGAGGGCCTGGGTGCCGCTCTCGGCGAGGATCACATCCAGGACCTTGGGAGAAATCTTGCAGCCACAGCCAGCGCCGTGGCTGTACTGTGTCAGACGAATCGGCTCGCTCATGTGCACCTCGACTTTTCGTGATGCGCGATTGTAGCAAAGCTGGCCTTTGTGCCTGCGGCTCTTATACTTCCCTCGTTTATCAGCATCGCGGGGCAAGCCCGCTCCCACGCAGACCTGCGATGCGCCATCGACTCATGCCCCGCTATCGAACCGGAGAATCCCCATGCTCAAACGCCCCCTGGCCCTGTTTGCCGGCCTCGCGCTGTCCTGCTGCGCGGTGGTCGCCCAGGCCGCCGATGTGCTGCGCGTCAGCGCCATCCCCGACGAGGCGCCGACCGAACTGCTGCGCAAGTTCAAGCCGCTGGGCGAATACCTCGAGCAGCAGCTGGGCATGAAGGTGCAGTTCGTGCCGGTGGCCGACTACCCGGCGGTGGTCGAGTCGCTGGCCAGCGATCGCCTGGACCTGGCCTGGCTGGGGGGCTTCACCTTCGTCCAGGTGCACCTGAAGGACCCCAAGGCCACGCCGCTGGTGCAGCGTGAGCAGGATGCCAAGTTCACCAGCAAGTTCATCACCGCCAACC
This sequence comes from Pseudomonas sp. NMI760_13, assembly GCF_021283245.1. Classification (NCBI taxonomy): domain Bacteria; kingdom Pseudomonadati; phylum Pseudomonadota; class Gammaproteobacteria; order Pseudomonadales; family Pseudomonadaceae; genus Pseudomonas; species Pseudomonas sp. NMI760_13. The sequence goes on along the minus strand of NZ_JAJSRC010000001.1, from coordinate 217,907 downwards.
CGGACGTGAAGAGCCTCAAGGACCTGAAGGGCAAGACCTTCGCCTTCGGTTCGATTTCGTCCACCTCGGGCAGCCTGATGCCGCGTTACTTCATGCTCAAGAACGACAACATCAAGCCCGAGGAGTACTTCAGTCGCGTCGCTTATTCCGGCGCCCACGATGCCACCGCCGCCTGGGTCCAGGCCGGCAAGGCCGATGCCGGCGTGCTCAATGCCAGCGTCTGGGACAAGCTGGTCGCGGCAGGCAAGGTCGACACCAGCAAGGTCAAGGTGTTCGCCACCACGCCGGAGTACTTCGACTACAACTGGACCGTGCGCGGCAACATGGACCCGGCGCTGAAAGAGAAGATCAAGCAGGCCTTCCTCGCCCTGGACCCAGCCAAGCCTGCGGACAAGGCGATCCTCGACCTGCAGGCCGCCAGCCGCTTCATCGAGACCAAGCCGGAGAACTACCAAGGCACCGAGCAAGCCGCGCGTGAGGCTGGCCTGCTCAAGTGAGTATCCGTGTTCAGGGCGCCAGTGTGCGCCATGGTCAGGTCCAGGCCTTGAGCGCGGTGGACCTGCAGTTCGGCCAGGGCGAGCGGGTGGCGATCATCGGCCCGTCCGGGGCCGGCAAGTCCAGCCTGCTGCACCTGATGGCCACTGCCGTGCCGCCCAGTGACGGGCGCCTGGAGCTGTTGGGCGAGCAACCCTGGGCCTTGTCTGCCCGGGCCCGCCAGCGCTTGCGCGCACGGGTTGGCCTGGTGCACCAGGCGCCGCCCCTGCCGCCGCGCCAGCGGGTGGTCACCGCCGTGCTGGCGGGGCGCCTCGGGCAGTGGGGCACGTTGCGCGGGCTGCTCAATCTGATCCATCCCGGCGATGTGCCCGGTGCCCGCGCGGCGCTGGCCGAGCTGGGCATGGCCGACAAGCTGTTCGCCCAGTGCGGGCAGTTGTCCGGTGGCCAGTTGCAGCGGGTCGGCATTGCCCGCGCCTTGTACCAGCGACCTGAAGTGCTGCTGACCGACGAACCGGTCTCGGCCATGGACCCGGTGCTGGCCGACCACAGCCTGGCGCTGCTCAACCGCCATGCCCAGGCCCATGGCGTGACCCTGGTCGCCAGCCTGCACGCGGTGGAGCTCGCGCTGGCGCATTTTCCGCGCATTGTCGGCATTCGTGCCGGGCAGGTGGCGTTCGACTGCCCGGCAGCAGCGGTCAGCGAAGCGATGCTCGATGCCTTGTACGCCAACGAGCAACTGGCCTCGCCTGTCACCGCGACGGCAAGCCTGCAGGTGCAGATCCCGCGATGCTGAGCACTGACCAGCGCGATCCCGCTGCCATCCCTCGCTTGTTGCTGACCCTGCTGTGCCTGGCGCTGCTGTGGCCGGGCTTGCACTTGAGCGAGCTGGATCCCGGCGTGCTGTTGCAGGCCGAGAACCGTCAACAGATGGCCAGCTTCGTCAGCGCGTTCTGGCCCCCGGCCCACGACGGCGAGTTTCTCGATTTATTGCTCAGCGCCACGGTGCAGACCCTGGCCGTGGCCACGGCGGGCATGACCCTGGCGCTGCTGCTGGCGGTACCGGCCAGTCTGTTGGCCAGCCGGGCACTGTCGCTGCGGGCGGCTTCCAACGGTGGACGTCTGCGACCGTGGTCACGCGCTGCGCGCCTGCCGGTGCGCGGCGTGTTGATCTTCCTGCGCAGCGTGCCCGAGATTGTCTGGGCACTGCTGTTCGTCCGCGCTGTAGGCCTGGGCCCGACCGCCGGGGTGCTGGCCATCGCCATTACCTACAGCGGCATGCTCGGCAAGGTCTACGCGGAGATCTTCGAATCGGTGGACCAGCGCCCGGCCCATGCCTTGCTCCAGGCCGGCAGCAGCCGGCTGTCGGCGTTTCTCTACGGCACCCTGCCCGAGGCCGCGAGCGAGGTGGTGTCCTACACCGTGTACCGCTGGGAATGCGCGGTGCGCGCCTCGGTGGTGATGGGCTTCGTCGGCGCCGGCGGCCTGGGCCAGCAGATCGACCTGTCGATGCGCATGTTCGCCGGCGCCGAGGTGGCGAGCATGCTGCTGACCTTCCTGCTGCTGGTGATGCTGGCCGACCTGCTCAGCCGCTTCCTGCGCGGGAGGCTCGCATGAGGCGGGTGATCAATGGGCTGGTGATTGTCGCGATCCTGGCGGCGGTGCTGGCGTCGTTCGCCTACCTGGAGCTGGACCTGGCAGCGGTTGTCGGCAGCGGTGGGCCGGCGCAGATGGGGGAATACGCGGCGCGTTTCCTGCACCCGGACCTCTCTGTGGCGAACCTGCGGGCGGTTGGGCGCGGCGCCTTGGAAACGCTGGCGATGTCGGGGATGGGGACACTGCTGGCAATACTGCTCGGCCTGATGCTGGCGCTGCCGGCCGCCGGACGCTTTGGCTGGCCGTTGCAGGGCGCGGCGCGCCTGCTGCTCAATGCGCTGCGGGCGATTCCGGAGCTGGTCTGGGCGGCGCTGACCGTGCTGGCGGCGGGCCTGGGGCCGAATGCCGGCACCCTGGCGCTGGCGCTGCACACCGCCGGGGTGCTGGGGCGGCTGTTCGCCGAGGCGCTGGAGAATGCGCCGCCTGAGCCTGCGACGGCGATCCGCCTGCAAGGCGGCAGCCAGGTGGCGGCGTTCTGTTTCGGCACGTTGCCCAACCTGTGGCCACAACTGCTGGCGTACAGCCTGTATCGCTGGGAAAACAACATCCGCATGGCCAGCGTGCTGGGCTTCGTGGGGGCGGGCGGGCTGGGACAGATGCTCTACGCGACCCTGAGCCTGTTCCAGGAGGCCCAGGCCAGCACGGTGATCATCGCCATGCTGTTGCTGGTGCTGCTGGTGGATGCCCTGAGCAATGTGCTGCGCCAGCGTTTCGTGCGCGCCTGAACGGGCTTGATGCGCTACCTGATCTCTGACTGTAGTCCCGCTCCGGCCTCGCGCCAAGCCCTGTTCGTCAATCCGAAAAATAAACTTCACCGGAGCGTAAAAAGACTTTTTTCGGTCATGGTTTTTGCGGTATCAAGGAACCAGACAGCCGAACCCTGCAGCACAGGTGGCGTCATCCACGCCCTCCTTGCCAGGTGAGCTTCCCGCCCGTAACAACGCGGATACGGGAAGAACGGCAGTCACTCTGCGGCGCAGCCGTTCGCGCCGTGTGGCTTTCACATAAGGTGAACGAGTATGGATGACCAAGGACGCAACCCTTCCTCCAACCAGCCAATCCTGTATGTGCTCGATACCAACGTCCTGATTCACGACCCCAACGCCCTGCTCAACTTCGAGGAGCACCACGTCGCCATACCGATGACGGTGCTGGAGGAACTCGACAAGCTCAAGACCGGTAAACACACCATCGCCGCCGAGTGTCGCCAGGCCATCCGCCTGATCGACCAGACCCTCGGTGATGCCTCGCCCAGCGATGTCGAGCAGGGCGTGCCGATCCAGCGCGGCAAGAGCGGGCCCAAGGGCTTCCTGTCCATCCTCATGAGCACGCGCAACGAGCCGAACCGCCTGCTCCCCGAAAACCTCGCCGACAACATCATCATCAACCAGCTGCTGGACCTGCGCGCCAAGCGCAAGGACCTCGACGTGGTGCTGGTGACCAAGGATATCAACATGCGCCTGAAGGCGCGTGCCTGCGGGATCGCCGCCGAGGACTACAGCACCGACCAGCTGGTCGACGACGTGTCCTTGCTGTCCAAGGGCTATCACTCGGTCACAGGGTCGTTCTGGGACCGCGTGAGCAAGGTCGACACCCGCCAGGAGCGCGGCCGTACCTGGCACCGGGTGCAACTGATCGACAACCTGCCGGCGGTGCATATCAACGAGTTCATCATCGATGAACAGGGCTTCGTCGGTTGGATCAAGGGCATCCGCAACGACGAGCTGCTGCTGCTCGACCTGCACCAGGAACCGCTGCTGCACCAGGAAGCCTGGGGCCTCAAGCCGCGGGACATCCACCAGAGCCTGGCGCTGTTCGCCCTGCTCGACCCGGATATCCACCTGGTCAACCTGACCGGCGCCGCCGGCTCCGGCAAGACCATCCTGGCGTTGGCCGCGGCCATCGAGCAGACCATGGTCAGCAAGCGCTACCGGCGCATCATCGCCACCCGCAGCGTGCAGGGGCTGGACCAGGAGATCGGCTTCCTGCCGGGCACCGAGGCGGAGAAGATGGAGCCCTGGCTGGGCGCCATCACCGACAACCTCGAAGCGCTGCACATGGACGACGAGAGCACCCACGGCAGCGTCGAGTACATCCTCGAGCGGGTGCCGTTGCAGTTCAAGTCGCTGAACTACATCCGGGGTCGCAGCTTCCAGCAGAGCCTGATCCTCATCGACGAGTGCCAGAACCTCACGCCGCACCAGATCAAGACCATCATCACCCGCGCGGGGAACGGGTCCAAGGTGGTCTGCCTGGGCAACCTGGCGCAGATCGACACGCCGTACCTGTCGGCCACCAGCTCCGGGCTGACCTACCTGACCGAACGCTTCAAGGACTTCCCCCACGGCGTTCACATCACCCTGCAGGGCGTGCCGCGCTCGGTGCTGGCCGAGTACGCCGAGTCGCATCTGTAACCCAAGCCCGCTCCCACGATTCGTCGTGGGAGCGGGCTTACCCCGCGATGCGCTGATCTGCCCTCTGCTCAAAGCTGACCTGCAGGTTTACACTCTGTATTCCCTACCCAGGAGCAGAGCAGTGCTGACTCATCTTGATTCCCAGGGGCGCGCCAACATGGTCGACGTCACTGAAAAGGCCGTGACCGCCCGCGAGGCGATTGCCGAGGCGCGGGTGCGCATGTTGCCGGACACCCTGCGCATGATCGTCGATGGCCAACACCCCAAGGGCGACGTGTTCGCCGTGGCGCGCATCGCCGGCATCCAGGCGGCGAAGAAGACCAGCGACCTGATCCCGCTGTGCCATCCGCTGATGCTCACCGGCGTCAAGGTCGAGCTGGCCGCCGAAGGCGAGGATGTGGTGCACATCGTCGCCCGCTGCAAGTTGGCCGGGCAGACCGGCGTCGAGATGGAAGCCCTGACCGCCGCCAGCGTCGCCGCGCTGACCATCTACGACATGTGCAAGGCGGTGGACAAGGGCATGGTCATCGAGCAAGTGCGCCTGCTGGAGAAGACCGGCGGCAAGAGCGGCCACTACAAGGTGGAGGGGTGATGAAGGTCAAGGTCATGTATTTCGCCCGCTACCGTGAGTTGCTGGGCGTCGATGCCGAGCGCCTGGAAGGTGACTTCAAGGTACTGGAGGATGTGCGCCAGGCCCTGGTGGGCAAGGGCGGGCATTATGCGGTGCTGGCCGAGCAGAACCTGATGTGCGCCCGCAACGAAGAGCTGTGCCGGCTCGATGAGCCAGTGGAAGAGGGTGACGAGATCGCGTTCTTCCCACCCGTGACCGGAGGTTGACCGTGGCCGTACGTGTCCAGCAGGCGGCCTTCGACCCGGGCGCTGAGGTCAACGCCATGCACGCCGCCAATGTCGGCGTGGGCGCGGTAGTCGGTTTCGTCGGCTACGTGCGCGACTTCAACGATGGCCTGGATGTGGCCGGGATGTTCCTCGAGCACTACCCGGGGATGACCGAGAAGGCCCTGGCCAAGATCGTGGTCGAGGCCGAGCAGCGCTGGCCGTTGCTCAAGGTCGAGGTGCTGCACCGCATCGGCGCCCTGGAGCCGGGCGAGCCGATCGTCTTCGTCGGCGTGGCCAGCGCGCACCGCCAGGCGGCGTTCGATGCCTGCAACTTCATCATGGATTACCTGAAGACCCGGGCGCCGTTCTGGAAGAAGGAGAACACCCGGGAAGGGCCGCGCTGGGTCGAGGGTAAGCAGAGCGATCAGGATGCGGCGGGGCGCTGGGAGTCCTAGGGAAAGGTCGCTTTCTGTAGGAGCGGCCTTGTGCCGCGAAAGGGCCGCAAAGCGGCCCCAGGGTTTCAGCATTGATGCAGATATTGCTGGGGCCGCTGCGCGGCCCTTTCGCGGCACAAGGCCGCTCCTACAGGGAGGTGAGCGGCCTTGAAGATCAATGATGCTTGCGCGGCACCGGCTTCAACAGCTCGTCCGGCGGCATCTCGCACTTGATCTTGCGCCCCAGCAGCTCCTCGATCGCCGGCAGCTGGTACGAATCGTCCTCGCCGGCAAAGCTGATCGACACACCGCTGCTGCCCGCACGGCCGGTACGGCCGATACGGTGCACGTAGTCGTCCGGATCTTCCGGCAGGGTGAAGTTGATCACATGGCTGATGCCGTCGATGTGGATGCCGCGGCCGGCCACATCGGTGGCCACCAGCACGCTGATGCGTCCTTCGCGGAAATTCTCCAGGGTGCGGATGCGCTTGTGCTGTGGCACGTCGCCCGACAGCTGGGCGGCGTTGATGCCGTCGCGCACCAGTTTCTCCTCGATGCGCCGCACCTCGTCCTTGCGGTTGGCGAACACCATCACCCGTTCCCACTTGTTCTGCGTGACCAGGTTGTACAGCAGCTTGTACTTGTCGCTGCCGGCCACGGCGTAGACGTGCTGCTCGACGGTCTCGCTGGCCACGTTCTCCGGCTCGATCTCGACGATGGCCGGATCGGTGGTCCACTGCTTGGCCAGGTTCATCACATCGTCGGTGAAGGTGGCCGAGAACAGCAGGGTCTGGCGCTCGCTCTTGGGCGGGGTCTGGCGGATGATCTGGCGGACCTGGGGGATGAAGCCCATGTCGAGCATGCGGTCGGCCTCGTCCAGCACCAGCACCTCGACCATGTCCAGGTGCACCTCGCCGCGCTGGTTGAAGTCCAGCAGGCGGCCGGGGGTGGCCACCAGGATGTCGCAGTGGCGGGCCTCCAGCGATTTCAGCTGCTTGTCGAAGTCCATGCCGCCGACGAAGCTCATCACGTTCAGGCCGCTGTACTTGGTCAGGGCCTGGGCATCCTTGGCGATCTGCACCACCAGCTCGCGGGTCGGGGCGATGATCAGCGCCCGCGGCTCGCCCATGTAGCGCTCCTTGGGCGGCGGCACCTGCTGCAGCTGCGAGATGATCGAGACCAGGAACGCGGCGGTCTTGCCGGTGCCGGTCTGGGCCCGGCCGATGGCGTCCTGGCCACGCAGGGTGTGGCCCAGGACCTGGGCCTGGATCGGCGTGCAGTAGGGGAAGCCGAGGTCGTGGATGGCGTGCATCAGCTCGTTGGAGAGCTTGAAGTCGTGGAAGCGGGTCTTGCCTTCCTGCGGCTCGACCACGAAGTCCTCGGGCTTCCACAGGCTGGCCTGGGGCTTGGGCTTGCGTTCGCGGCGCGGCTTGTCCCGGGCGGGCTGCTCGGCGCGTGGCTGGTCGGCGGGCTGGGGTTCGGCCTGCGGTTTTGCCGCGGCCCTGGGCTTGGCGTGCTGGCGCGCTGGTGCCTTTTCGACGGCCGGTTGCGCGGCCGGCGCGGGCGGGGTCACGGCGACGGGCTCGGCGGCCTGTGGCGCGGCGTCTCCCTTGGCGAATATTTTCTTGAGTGCCTTGAGCACGGTCGTCTCGTCAACTGGTTAAGGAATGTACGCCGGGCAGTGTAATGCAAGAATCGGGCGCGGCGTAGTGCAATGCATCCTGGGCTACAGGATCACTTCAGCTGGTGGCTCAGCCAGTCGTGGATGTCGGACAGCTCGGCCACCGCCACTTCGTGTTCCATGGGGTACTCGTGCCACTGGGCAGCCACACCCCAGGTATCGAGGTATTCGAACGCCGTGCGGCCCATCGACGGGATCACCACCGAGTCATGCACGCCGTGCAGGCACAGCGCCGGGGTGCGCTGCTGGCAGGCGCTCAACTGCTGGCTGTCGGTGAAGGTCGGTGCGTAGGTGGACAGGGCGATCACCCCGCCCAGGGCCTCCTGCCACTTTATATAGGCGGTGTGCAGCACCACGGCGCCGCCCTGGGAGAAACCGGCGAGGAAGATGCGCGACAGGTTGATGCCCTTGGCCTGTTCCGCCTTGATCAGGGCAATGACCTGATCGGCCGATTCCTCCAGCTGCGTTTCGTCGATGGCCCGCGCCGGGGTCATGGCCTTGATGTCGTACCAGCTGGGCATCTGGTAGCCACCGTTGATGGTCACCGGGCGGGTGGGGGCCTGGGGCATGATGAAGCGGGTGCTCAGCAGGCGTTCCTGGAGAAATTCCGCCACAGGTAGGAAGTCGTAACGGTCGGCCCCCAGGCCGTGCAACCAGATCACACAGGCGTCGGCGGTTTTCTGGGGTTCGAGGATCAGCGGGTTGGTCATGACTGCTCCGAAAGAGTGCTTGCGTACTTATGTAGTGCGTAAAAAGAAGGCATTGGAGGTTAATGCCAGAAAAAGATGTCGCAACTCTACAACTTTTACTACTTGACTACCGCTTAATCGCTTAAGCCTTCGACTGTGGTACGCCCTTTGCTATGTCCTTGCCATGCGAAGAGGTGGACCGGTCGCGGTAACACCCCTCGTGTGGATCGAAGGCTGTCATAGAACAGCCCATTGCGCCAATTGACCCAAAAACAAGCCAACAAGGGGTCGGATGCGCCTCATAAGGGTGCGGTGCAATTCCGGCTCATACAACAAGAGCGATTTGGAGGTTGTTGATGAAGATGTTGAAAACCACCCTGGCAGTCCTGACCGCCGCCGCCGCGCTGGGCGCCACCAGCTTCGCCCAGGCCGGCGCCACCCTCGATGCGGTGAAGAAGAAGGGCTTCGTCCAGTGTGGCGTGAGCGATGGTCTTCCAGGCTTCTCCGTACCGGACGCGCAAGGCAAGATCGTCGGCATCGACGCCGATGTGTGCCGCGCCGTGGCCGCCGCCGTGTTCGGCGACGCGACCAAGGTCAAGTTCAGCCAGCTCAACGCCAAGGAGCGCTTCACCGCGCTGCAGTCCGGCGAAGTCGACGTGCTGTCGCGCAACACCACCTGGACCAGCTCGCGCGATGCCGGCATGGGCCTGGTGTTCGCTGGCGTCACCTACTACGACGGCGTCGGCTTCCTCGCCAACAAGAAACTCGGCGTCTCCAGCGCCAAGGAACTCGACGGCGCGACCATCTGCATCCAGGCCGGCACCACCACCGAGCTGAACGTCTCCGACTACTTCCGCGCCAATGGCCTGAAGTACACCCCGATCACCTTCGACACCTCCGACGAAAGCGCCAAGTCGCTGGAGTCCGGCCGTTGCGACGTGCTGACCTCGGACAAGTCGCAGCTGTTCGCCCAGCGTTCCAAGCTGGCCGCGCCGACCGAGTACGTGGTGCTGCCGGAAACCATCTCCAAGGAGCCGCTGGGCCCGGTGGTGCGCAAGGGCGACGAGGAGTGGTTCAGCATCGTCAAGTGGACCCTGTTCGCCATGCTCAATGCTGAAGAGGCCGGCGTCACCTCGAAGAACGCCGAGGCCGAGGCCAAGTCCACCAAGAACCCTGACGTCGCCCGCCTGCTGGGCGCCGATGGCGAGTACGGCAAGGACCTCAAGCTGCCCAAGGACTGGGTAGTGCAGATCGTCAAGCAAGTCGGCAACTATGGCGAAGTGTTCGAGAAGAACCTGGGCCAGAGCACCGACCTGAAGATCGACCGTGGCATGAACGCCCTGTGGAACAACGGCGGCATCCAGTACGCGCCACCGGTGCGCTGATGGTTGCACCCCGCGGCGGCATCCTGCCGCCGCGGGTCGTTCGAATCCCTTCTTTTCGGGGCACTTCATGCAAAATCAAATCGGCGCACGGAAAGGGTTTTCCCTTAGTGATCCACGTGTGCGCGCGTGGCTGTTCCAGATCCTCACGGTGGTCTTCGTGGTGGGCCTGGGCTGGTACCTGTTCCACAACACCCAGACCAACCTGCAGCACCGGGGCATCACCTCGGGCTTCGATTTCCTCGAGCGCAGCGCCGGCTTCGGCATCGCCCAGCACCTGATTCCCTACGTGGAGTCGGACAGCTACGCCCGGGTATTCGTCATCGGCCTGCTCAACACCCTGCTGGTGACCTTCATCGGCATCATCCTGGCGACGCTGCTGGGCTTCATCATCGGCGTGGCGCGGCTGTCGCCGAACTGGATGATCAACAAGCTGGCGACGGTGTATGTGGAGACCTTCCGCAACATTCCGCCGCTGCTGCAGATCCTGTTCTGGTACTTCGCCGTGTTCCTGACCCTGCCGGGGCCACGGGGCAGCATCAACATCGACGACACCTTCTTCATCAGCAATCGCGGCCTGAACATGCCCGGCGCCTCGATGGCCGAGGGCTTCTGGCCGTTCGTCATCGCGCTGGTGCTGGCGATCGTCGCCATCGCGGTGATGGTGCGTTTCGCCAACAAGCGTTTCAACGAAACCGGCGAGCCGTTCCACAAGTTCTGGGTCGGCCTGCTGCTGTTCATCGGCATCCCCGGCGTCTGCGCGCTGCTGTTCGGCAGCCCGGTGCACTGGGAAGTGCCGCAGCTCAAGGGCTTCAACTTCGTCGGTGGCTGGGTGCTGATCCCCGAGCTGCTGGCGCTGACCCTGGCGCTGACCATCTATACCGCGGCGTTCATCGCCGAGATCGTGCGTTCCGGTATCCGTTCGGTCAGCCACGGCCAGACCGAGGCGGCCCGCTCGCTGGGCCTGCGCGAAGGCCCGACGCTGCGCAAGGTGATCATTCCCCAGGCCTTGCGGGTGATCATTCCGCCGCTGACCAGCCAGTACCTGAACCTGGCAAAGAACTCGTCGCTGGCCGCCGGTATCGGCTACCCGGAGATGGTCTCGCTGTTCGCCGGTACCGTGCTCAACCAGACCGGCCAGGCCATCGAGGTGATCGCCATCACCATGAGCGTCTATCTCGCCATCAGCATCAGCATTTCGCTGTTGATGAACTGGTACAACAAGCGCATTGCGCTGATCGAACGGTGAGGGTACATCCGTGACAGCCCATGTTTTCAAACCCGACATGCCGCCACCGGTGAAGACCGTTGGCGTGCTCGCCTGGATGCGGGCCAACCTGTTCTCCAGCTGGCTCAACACCCTGCTGACATTGTTCGCCCTGTACCTGGTCTGGCTGATCGTGCCGCCGCTGGTGCAGTGGGCGTTCATCGACGCCAACTGGGTCGGCACCACTCGCGCCGACTGCACCAAGGAGGGCGCCTGCTGGGTGTTCATCCAACAGCGCTTCGGCCAGTTCATGTACGGCTACTACCCGGCGGAACTGCGCTGGCGCGTCGACCTGAGCGTATGGCTCGCCGTGCTCGGCGCCGCACCGCTGTTCATCAAGCGCTTCCCGCGCAAGGCGGTGTACGGCCTGGGCTTCCTGGTGCTGTACCCGATCCTCGCCTACATCCTGCTGCATGGCGGTGTGCTGGGCCTGGACACGGTGCCCACCAGCCAGTGGGGCGGCCTGATGCTGACCCTGGTGATCGCCACGGTCGGTATCGTCGGCGCCTTGCCGCTGGGCATCCTGCTGGCGCTGGGGCGGCGTTCGAACATGCCGGCGGTGAAGGTGGTCTGCGTGACCTTCATCGAGTTCTGGCGCGGCGTGCCGCTGATCACCGTGCTGTTCATGTCATCGGTGATGCTGCCGCTGTTCCTGCCCGAGGGCATGAGCTTCGACAAGCTGCTGCGGGCGATGATCGGCGTGATCCTGTTCCAGTCGGCGTACATCGCCGAGGTGGTGCGCGGCGGCCTGCAGGCCATCCCCAAGGGCCAGTACGAAGCCGCCGCGGCCATGGGCCTGGGCTACTGGCGGGCGATGGGCCTGGTGATCCTGCCCCAGGCGCTCAAGCTGGTGATTCCTGGCATCGTCAACACCTTCATCGCCCTGTTCAAGGACACCAGCCTTGTGATCATCATCGGCCTGTTCGACCTGCTCAACAGCGTCAAGCAGGCAGCGGCTGACCCGGCCTGGCTGGGCATGGCCACCGAGGGCTATGTGTTCGCCGCCCTGGTGTTCTGGATTTTCTGTTTCGGTATGTCCCGCTACTCCATGCACCTGGAGCGCAAGCTGGACACTGGCCACAAGCGTTAGGAGTTTCGAAATGAGTGAAGCGATCAAGCAGCCTGCCGGCCCCGAAGGCATCATCCAGATGCAGGGCGTGAACAAGTGGTACGGCCAGTTCCATGTGCTCAAGGACATCAACCTGAACGTGCGCCAGGGCGAGCGCATCGTCCTGTGCGGGCCGTCCGGCTCGGGCAAGTCGACCACCATCCGCTGCCTCAACCGGCTGGAGGAACACCAGCAGGGGCGCATCGTCGTCGATGGCGTGGAGCTAACCAATGACCTCAAGCAGATCGAGGCGATCCGCCGCGAGGTGGGCATGGTGTTCCAGCACTTCAACCTGTTCCCGCACCTGAGCATCCTTGAAAACTGCACCCTGGCGCCGATGTGGGTGCGCAAGCTGCCGCGGCGCAAGGCCGAGGAAATCGCCATGCACTTCCTCGAGCGCGTGCGCATTCCGGAGCAGGCGCACAAGTACCCGGGGCAGTTGTCTGGTGGTCAACAGCAGCGGGTGGCGATTGCCCGGGCGCTGTGCATGAAGCCGAAGATCATGCTGTTCGACGAGCCGACTTCGGCGCTGGACCCGGAGATGGTCAAGGAGGTGCTGGACACCATGGTCAGCCTGGCCGAAGACGGTATGACCATGCTCTGCGTGACCCACGAGATGGGCTTTGCCCGCACCGTGGCGAACCGGGTGATCTTCATGGACAAGGGGGAGATCGTCGAGCAGGCCGCGCCGGATGACTTCTTCGACCGGCCGCGCAGTGATCGGACCAAGTTGTTCCTGAGCCAGATCCTGCATTGATGCAGTCGGGGCCGCTTTGCGGCCCTTTCGCGGCACAAGGCCGCTCCTACAGGAACAACGCGATCCTTGTAGGAGCGGCCTTGTGCCGCGAAAGGGCTGCAAAGCAGCCCCAATCAAGCAATATCACTTCTCTTCTTTGGTGGCCACCGGCGCTGGCGGCGGCCGCAGCCCCACCTCGGCCACCAGCTTCAGCTGCTGCCCATTGCGCACCACCTCGATGGTGATCTTCTCATTGGGCTTGATCCGCGCCACTTGGTTCATCGATTTGCGCCCGTCACCGGCCGGCTCGCCATTGATGCTCAGGATCACATCGCCCAGTTGCAGCCCCGCGCGCGCCGCCGGGCCATCGCGGAAGATACCCGCCACGACGATCCCCGGGCGCCCCTGCATACCAAACGATTCGGCCAGCTCCTGGCTCAGCGGTTGTACTTCGATGCCCAGCCAGCCACGGATCACCTGGCCGTGCTCGACGATCGACTTCATCACCTCCAGTGCCAGCTTGACCGGAATGGCGAAGCCGATGCCCTGGGAACCACCGGACTTGGAAAAGATAGCCGTGTTGATGCCCACCAGGTTGCCGTTGGCATCCACCAGCGCGCCGCCGGAGTTGCCCGGGTTGATCGCCGCGTCAGTCTGGATGAAGTCTTCGTAGTTGTTCAGGCCCAGCTGGTTGCGCCCGGTGGCGCTGATGATGCCCATGGTCACGGTCTGGCCGACGCCGAACGGGTTGCCGATGGCCAGGGTCACGTCACCGATGTGGATGTTGTCGGAGCGGCCGATGGTGATCGCCGGCAGGCTCTTGAGGTCGATCTTCAGCACCGCCAGGTCGGTTTCCGGGTCGCTGCCGATCACCCGGGCGAGGGTCTCGCGGCCGTCCTTGAGGGCCACGACGATCTGGTCGGCGCCGCTGGTGACGTGGTTGTTGGTCAGCAGGTAGCCTTCCGGGCTCATGATCACCGCCGAGCCCAGGCTCGACTCCCAGCGCCGCTGCTTGGGCAGGTTGTCGCCGAAGAAGCGGCGGAACTGCGGGTCTTCGAACAGCGGGTGGGCGCTCTTGTTCACCACCTTGGTGGTGTACAGGTTGACCACCGCGGGCGCGGCCAGGGTCACGGCATCGGCGTAGGACACCGGGCCCTGCATGATCTTCGTGGTTTGCGGGGCCTGCTGCAGGTTGACGTCCTGGCTGGGCAGGCCGACCCATTGCGGGAAACGCTGGATGATCAGGATGGCGATCAGCACACCGGTGAGCAGGGGCCAGCCGAAGTAACGCAGAGCCTTGAACATGAATGAATCCTGGGAGTAGGGCGGGGGCCTTGTCAGTTCGGCCCGGGGCGAGCGCGCGCGATCATACACGTGAAAAAACCGGACGGCGACGGTTGGTGTATCGCGGGGCAAGCCCGCTCCCACGCCGTTCGCGCACGGCGTGGGAGCGGGCTTGCCCCGCGAAGGGGAGAACCTGACAGCGGTTCCCCCGAAACCGGCGACGGCCCATAATGGCGGCCATTATAGGGCCTCGCGCCCTGGTGCAACGCCGAATTCGAGGAGATTTTTCATGGCCGTCGCCCTCAATACCCTGGTCGAGGAAGCCGAGCGCTACCTGGGCAGCGCGAAGATCCAGGACTACTGCCCCAACGGCCTGCAGGTCGAAGGCCGCCCCCAGGTCAGCCGTATCGTCAGCGGCGTGACCGCCAGCCAGGCGCTGCTGGACGCGGCGGTCGAGGCCGAAGCCGACCTGGTGCTGGTGCACCATGGCTACTTCTGGAAGGGCGAGAACCCGTGCATCACCGGGATCAAGCAGCGGCGCCTGAAGACCCTGCTCAAGCACGACATCAGCCTGCTGGCCTTCCACCTGCCGCTGGACGTACACCCGGAAGTGGGCAACAACGTGCAGCTGGCGCGCCAGTTGGATATCACGGTCGAAGGCCCGCTGGACCCGAACAATCCCAAGGTGGTCGGCCTGGTCGGTTCGCTGGCGGAACCGGTGTCGGCGCGGGACTTTGCCCGCCGGGTGCGCGAGGCGCTGGGGCGTGAGCCGCTGGTCGTCGAGGGTGAGCAGATGATCCGCCGGGTCGGCTGGTGCACCGGCGGTGGGCAGGGCTACATCGACACCGCCATCGCCGCCGGGGTCGACCTGTTCATCAGTGGCGAGGCGTCGGAGCAGACCTTCCACAGTGCCCGCGAGAATGGCGTGAGCTTCATTGCCGCCGGGCACCACGCCACCGAACGCTATGGCGTGCAGGCGCTGGGCGATTACCTGGCGCGGCGGTTCGCGGTCGAGCACCTGTTCATCGATTGCCCGAATCCGATCTGATGATGCAGATGTCGTTCCTGTAGGAGCGGCCTTGTGCCGCGAAAGGGCTGCGCAGCAGCCCCAGGATTTCAGCGTTGATGCATAAATCGCCGGGGCTGCCTTGCAGCCCTTTCGCGGCACAAGGCCGCTCCTACAGGGCCCAAACCCCCAGTCATATCGTTAGATTGTTTCGATCTAGGCAGCCTCCTAAATAGAATCAGGTGCTGTGATAAAGTGGCTCGCTCGAACACGGCCCGCAGGCCGTCCATAAGATCGTTTTTCGTGAGTAGCCATGGTCGACAATCTGACGCACTTGAAACAGCTGGAGGCGGAGAGCATCCACATCATCCGCGAGGTGGCCGCCGAGTTCGACAACCCGGTGATGCTGTACTCGATCGGCAAGGATTCCGCGGTCATGCTGCACCTGGCGCGCAAGGCGTTCTTCCCGGGCAAGCTGCCGTTCCCGGTGATGCACGTCGACACCCAGTGGAAGTTCCAGGAGATGTACCGCTTCCGCGACAAGATGGTCGAAGAGATGGGCCTGGAGCTGATCACCCACGTCAACCCCGAGGGTGTGGCGCAGGGCATCAACCCGTTCACCCATGGCAGCTCCAAGCACACCGACATCATGAAGACCCAGGGCCTGAAGCAGGCGCTGGACAAGCATGGCTTCGACGCCGCCTTCGGCGGTGCGCGCCGTGACGAAGAGAAGTCGCGGGCCAAGGAGCGCGTCTACTCGTTCCGTGACAGCAAGCACCGCTGGGACCCGAAGAACCAGCGCCCGGAGCTGTGGAACATCTACAACGGCAAGGTCAACAAGGGCGAGTCGATCCGCGTGTTCCCGCTGTCGAACTGGACCGAGCTGGACATCTGGCAGTACATCTACCTCGAAGGCATCCCGATCGTGCCGCTGTACTTCGCCGCCGAGCGCGAAGTGATCGAGAAGAACGGCACCCTGATCATGATCGACGACGAGCGCATCCTCGAGCACCTGAGCGACGAGGAGAAGGCGCGCATCGTCAAGAAGAAAGTGCGTTTCCGTACCCTGGGCTGCTACCCGCTGACGGGCGCGGTCGAGTCTGAAGCCGAGACCCTGACGGACATCATCCAGGAAATGCTCCTGACCCGAACGTCCGAGCGCCAGGGCCGCGTCATCGACCACGATGGCGCCGGTTCCATGGAAGACAAAAAACGCCAAGGCTACTTCTAATTTCAGGGTTTCCTCATGTCGCACCAATCCGATTTGATCAGCGAGGACATCCTCGCCTACCTGGCCCAGCACGAGCGTAAAGAGCTGCTGCGCTTCCTGACCTGTGGCAACGTGGACGACGGCAAGAGCACCCTGATCGGGCGCCTGCTGCACGACTCGAAGATGATCTACGAGGACCACCTCGAGGCCATCACCCGCGACTCGAAAAAATCCGGCACCACTGGCGAGGAAGTCGACCTGGCGCTGCTGGTGGACGGCCTGCAGGCCGAGCGCGAGCAGGGCATCACCATCGATGTCGCCTACCGCTACTTCTCCACCGCCAAGCGCAAGTTCATCATCGCCGACACCCCGGGCCACGAGCAGTACACCCGCAACATGGCCACCGGCGCGTCCACGTGCGATCTGGCGATCATCCTGGTCGATGCCCGCTACGGCGTACAGACCCAGACCCGCCGGCACAGCTACATCGCCTCGTTGCTGGGCATCAAGCACATCGTCGTCGCGGTCAACAAGATGGACCTCAAGGGCTTCGACGAGCAGGTCTTCGAGTCGATCAAGGCCGACTACCTGAAGTTCGCCGAGGGCATCAACCTCAAGCCGAGCAGCCTGCACTTCGTGCCGATGTCGGCGCTCAAGGGCGACAACGTGGTCAACCGCAGCGAGCGTTCGCCGTGGTACACGGGCCCGGCGCTGATGGAGATCCTCGAGACCGTCGAGATCGCCGCCGACCGCAACGTCACCGACCTGCGTTTCCCGGTGCAGTACGTCAACCGTCCGAACCTGAACTTCCGTGGCTTCGCCGGCACCATCGCCGGTGGCGTGGTGCACAAGGGCGACGAGATCGTCGTGCTGCCGTCGGGCAAGAGCAGCCGGGTCAAGTCCATCGTCACCTACGAAGGTGAACTGGAGAACGCCGGCCCCGGCCAGGCCGTGACCCTGACCATGGAAGACGAGATCGACATCTCCCGTGGCGACCTGCTGGTACATGCCGACAATGTACCGTCGGTCACCGACCAGTTCGATGCCATGCTGGTGTGGATGGCCGAGGAGCCAATGCTCCCGGGCAAGAAGTACGACATCAAGCGCGCCACCAGCTACGTGCCGGGCTCGATTGCGAGCATCACCCACAAGGTCGATGTGAACACCCTGGAGCAGGGCGCCGCCAGCGCGCTGCAGCTCAACGAGATCGGCCGGGTCAAGGTCGCGCTGGACAGCGCCATTGCCCTGGACGGCTACGAGAGCAACCGCACCACCGGCGCGTTCATCGTCATCGACCGCCTGACCAACGGCACCGTCGGCGCCGGCATGATCATCGCCCCGCCGGTACTGCCGCACGGCAGCACCGGTCAGCACGGCAAGCTGGCCCATGTGTCGACCGAAGAGCGCGCCCTGCGCTTCGGCCAGCAGCCGGCCACCGTGCTGTTCAGCGGCCTGTCCGGCGCCGGCAAGAGCACCCTGGCCTACGCGGTGGAGCGCAAGCTGTTCGACATGGGCCGTGCGGTCTATGTGCTCGATGGCCAGAACCTGCGCCACGACCTGAACAAGGGCCTGCCGCAGGATCGCGCCGGGCGCACCGAGAACTGGCGCCGCGCCGCCCATGTGGCGCGCCAGTTCAACGAAGCCGGCCTGCTGACCCTGGCTGCGTTCGTTGCCCCGGATGCCGAAGGCCGCGAGCAGGCCAAGGCGCTGATCGGCAAGGAGCGCCTGGTCACGGTCTACGTCCAGGCGTCGCCGCTGGTGTGCCGTGAGCGTGATCCACAGGGGCTGTACGCGGCCGGTGGCGACAACATTCCGGGCGAGAGCTTCCCGTTCGATGTGCCGCTGGATGCGGACCTGGTGATCGACACCCAGTCGGTCAGTGTCGATGAAGGTGTGAAGCTGGTGCTGGATGTGCTGCGTCTGCGTGGCGCGATCTGAGTAACCGCGTGATCTGAGAAACCCCGCTTCGGCGGGGTTTTTTGTTTGGTTCGGGAGAGCCGGGGCTGCTGTGCAGCCCGTTCGCGGCACAAGGCCGCTCCTACAGGGGACCGCGCAACCCTGTAGGAGCGGCCTTGTGCCGCGAAAGGGGCGCAGCGCGCCCCCGACTCTCTAAATGTGTTTCTCGGAAACGGGAATCACCCGCCGCTCCTTCACCGCCTTGTACGAAAAACTCGAATAGATCTCCTTCACCCCCGGCAACCGTTGCAGCACCTCCCGGGTGAATTCGCCAAACGACTCCAGGTCCCGGGCGAGGATCTCCAGCAAAAAGTCATAGCGCCCGGAGATGTTGTGGCAGGCGACGATCTCGGGAATTTCCATCAGCCGCTGTTCGAATGCCAGGGCCATCTCCTTGGTGTGCGAGTCCATCATGATGCTGACGAACGCGGTCACCCCGAAGCCCAGCGACTTGGGCGAAAGAATGGCCTGGTAGCCGGTGATGTAGCCGTTGTCCTCCAGCAACTTGACCCGCCGCCAGCAGGGCGAGGTGGTCAGGGCGACCTGGTCGGCGAGTTCGGAAACGGTCAGGCGGGCGTTGTCCTGCAGGGCGGCGAGCAGGGCGCGGTCGGTACGGTCGAGAGCTGAAGGCATATCTTGCCCTCCTGGTTCTGTTTTTGTTGTTTTTCTTTCAAAACATGCCCGATTGCGTGGGCAAATTTGGAAAAAGCGCGGCAGCTTGGTGGCATAAGCTTATAACAAACCACAAGAGGCTGTTGCCATGCGCGACTCCAACAAGAACACCGGATTCTCCACGCGGGCCATCCACCATGGCTACGACCCGCTGTCCCACGGCGGCGCCCTGGTGCCGCCGGTGTACCAGACCGCCACCTATGCCTTCCCCACCGTCGAGTACGGCGCCGCCTGCTTCGCGGGTGAGGAACCGGGGCATTTCTATAGCCGTATTTCCAATCCGACCCTGGCCCTGCTCGAGCAGCGCATGGCGTCCCTGGAAGGAGGCGAGGCCGGGCTGGCGCTGGCCTCCGGCATGGGCGCCATCACCGCCACGCTATGGACCCTGCTACGCCCGGGTGACGAGCTGATCGTCGGCAGCATCCTGTACGGCTGCACCTTCGCCTACCTGCACCACGGCATCGGCGAGTTCGGCGTGAAGATCCGCCATGTCGACCTCAACGACATCCCGGCACTGCAGGCCGCGATCACCCCGAAGACGCGGATGATCTATTTCGAATCGCCGGCCAACCCCAACATGCAGCTGGTGGATATCACCGCGGTGGTCGATGCCGCCCGTGGCCACGACCTGAGCATCGTGGTCGACAACACCTACTGCACGCCCTACCTGCAACGCCCGCTGGAGCTTGGCGTGGACCTGGTGGTGCATTCGGCCACCAAGTACCTGTCCGGGCATGGCGACATCACCGCCGGGCTGGTGGTCGGGCGCAAGGCGCTGGTCGATCGCATCCGCCTGGAAGGGCTCAAGGACATGACCGGCGCGGTGCTGTCGCCCCATGACGCGGCGCTGCTGATGCGCGGCATCAAGACCTTGGCCCTGCGCATGGACCGTCACTGCGCCAATGCCCAGCAGGTGGCCGAGTTCCTCGCCGAACAATCACAGGTCGAGCTGCTGCATTACCCGGGCCTGCCATCCTTCCCGCAGTACGCGCTGGCCCAGCGGCAGATGCGCCTGCCGGGCGGCATGATCGCCTTCGAACTCAAGGGCGGGATCGAGGCCGGCCGTCGCTTCATGAACGCCCTGCAGCTGTTCAGCCGTGCGGTGAGCCTGGGCGATGCCGAGTCGCTGGCCCAGCACCCGGCGAGCATGACCCACTCCAGCTATACCCAGCAGGAGCGTGCCGAGCACGGCATCTCGGAAGGCCTGGTGCGTCTGTCGGTGGGGCTGGAAGACATCGACGACCTGCTCGCCGACATTGCCCAGGCCCTGAAGGCCTGCGCCTGAACCGCCACGGACGAGGCCTGCGCGATGGTAGCGATGATGAACCCGAACGAGCCGTTGACGGCCCTGGAAGCCGCCCTGGACAGTGACCCCGGGGAAACCGCCGAGTGGTGCGAGGCCCTGTCCTCGACCCTGGCACACTGTGGCCCGGCACGGGCGCGCTATCTGCTGCAGCGCCTGCAGGCCCATGCCCTGGAACTGGGCCTTGAACGTGAGGCCCAGGCCTTCTCGGCCTATCGCAACACCTTGCCGGTGGAGCAGCAGGGCAACTATCCGGGCGATCTGGAGCTGGACGAGCGAATCACCGGCATCCTGCGCTGGAACGCCCTGGCCATGGTGGTGCGGGCCAACCATGCCTACGGCGAGCTTGGCGGGCATATCGCCAGCTATGCCTCGGCGGCGGAAATCTTCGAGGTCGGTTTCCAGCATTTCTTCCGTGGCGAGGGCGGCGGCGCGCAGCGCAGTGGCGACCTGGTGTTTTTCCAGCCGCACTCGGCGCCGGGCATCTATGCCCGCGCCTTCCTTGAAGGGCGTCTGAGCGAGGCGCAACTGGCCAACTACCGGCAGGAAGTCGCGGGCAATGGCCTGTGCTCCTATCCGCATCCCTGGCTGATGCCTGACTTCTGGCAGTTCCCCACCGGCTCCATGGGCATCGGCCCACTCAATGCCATCTACCAGGCGCGGTTCATGCGCTACCTGCAGCACCGCGGCCTGCTCGACACCTCGGCGCGGCATGTGTGGGGCGTGTTCGGCGATGGCGAGATGGACGAGCCGGAATCGATCGCCGGCCTGACCCTGGCGGCCCGCGAAGGCCTGGACAACCTGACCTTCATCGTCAACTGCAACCTGCAGCGCCTGGACGGCCCGGTGCGCGGCAACGGCCAGATCATCCAGGAACTCGAAGCGCTGTTCAGCGGCGCCGGCTGGAACGTGATCAAGGTGCTGTGGGGCTCGGAGTGGGACGCGCTGTTCGCCCGGGATCATGAGCATGCGCTGCTGCGCCAGCTGGCAGCGACACCCGACGGGCAGTTCCAGACCCTCGGCGCCAAGGACGGCAGCTACAACCTCGAGCACTTCTTCAAGCAGAACCCGGCGCTGCAGCGCCTGGTGGCGCATATGAGCGCCGACGAGATCAACGCCCTCAAGCGCGGTGGCCACGATTTTCGCAAGCTGCATGCCGCCTATGCCGCGGCCAAGGCCTGCAAGGGCCGGCCGACGGTGATCCTGGCCAAGACCAAGAAAGGCTACGGCATGAGCAGCGCCGGCGAGTCGCGGATGACCGCGCACCAGGCCAAGAAGCTCGATGTGCAGGCACTGCTGGCCTTCCGCGACCGTTTCCACCTGCCGCTGTCGGATGAGGCAGTGGAGCAGCTGCGGTTCTATCGTCCGGCCGCCGACAGCCCGGAGATGATCTACCTGCGCCAGCGCCGCGAGGCCCTGGGCGGGCCGCTGCCGGTGCGGCGCAGCGACTGCGCCGGCCTGCCCGTGCCGGACCTGGACAGCTTCGCCGGCTTTGCCCTGCGCGCCGAGGGCAAGGAGATGTCCACCACCATGGCCGCCGTGCGCCTGCTCGGCAACTGGCTCAAGGTGCCGGGGCTGGGGCCTAGGGTAGTGCCGATTGTCGCCGATGAGGCGCGGACCTTCGGCATGGCCAGCCTGTTCCGCCAGATCGGCATCTACTCGCCCCAGGGGCAACGCTACGAGCCGGAGGACGCCGGCTCACTGCTGGTCTACAAGGAAGCGCGCGACGGCCAGTTGCTGGAGGAGGGCATCACCGAGGCCGGGGCGATCTCCTCGTGGATCGCGGCGGCGACTGCTTACGCGGTGCATGGCGAGGCGATGCTGCCGGTGTACATCTATTACTCGATGTTCGGCTTCCAGCGGGTCGGCGACCTGATCTGGGCCGCCGCCGACCAGCGCGCCCGCGGTCTGTTGCTCGGTGCCACCGCGGGGCGCACCACGCTGGGTGGCGAGGGGCTGCAGCACCAGGACGGCTCGAGCCTGGTCATGGCTTCCATGGTGCCCAACTGCCGGGCCTGGGACCCGTGCTTTGCCGGCGAGCTGGCGGTGATCCTTGATCATGCCGCACGGCGCATGCTGGTAGAGCAACAAGACGAGTTCCACTACGTGGCGGTGATGAATGAAAACTACCCGCAGCCGTCATTGCCCGAGGACGTGCACGAGGATGTGTTGCGAGGCATGTACCGGTTTGCCCGGCATGCGTCGGCAGCGCCCCGTGGCCAGGTACGGCTGTTGGGTTCGGGCACCATCCTGCGCGAGGTGATCGCCGCCGGCGAGTTGTTGGCCAGCGACTGGCAGGTCGACAGCGAGGTGTTCAGCGTCACCAGCTTCAGCGAGCTGGCGCGTGGGGCCAGGGATGCGCAACGCCTGGCGATGGCCGGGGATCAGGGAGATTGCCATGTGCGTCAAAGCCTGCCCGGTGATGCCCCGGTGATTGCGGCTAGCGACTATGTGCGTGCCTGGCCGCAGCTGATTGCCGAGTATGTGCAGGCGCCCTACATCACCCTGGGCACCGATGGATTCGGGCGCAGTGATACGCGTCAGCAACTGCGGCGGTTCTTTGAGGTGGACCGGCATGCCGTGGTCTTGGCGGCGTTGTACGGGCTGGTGTGCCAGGGCGTATTGCCGGCGGATGTGCTGGGGGAGGCGAGGGCGCGGTATGGGATTGGCGAGGAGGGGGCGGCCTGGTATCGGTGAGGTAGCCTGTGCCAGCCCTATCGCGGGTCAAGCCCGCTCCCACGGAAAACATTACGCTGTGAGTTAAATGGAACTGCGTGGGAGCGGGCTTGCCCCGCGATCACCGGCGAAGCCGGTGCCATACACCACAGCAAGCCCGCTCCCCCCGCTGGTGCAATTTGCGACGTTTCCCTGCACGCAGGCGCAGCTGGGAGATCTTCTACAGGTATTGAGTGAGTGATATGGCGGGTAGATCCTGCCCACAAAAAAGGCCTCTTTCGAGGCCTTCTGCTTGTCATCGACTCAACGCTTGAGCCCGTAGCTCTCGTCGAGCATGCCCGGCGAGTTCGGGGTCTTCGGTGCGTAGTCGCGCGGCACCTCGGCGGTGTCCTTCGGCGGCGTCAGGCGATCACGCGGGCCTTGCGCGGCTTCCGAGTGCAGCGCGGCCAGCAGGCGCTGGCGGGTCAGTTCATCCAGGGCCAGGCGGTTGGCGCCGTCGGCCAGGTGATCCTGGACGTCCTGGTAGCTCTGGGTCAGCTTCTTGACCAGCGAAGCGGTGCTGTTGAAGTGGGTCACCACTTCATTCTGGTAATTGTCGAAGCGCTGCTGGATGTCATCCAGCTGGCGTTGGGTGTTGCTCGGTGCCGCGTTGGGCAGCAGGCGGGCCAGCGCGAAACCGACGCCGACGCCGACAACCAGGGCCAGGGTCGGCAGCAACCAAACAAGGAGCGAGTGTTCCACGAGTCCTTCCTCTATAAACGGCTTTGCTTTACGTTAACGGCTCAGACCTGCGCTGTATACCGCGAGCGATCGCAAATCAGAACAGAATTCCTCAGCTAGACGAGTCGACCCTCCTCGAGGTCACGGAGTAGTGCCTTGCTTATCCGCGAAACACCCTTGTTCATCGATGGCCCGTGTGGCCAGCTGGAAGCCTTGTACCTGGACGTGGCCGACGCCCGCGGCGCGGTGCTGATCTGCCACCCCAACCCGGTCCAGGGCGGCACCATGCTCAACAAGGTGGTCTCGACCCTGCAACGCACCGCCCGCGACGCCGGTTACGTCACCCTGCGCTTCAACTACCGTGGCGTTGGCCAGAGCGCCGGCAGCCACGACATGGGCGCCGGTGAAGTGGCCGATGCCGAGGCCGCCGCGGCCTGGCTGCGCGCGCAGCATCCCGAACTGCCGCTGGTGCTGATGGGCTTCTCCTTCGGTGGTTTCGTCGCCGCCAGCCTGGCCGGGCGCCTGGAAGCCGGGGGCGCGGCCCTGCAGCAGCTGTTCATGATCGCCCCGGCGGTGATGCGCCTGAGCGAACAGTTCCCGTTGCCTGAGCGTGTCACCCTCACGGTGGTGCAGCCGGACACCGACGAAGTGGTCGATCCGCAGCTGGTCTACGACTGGTCGAATGACCTGTCGCGTCCCCATGAGCTGCTGAAAGTGGCAGAATGCGGACACTTCTTCCATGGCAAGCTGACCGATCTGAAGGATCTGCTGCTGCCGCGCCTTTCGAACTGAGCCAAGCCTGAATAAGCGAACACCCATGACCACGCGCATCCTCACCGGTATCACCACCACCGGCACCCCGCACCTGGGCAACTACGCCGGCGCCATCCGTCCGGCCATCCTCGCCAGCCAGCAGCCCGGCGTCGACTCGTTCTACTTCCTGGCCGACTACCACGCCCTGATCAAGTGCGACGACCCGCAGCGCATCCAGCGCTCGCGCCTGGAAATCGCCGCCACCTGGCTGGCCGGTGGCCTGGATCCGGACAAGGTGACCTTCTACCGTCAGTCGGACATCCCCGAGATCCCCGAGCTGACCTGGCTGCTGACCTGCGTCGCCGCCAAGGGTCTGCTCAACCGCGCCCACGCCTACAAGGCCTCGGTGGACAAGAACGTCGAGGCCGGCGAAGACCCGGATGCCGGCGTGACCATGGGCCTGTTCAGCTACCCGGTGCTGATGGCCGCCGACATCCTGATGTTCAACGCCAACAAGGTACCGGTCGGCCGCGACCAGATCCAGCACGTGGAAATGGCCCGCGACATCGGCCAGCGCTTCAACCACCTGTTCGGCCAGGGCAAGGACTTCTTCGCCCTGCCGGAGGCGGTGATCGAGGAGAGCGTCGCCACCCTGCCGGGCCTGGACGGTCGCAAGATGTCCAAGAGCTACGACAACACCATCCCGCTGTTCACCAGCGCCAAGGACATGAAGGACGCCATCTCGCGCATCGTCACCGACTCCAAGGCGCCGGGCGAGGCCAAGGACCCGGACAATTCGCACCTGTTCACCCTGTTCCAGGCCTTCTCCACGCCAGCGCAGTGCGCCGAGTTCCGCGAAGAGCTGGTGCAGGGCCTGGGCTGGGGCGAGGCCAAGCAGCGTCTGTTCCAGCTGCTCGACGGCCAGCTGGCGGAAAAGCGCGAGCACTATCACCAGCTGATCTCGCGCCCGTCGGATCTGGAGGACATTCTCCTTACCGGTGCCGCCAAGGCCCGCAAGATCGCCACGCCGTTCCTCGAGCAGCTGCGCGAGGCGGTTGGCCTGCGTTCGTTCCGCACGGCGGTCCAGGCCAGCACCGAAGTGAAGAAGAAGGCCGCCAAGGCCGCCCGCTTTGTCAGCTTCCGCGATGAAGACGGCAGCTTCCGTTTCCGCCTGCTGGCCGCCGATGGCGAGCAACTGCTGCTGTCGCGCAGCTTCGCCGATGGCAAGAGCGCAGGGGCGGTGAGCAAGCAACTGCAGCAAGGTGGCGAGGCCGATGTACGGGTCGAGGGCCTGAGCTTCAGCCTGTGGCTGGAAGGTGAGCAGGTTGCCGACGGGCCGCAGTTCGAGGCCGCTGAGGCCCGTGATGCAGCCATCGCAAGCCTGCGCGAGGCCCTGGCGCCACAGCAGGACTGAGCGCTTCCCCTGTAGGAGCGGCCTTGTGCCGCGAAAGGGGCGCGAAGCGGCCCCGGCAGTTCTGCATGAAACGGAGATCCCGGGGCCGCTGCGCAGCCCTTTCGCGGCGCAAGGCCGCTCCTACAGGTGCAGGTAATGAGGCAAGTGGTCGCATGTATCATTGCCATCAGGCGGGCCGGTCGCTACAGTGACGGCCCGTTTTTTGTTGCCTCGCTAACGAAATCATGACGCCCCTAGAACGATATCAAGCAGATCTGAAACGTCCCGACTTCTTCCATGACGCGGCGCAGGAAACTGCGGTGCGTCACCTGCAGCGCCTGTACGATGACCTGGTGCGCGCGCAGAACAACAAGCCGGGCATGTTCGGCAAGCTGTTCGGCAAGAAGGAGCAGACGCCGGTCAAGGGCCTGTACTTCTGGGGTGGGGTAGGGCGAGGCAAGACCTACCTGGTCGACACCTTCTATGAAGCGCTGCCCTTCAAGCAGAAGATGCGCACGCACTTCCACCGTTTCATGAAGCGCGTCCATGAGGAAATGAAGACCCTCAAGGGCGAGAAGAACCCGTTGACCATCATCGCCAAGCGCTTCAGCGAAGAGGCCAAGGTGATCTGCTTCGACGAGTTCTTCGTCTCCGACATCACCGATGCGATGATCCTCGGCACCCTGATGGAAGAGCTGTTCAAGAACGGCGTGTCGCTGGTGGCCACCTCCAACATCGTGCCGGACGGCCTGTACAAGGACGGCCTGCAGCGCGCGCGCTTCCTGCCGGCCATCGCCATGATCAAGCAGTACACCGATGTGGTGAACGTCGACAGCGGGGTGGACTACCGGTTGCGCCACCTGGAACAGGCCGAGCTGTTCCACTTCCCGCTCGACGACGCGGCGCATGAAAGCCTGCGCGCCAGCTTCAAAGCGTTGACCCCAGAGTGCACCCAGGCCGTCGAGAACGACGTGCTGATGATCGAGAACCGCGAGATTCATGCCCTGCGCACCTGCGACGACGTCGCCTGGTTCGACTTCCGTGCCCTGTGCGATGGGCCGCGCAGCCAGAACGACTACATCGAGCTGGGCAAGATCTTCCACGCCGTGCTGCTGAGCAACGTCGAGCAGATGGGCGTGACCACCGACGACATCGCCCGGCGCTTCATCAACATGGTCGACGAGTTCTACGACCGTAACGTGAAGCTGATCATCTCGGCCGAGGTGGAGCTCAAGGACCTGTACACCGGCGGGCGCCTGAGCTTCGAGTTCCAGCGGACCCTGAGCCGGTTGCTGGAGATGCAGTCCCACGAGTTCCTGTCGCGGGCGCACAAGCCGTAAGCCATTCCTGTCGTGGGAGCGGGCTTGCCCCGCGATGGCGCCAGATCAAACAGCCCTTTTGTCTGATCTGGCGCCATCGCGGGGCAAGCCCGCTCCCACGATAGAAGGCTCAGGCCTCCTGCATGAACTGCTGCCGATACTGGTTCGGCGACAGCTCCGTGTGCTGGCGGAACAACCGGGCGAAGAAGCTCGCGTCGTCGTACCCCACCTCGTAGCTGATGGTCTTGATGCTCTTGCGCGTGCTCGACAGCAGGCCCTTGGCCGTCTCGATCCGTAGCCGCTGAAGGTAGTGCAGGGGCTTGTCGCCGGTGGCGCTCTGGAAGCGGCGCATGAAGTTGCGGATGCTCATGCCGTGGTTGCGGGCCACGTCCTCGAAGCGGAACTTGTCGGCGAAGTGTTCCTCGAGCCAGTGCTGGATCTGCAGGATGATCAGGTCCTGGTGCAGCTTCTGGCCGCCGAAGCCCATGCGCCCCGGGGTGTAGCTGCGCTGCACCTCGTAGAGGATGTCGCGGGCCACGGCGCGGGCCACGTTGGCGCCGCAGAAACGCTCGATCAGGTAGATGTACAGGTCGCAGGCTGAGGTGGTGCCGCCGGCGCAGTACAGGTTGTCGGCGTCGGTCAGGTGCTTGTCCTGGTTCAGGCGGATCTTCGGGAAGCGCTCGGCGAAGTTGGCGAAGAAGCGCCAGTAGGTGGTCGCCTCCTTGCCATCGAGCAGCCCGGATTCGGCCAGCCAGAACACGCCGCTGGCCTCGGCGCACAGCACCGCGCCACGGGCATGCTGCTCGCGCAACCAGGGCAGGACCTGGGGATAGCGTTGCAGCAGGTTGTCGAAGTCGTCCCAGAACGCCGGCAGGATGATCACGTCGGCGTCGTTCAGGCCGCTGTCGACCGGCAGCTGCACGTTGCTGAAGCTGTCCACGGGCAAGCCGTCCGGGCTCACCAGGCCGATCTCGAACATCGGCTGCAGGCCCAGGCCCAGCTGCTTGCTGTAGCGCAGGCTGGCCAGGTGGAAGAAATCCTTGGCCTGCATCAGTGTCGAAGCGAACACTTTATCCACGGCCAGGATGCTGACGCGCCGCAAGGACGCGGAGGGTTGGGTAAACATCATTGTCATTGTTCTTATAGGGTAGAGTGGTCAATCACCGGCTGGATCGTCTTATTTTTTGGCGATTGTGTCTACCCCGCCAAAGTACGATCTCCCTCGCGGGGCAAGCCCGCTCCCACGCCTGCCTCGCGATGGGGGCTACGCTCAAGGCGCCGGGTTCGGCTGCTCCTGATGCACCGCCTCGATCGCCGCCAGCAGCTCATCGCCCAGGTTCAGCGCCTGGCTGTCGATATTGCTCTGCAACTGTTCGATGCTGGTGGCGCCGATGATGTTGCTGGTTACGAACGGCTGGCGCGTCACGAACGCCAGCGCCATCTGCGCCGGGTCCAGCCCATGCTCGCGAGCCAGCTGCACGTAGCGGTCGCAGGCGGCCACGGTCTGCGGGTTGGAGTAGCGGGCGAAGCGGCTGTACAGGGTCAGGCGGGCGTTTGCCGGGCGGGCGCCGTCCTGGTACTTGCCCGAGAGCATGCCGAAGGCCAGCGGCGAATAGGCCAGCAGACCGCACTGCTCGCGGATCGCCACCTCCGCCAGGCCCACCTCGAAGCTGCGGTTGAGCAGGTTGTAGGGGTTCTGGATCGACACCGCCCGCGGCCAGCCGCGGGTCTCGGCCAGGTGCAGGAACTTCAGGGTGCCCCATGGGGTTTCGTTGGACAGGCCGATATGACGGATCTTGCCGGCGCGCACCTGGTCGTCGAGCACCTCCAGGGTTTCCTCCAGCGGAGTGAAGATGTCCTGGGGCAGGTGCTGGTAGCCGAGCTTGCCGAAGAAGTTGGTGCTGCGCTCGGGCCAGTGCAACTGGTACAGGTCGATGCGGTCGGTCTGCAGGCGCTTCAGGCTCTCGTCCAGGGCGGCGACGATGTGCTGGCGGTTGTGCTTGAGCTGGCCGTCGCGGATATGGCTGATGCCGTTGCCGGGGCCGGCGACCTTGCTGGCGAGGATCCAGTCGTCGCGGTCGCCGTTGGCGGCGAACCAGTTGCCGATGATGCGTTCGGTGGCGGCATAGGTTTCCGGGCGCGGCGGCACCGGGTACATCTCGGCGGTGTCGATGAAGTTGATGCCGTGGGCCTTGGCCAGCTTGATCTGGGCGAAGGCGTCATCCTGGGTGTTCTGCTCGCCCCAGGTCATGGTGCCCAGGCACAGGGCGCTGACGTTGAGGTCGGTACGAGCGAGCTTGCGGTAATCCATCGGGAAGGCGCTCCGTGGCAAAGAGGTCCATAAAAGCAGGTTGAAATTTTTCCTGCAATCTGGATAATTCGGCCCCTCTCCGTGTGGCGGAAGTGATGCACCACCACAAAGGGAACCCTTGTCGAACATTGGCGTGCCCGACCCGAGCCCCCAAAAGCGTCAGCGTTCGGCTGCGCGCTTGCCCTTGGCAAGCTGTGCACTATCCAGTAAGATTCGCCGTCTATTTTTCGCTGGGCGGCCTCTGAGGCTTTAGAGAATGAAAACTTTTACTGCTAAACCGGAAACAGTAAAGCGCGAGTGGTTCGTAGTCGACGCCGCTGGTCAGACCCTGGGTCGTCTGGCTACCGAAATCGCTAGCCGCCTGCGTGGCAAGCACAAGCCAGAATACACCCCTCACGTTGACACCGGCGACTACATCGTCGTCATCAACGCCGAGCAAATCCGTGTGACTGGTGCCAAGTCTTCCGACAAGATGTACTACTCCCACTCCGGCTTCCCGGGCGGTATCAAGGAAATCAACTTCGAGAAGTTGATCGCCAAGGCCCCTGAGCGTGTTATCGAAACCGCGGTCAAAGGCATGCTGCCGAAGAACCCGCTGGGTCGCGACATGTACCGCAAGCTGAAAGTGTACGCGGGTGCAGCTCACCCACACACTGCTCAGCAGCCTCAAGAACTGAAGATCTAACGGGATAGTTCATTATGTCGGCGACTCAAAACTACGGCACTGGCCGTCGCAAGACCGCAACCGCACGTGTATTCCTGCGTCCGGGCACTGGCAACATTTCCATCAACAACCGTTCTCTGGACGTGTTCTTCGGCCGCGAAACCGCTCGCATGGTTGTTCGCCAGCCGCTGGAACTGACCGAGACCGTTGAGAAGTTCGACATCTACGTCACCGTTTCCGGTGGTGGTGTCAGCGGTCAAGCCGGTGCAATCCGCCACGGCATCACCCGCGCCCTGATGGAATACGACGAAACCCTGCGTGGCGCCCTGCGTCGTGCTGGCTTCGTCACCCGCGACGCTCGTGAAGTCGAGCGTAAGAAAGTGGGTCTGCGTAAAGCGCGTAAGCGTCCTCAGTACTCCAAGCGTTAATACCGCTTCGGCAGTCGAAAAAAGCCCGGTTCCTTTTTGGAACCGGGCTTTTTTTATGTCTTCAACTAACCTGTTTGCTAGTCCGTGGCCGTTTGTCGCATAGACGCAGATCAAGCAAAGCGAGGGTAGTGGCCCGACCAGCGGGTAATCACCTTGTCAGCGTGTGGATTTGTTCCTTACCATTGCGGCCAATTTTTAGTGCCACAGACGTACCTAAGTAGATGCCTGTTAGAACAGGCCAAGCAAGCTGATGGGAGAGGACTGAATGAGCAATGACGGCGTCAACGCAGGCCGGCGCCGCTTCCTCGTAGCCGCGACATCCGTGGTCGGGGCAGCGGGGGCAGTGGGGGCAGCGGTACCGTTCGTGGGGTCATGGTTTCCCAGTGCCAAGGCGAAAGCCGCAGGGGCACCGGTGAAGGTCAATATCGCCAAGGTCGAGCCCGGCCAGCAGATGGTGGCCGAGTGGCGCGGTCAACCTGTATTCATCGTGCGGCGAACGGAAGAGATCCTCGGAAATCTGAAAAAGATCACCGGCGAGCTGTCCGACCCCGAATCCAAGGCGTCGGTGCAGCCGACCTACGTCGATCCGCAAGTTCGCTCGATCAAGCCCGAGATCCTCATCCTGGTCGGCCTGTGCACGCACCTGGGCTGCTCGCCGACGTTCCGTCCTGAAGTCGCTCCCGCCGACCTGGGCCCGAAATGGGTCGGTGGCTATTTCTGCCCGTGCCACGGCTCGCACTACGACCTCGCCGGGCGCGTCTACAAGTCCCAGCCGGCGCCTCTTAACCTGCCAGTGCCACCGCACTCGTACGAGTCGGACGAAATCATCGTCATCGGCGTCGATCAGGAGAACGCATGATGAGCAAGTTCATGGAGTGGATCGATGCGCGCTTCCCCGCGACGAAGATGTGGGAAGACCACCTGAGCAAGTATTACGCGCCCAAGAACTTCAACTTCCTGTACTTCTTCGGCTCCCTGGCACTGCTGGTGCTGGTCAACCAGATCGTCACCGGCGTGTGGCTGACCATGAGTTTCACCCCCTCGGCGGAAGAGGCCTTCGCCTCGGTCGAGTACATCATGCGCGACGTCGAGTACGGCTGGATCCTGCGCTACCTGCACTCCACCGGTGCGTCGGCGTTCTTCATCGTGGTCTACCTGCACATGTTCCGCGGGCTGCTCTACGGCTCCTACCAGAAGCCGCGCGAGCTGGTCTGGCTGTTCGGCATGCTGATCTACCTGGCGCTGATGGCCGAGGCCTTCATGGGCTACCTGCTGCCGTGGGGCCAGATGTCCTACTGGGGTGCCCAGGTGATCATCTCGCTGTTCGGCGCGATCCCGGTCATCGGTGACGACCTGACCCAGTGGATCCGTGGTGACTACCTGATCTCCGGCATCACCTTGAACCGCTTCTTCGCCCTGCATGTGGTGGCCCTGCCGATCGTGATCCTCGGCCTGGTGGTGCTGCACATCCTGGCACTGCACGAAGTGGGTTCGAACAACCCCGATGGTGTGGATATCAAGAAGAACAAGGACGAGAACGGCATTCCGCTGGATGGCATCCCGTTCCACCCGTACTACACCGTCAAGGATATCGCCGGTGTGGTGGTGTTCCTCTTCGTGTTCTGCGCGGTGGTGTTCTTCTTCCCGGAAATGGGTGGCTACTTCCTGGAAAAACCGAACTTCGAACAGGCCAACGCCTTCAAGACCCCTGAGCACATCGCGCCTGTGTGGTACTTCACGCCGTTCTACGCGATCCTCCGTGCGGTGCCCGACAAGTTGTTCGGGGTCATCGCCATGGGTGCGGCGATCGCCGTGCTGTTCGTGTTGCCCTGGCTGGACCGCAGCCCCGTGCGCTCCATGCGCTACAAGGGCTGGCTGAGCAAGATCTGGTTGCTGGTGTTCTGCGTGTCCTTCGTCATCCTTGGCGTGCTGGGCGTACTGGCGCCAACCCCGGGACGTACCTTGCTGTCGCAGGTGTGCACGGTGCTGTACTTCGCCTACTTCCTGCTGATGCCGTTCTACACAAGGCTCGAGAAGACCAAACCGGTTCCGGAAAGGGTGACTGGCTGATGAAAAAGTTGATTGCAGTATGCTTGCTGGCACTGATGCCTAGCCTGTCGTTCGCCGCCGAACATGGCCTGGAGCTGGACAAGGTCGATATCGACCTGACCGACAAGGCCGCGATGCAGGATGGCGCGCGCACCTTCGCCAACTATTGCATGGGCTGCCACAGCGCCAAGTTCCAACGCTATGAGCGCGTGGCCGACGACCTGGGGATTCCCCATGAGCTGATGCTCGAGAACCTGGTGTTCACCGGCGCCAAGATCGGCGACCACATGAAGATCGGCATGCAGCCCAACGATGCCAAGACCTGGTTCGGCGCCGCGCCGCCCGACCTGACCCTGGTCGCCCGGGTGCGTGGCAACGACTGGCTGTACACCTACCTGCGCAGCTTCTACGAGGACAAGTCGCGACCATACGGGGTGAACAACAAGGTCTTCCCCAACGTCGGCATGCCCAACGTGCTGGTGGGCCTGCAGGGCAACCAGGTGATCGGTTGCAAGCAGGTGCAGACCGAAGTCGATGGCAAGAAGCAGTTCGACCCGCTGACTGGCAGTCCGCTGACCCATGAAGCATGCGACCAGCTGACCGTGGAGGAGAAATCCGGTACCCTGACGGCCGAGCAGTTCGACGAGAAGGTCAAGAACCTGGTGACCTTCCTGGCCTATTCGGCCAACCCGGTCAAACTGGAAAGCCAGCGCATCGGTACCTACGTGTTGCTGTACCTGGCTTTCTTCTTCGTGTTCGCCTACTTGCTCAAGCGCGAATACTGGAAGGACGTGCACTGATCACGCAGTAGTTTCTGGTAGTTGAACGCGCCCGGGGGGCTCCAGCGATATTGCTGGGGCGCCCCGGGCGCGTTTTCATTTGAAGTTTTACAAGCATCCCGTGCGAGGAGGCGCTACATGGGCGCAACCAACAGGTTAGCCTGCTATTCCGACCCCGCTGATCATTACTCTCATCGGGTCCGCCTGGTGCTCGCGGAGAAAGGCGTCACGGTGCAGATCATCGATGTCGACGCCAATCGCCTGCCGCCCAAGCTGATTGAAGTGAACCCTTACGGCAGCTTGCCGACCCTGGTCGATCGCGACCTGGCGCTGTACGAGTCGACCGTGGTGATGGAGTACCTCGAGGAGCGTTACCCGCACCCGCCGCTGATGCCGGTCTACCCGGTGGCCCGGGGCAACAGCCGCCTGCTGATGCACCGCATCCAGCGTGACTGGTGCGCCCTGGCCGACACCGTGCTCGATGCGCGCAGCAGCGAGGCGGCACGCACCCAGGCGCGCAAGGAACTGCGCGAGAGCCTGACCGGCGTGGCCCCGCTGTTCGGCGAGATGGCCTGCTTCATGAGCGAGGAGCAAAGCCTGGTCGATTGCTGTCTACTGCCCATACTCTGGCGCTTGCAGGTGATGGGTATCGAATTGCCGCGGCAGGCCAAGCCGCTGCTGGATTACATGGAGCGACAGTTCGCCCGCGAGCCTTTCCAGGCGAGCCTGTCCGCTGCCGAACGTGAAATGCGCAAGGTTTAAGAGGAACCGTTGATGAACTCCAGTCGCCCCTATCTGGTTCGTGCGCTGTACGAGTGGATCGTCGACAACGATTGCACGCCGCATATGCTGGTCAATGCCGAGTATCCGGCGGTCCAGGTGCCCCAGGGTTTTGCCAGCGATGGCCAGATCGTCCTGAACATTTCTCCCAGTGCCGTGCGCAGCCTGCACATGGACAACGAGGCGGTGAGCTTCGAAGGCCGCTTCGGCGGCGTGGCGCACTCGCTCTTTGTGCCGGTCGGCGCCATCCTCGGGATCTACGCCCGGGAGAACGGTCAGGGTATGGTCTTCGAGCTGGAGCCACCGCTCGAGGATGAGGATGACCTTGAAGACGACGCCGTGGAGCCGGATGACCAAGGTCCGCCCGAGCCGCCGCGCCCGAGTGGCCGTCCAAGCCTGAAGGTGGTCAAGTAACTACGCAGCAAGAAGATCCCGGCCGCTGCGCGAGCCTCATGGAGCGCATGCCTGTGTTTTGTGACAGCTGTTGGCTATTTATTAACGCCGATTGACATATCGTAATCAATTTCAGAAGCTCACGACTTGCAGCCGAAGGCTGCCTCCAGGCCTGAGGCCGAAGTAACCTGGCCAGGGGCGGGAAACCGCCTCTGGCTCGATGGGGCCTTGCGGCCAGGTAATGCAGCGACACACCGGTCGACCCAGGACGGGCGACCCGACAACAAAAACAAGAGAAGTCATCGACATGGATGTGAGATGTGATCAGCTCAAGGCGCTGACGGGCACCCTGTGCCTGGCGTTCGCCACCGGACTGCCGCTGTCTGCTGCGGCGGCCTACCAGGAAACCGGTCGCCCGGGCGACCCCGCCAGCTGGCGGTCGGCCGAGTACCAGCAGGACTGGGGCCTGGAGCGCATGCAGGCGAGCCAAGCCTATGCCGCCGGCATCACCGGCGCCGGGGTCAGCATCGGCGCCTTGGACTCGGGGTTCGATGCCGCCCATCCCGAAGCCAGTCCCGGACGTTTTCACTCGGTTACCGCCACCGGCCAGTATCTGGACGGCACTCCGTTCAGCGTGTCCGGGGTGCTCAATGGCGCCAACGACAGCCATGGCACCCATGTCACCGGCACCATGGGTGCGGCCCGTGATGGCGCTGGCATGCATGGCGTGGCCTTCAATGCCCAGGTCTACGTGGGCAACACCAACCACGACGACAAGTTTTTGTTCGGTCCCGGCCCTGACCCCAAGTATTTCAAGGCGGTCTACGATGCCCAGGTGGACGCCGGTGTGCGGGCCATCAACAACAGCTGGGGCAGCCAGCCCAAGGATGTCAGCTACCAAACCCTGGACGGCTTGCGCGCGGCCTACGCCCAGCATTTTCAGCAGGACACCTGGCTCGACGCCGCCGGCGACGTGGCGCGCCGCGGCGTGATCAACGTATTCAGCGCCGGCAACAGCGGCTATGCCAACGCCAGCGTGCGCTCGGCGCTGCCGTACTTCCAGCCGGAGCTGGAAGGTCACTGGCTGGCGGTGTCGGGTCTGGACAAGAACAACCAGCAGAAATACAACCAGTGCGGTATCGCCAAGTACTGGTGCCTGGCGACCCCGGGTGCGGCGATCAGCAGTACCGTGCCCGGTGGCGGCTACGCCACCTACAACGGCACCTCGATGGCCGCGCCCCATGCCACCGGGGCCTTGGCCCTGGTCATGGAGCGCTATCCCTACCTGAACAACCAGCAGGCCCTGCAAGTACTGCTGACTACCTCGCGCCAGCTCGACGGTTCGCCAACCCAAGGACCTAGTGACCGGGTAGGTTGGGGCGTCCCGGACCTGGGCCGGGCGTTGCACGGGCCCGGGCAGTTGCTGGGTGAATTCGACGTCAACCTGGGGCGCGGGCAGGGCGATACCTGGAGCAACGGCATCTCTGACCAGGCCTTGGTGCAGCGTCAAACCGAGGACGCCGCGGAGCGCCAGGCCTGGCAGCAGACCCTCAAGGATCGCGGCTGGGAGCATGGCCTGGCAGCGGGCGCCAGCCAGCAGGATCGCAGCGACTATGCCCTGGGCATGGCTCGCGACGCGGCTGCCGCGCAGCGTGTCTACCAGGGCAGCCTGGTCAAGTCCGGGGCTGGCTGGCTCGAACTCACGGGGGACAGCAGCTACCGTGGCCCGACCCGGGTCGATGGCGGCCTGCTGGCGGTCAACGGCAGCCTGCAATCGGCGGTGACGGTCAACGCAGGCGGTACCCTGGGCGGCAATGGGCGGGTCGGCGCCCTGACCGCCAGCGCCGGGGGCGTGGTGGCCCCGGGTAACTCCATTGGCACCTTGAATGTCGCTGGCAACCTGGACTTGCAGCCGGGCTCGACCTACCGGGTGGAACTGTCGCCCACGGCCAGCGACCGGCTCGTCGTTGCTGGCCAGGCCAGTGTCGGCGGCGCCAATCTC
Organism: Pseudomonas sp. NMI760_13; assembly: GCF_021283245.1. Lineage (NCBI taxonomy): Bacteria > Pseudomonadati > Pseudomonadota > Gammaproteobacteria > Pseudomonadales > Pseudomonadaceae > Pseudomonas > Pseudomonas sp. NMI760_13. The sequence goes on along the minus strand of NZ_JAJSRC010000001.1, from coordinate 181,513 downwards.
AGCCTGGAGCCCCAGGCGCGGGCGAACCTGTTGGCCGGCGGCCCGGTATCCAGCCTGGTGGGGCGCCAGTTCGATATCCTGCAGGCGGCGGGTGGCGTCAACGGGCGCTTTGCCCAGGTCGAGCCCGACTACCTGTTCCTGGGGACCTTCCTCGATTATTCAGCCAACGGCGTGCAACTGGACGTGACGCGCAGCGCCACGACGTTCGCCAGCGTCGGCGCCACGCCCAACCAGCGCGCCAGCGGCGGCGCCGTGGAACGGTTGGGTCCAGGCAATCCCGTGTATGAAAGCCTGCTGCTTTCGACCTCGGCGGACCAGGCCCGGGACGGCCTGCGCCAGCTGGCCGGGGAGATCTACCCGGCGCTGGACTCGATGCTGCTCAGCCAGGGCTCGGTCTTGCGCGATGCCCTGGGTGAGCGCGTGCAAGACCGAGCCTTGAGCGCTGGCGCGTCTGGAGCGAGTGCCAGCGAGTCGGGCTCGACCCAGCTCTGGCTCAAGGGCCTGGGCAGTTGGGGGCGCATCGAGGGCGTGCAGGGCAGCGAGTCCTATACCAGTTCCCTGGGCGGCGTGCTGTTGGGCGTGGACCATGACCTTGACGAGCAGACCCGGGCCGGCCTGGCCGCAGGTTATAGCGACAGCTCCCTGGGCATGGGCGGCAGCCATTCCCGGGCCACGGTCGACAGCTATCACCTGGGCGCCTATGTCCGCCACGACCTGGACCAGCTGCGCCTGAGCCTGGGCGCCAGCCACAGCTGGCATCGTGCCGAGGTCCGGCGCGACCTGGCCTATGGCGAGGTGTCCGGTCGTCAGCGCGCACGGGTCGATGCCCGCAGCCAGCAGGTGTTCGCCGAGGCGGCCTATCGCCTGGCGTTGCCAGCGGTGCAGTTGGAACCTTTCGCCAACCTGACCTACCAGCACCTGGAACGCGACGGCTTCCACGAGAAAGGCGATGCCGCGGCGCTGCATGCCGGTGACGAGCAGCGCGACGCCTGGCTCAGCACCTTGGGCCTGCGTGGGCGCCAGCAATGGCAGATAGGCCCGCAACAGGACCTGCAACTGGCGGCAAGCCTGGGCTGGCAGCATCGCCTGAGCGGCACCCAGGATCGCGAACACCTGGCTTTCGCCGGCAGCGACCTGCCGTTCCGGGTGGAGACTGCGCCGGCCTTGCGCGATGCCGCGCTGGTGGGGCTGCAGGCACGGGTAGGGCTGACCCGCGACCTGGACCTGAGCCTGGACTACCAGGGGCGCCTGGCCAGTCGCGAACAACAGCATGGCGCGGGACTCAACCTGCAATGGCGGTTCTGAAACGCCCTGGCGCGAGTTGGGCCAGGCGTTGCAACACGGAGTGTGACCAACGCGGTACTTAACCAAAACAAAACTAAGGAAGGTTGTAGTGAAGCAAGTCAGAAAGGATGACAGCGCACTCGCGCAGGGCTGGGCCCTGGCCCCACTGGGGCGGGCATTGGTGGGTTGGGTGGCGTTGATGGGCACGGCCCAGGCCGCGCCCTATGTGGAGAGTGGCCGGCTGGGTGACGCCAGCAGCTGGCGCAGCAGCGAGTTCAAGGCCGATTGGGGGCTGGGGGCAATCCACGCCGACAGCGCCTATGCCGCCGGCTATAGCGGCAAGGGGGTGAAACTGGGGATCTTCGACCAGCCGGTATACGCCCCGCACCCCGAGTTCGCCGGCAAGGACAAGATCGTGACCCTGGTCACCAGCGGCATCCGCCAGTACACCGACCCCTATATTCCGGTGAAGGCCGGCGATGCGTTCCGCTATGACGGCAGCCCGTCGGTGGGCTCGGACGGCAAGCTCGGCTCCCACGGCACCCACGTCGGCGGGATCGCCGCCGGCAACCGTGACGGCGAGTCGATGCACGGCGTGGCCTATGATGCGCAGATCATCAGCGCGGACAACGGCGACCCCGGTCCCGAGGACGGCATCGTCCTGGGCAACGATGGCGCGGTATACAAGGCCGGTTGGGACAGCCTGGTGGCCAGCGGCGCGCGGATCATCAACAACAGCTGGGGCATCGGCATCACCGATCGCTTCGCCAAGGGCGGGCGCAATCCGGACTTCCCGCATTTCACCGTGGACGATGCCCGGGCACAGTTCGCGCAGATCCAGCCGCTGCTGGGCACCTTGCCCGGCGGCGCCTACGACGGGGCCATCGCTGCAGCCCGCAGCGGAGTGCTGACGATCTTCGCCGCCGGCAACGACTACAACCTGAACAACCCGGATGCGATTGCCGGGCTGGGCTACTTCGTCCCGGAGATCGCGCCCAACTGGCTGACCGTCGCGGCGTTGCAGCAGAACCCAGACACCAGCAGCGCCAACCCCTACCTGGTCAGTACGTTCTCTTCCCGTTGCGGCTATACCGCAAGCTTCTGCGTATCGGCCCCCGGTACCCGGATCTACAGCGCGGTGATCGGCGGCACCAGCCTGGCAGACCTGACCCAGGGCTACGCCAACAAGAACGGTACGTCCATGGCCGCGCCCCATGCCGCTGGCGCGGCGGCGGTGCTGATGGAGCGCTTCCCCTACATGAGCGGCGCTCAGATCGCCAGCGTGCTGCGCACCACCGCCACCGACATGGGCGCGCCCGGCATCGATGCCTTGTACGGTTGGGGCATGATCAACCTGGACAAGGGTATCCGCGGTCCGGGCATGTTGGTCACCGAGCAGGACATCCCCGAGGAGTTCCGCATCGCCGGTGGCTACGGCCCGAGCCAGTTCGTGGTCGATCTGCCGGGTGTCGGCGCCGTGGTGGATGCCGGCAGGCCGACCCAGCGACGCTGCAACGACCTTAGCTGCGTGCTGGACCTGTGGAGCAACGATATCTCCGGCCATGGCGGCCTGACCAAGCAGGGTATCGGTACCCTGGTGCTCAGCGGCAACAACACCTATGCCGGGCCGACCCTGGTCAACCAGGGGCGGCTGGCGGTCAATGGCTCGCTGCAATCGACGGTGACCGTCAATGACGGCGGCGTGCTGGGTGGCAATGGCCGGATCGGTGCGCTGGTGGTCAACCGTGGTGGCGTGGTGGCGCCGGGCAACTCAATCGGCACCTTGCGCGTGGCCTCCGACGTGACCTTCCAGCCGGGCTCGACCTATGCCGTGGAGGTTGATGCTACTGGCAGCGACCGCCTGGTCAGCGATGGCACGGTTTCGGTAAACGGTGCGAACCTGGCCCTGGATCTGCGGAACCCCGGTGTTTCGCTGCAGTCCCGGCAGGCAACCAGCCTGGTGGGGCGTCAGTTCGACATCCTGCAGGCCGCAGGCGGCGTGCAGGGCGGTTTTGCCGCTGTGCAGTCCAACCTGCTGTTCCTCGGTGGTGGCTTGGCCTATACCGGCACCGGGGTGCAGCTGGCGGTGCAACGTAGCGCCAGCTTCGCCAGTGTCGGCTTGACCGCCAACCAGCGTTCGGTGGCCGCGGCTGCCGATCGGCTCGGTGCGGGCAACCCGGTCTATGAGAGCCTGCTGTTGTCGGCTGATGCCGGCAGCGCCCGGCAGGCGTTCGATCAGCTGTCCGGTGAAATCCACCCGGCGGTGGGCAACCTGCTGCTCAACGACAGTCGCCAATTGCGCGACGCCGTGGGCGAGCGTACTCGCCAGCAGGGTGTCGCCGCCGCTCCGGCCTTGGACGGTCAGGGCAACGGCCTGTGGGTCAAAGCCCTGGGAGCCTGGGGCAAGGCCGACGGTGATTCCGGGCATGCGCGCTACAGCAGTTCGATTGGCGGCATGCTGCTGGGTGTCGATGGGCAGATGAGCGAGGACACCCGCGTCGGCGTCTTCACCGGCTACAGCGACAGCTCGCTGAGCATGGGCGATGGTCGTCATTCCTCGGCCAGCGTCGACAGCTACCACCTGGGTGCCTATGCCGGTAAGGAACTGGAGCAGGTGCGCCTGAGCCTGGGCGGCAGCCACAGCTGGCACCGCATCGAGACCAAGCGCGAGCTGCAGTACAACGAGGTCAGTGATCGCCAGAAGAGCAAGCGCGATGCGCAGAGCACCCAGGTGTTCGGCGAGGCCGCCTGGAAGGTCGCGGTGCCGGGCATGGCCCTGGAGCCGTTCGCCAACCTGGCCTATGTGCATATCGCCAGCGACAGCTTCAAGGAGCATGGTGGCGCTGCCGCGCTCAAGGGTGGACGGGATAACCGCGATGCCTGGCTCTCGACCCTGGGCATGCGCGCCGGCAAGCAGCTGCAGTTGTCCAGCGGCCAGGCGGTGGAACTTTCCGCGACCCTGGGCTGGCAGCACAACCTGAGCTCCACCGGATCCGACCAGCACCTGGCCTTTGCCGGTCAGGGCGATACCTACAAGGTCCAGGCGCTGTCTCTGGACCGTGATGCGGCGGTGGTCGGCGCACGGGCGGGGATCAGCCTGGGCCGTCAGGCCCGGGTCAACCTCGATTACAACGGACTGCTGGGTAGCCGCGACAAGAGCCACGGGGTCGGCCTGACCCTGGACTGGGCGTTCTGAGGCCCTGAAAAACAAAACGCCCGATGCTGTGCATCGGGCGTTTTGCTTGGCCTGGCTGAACCGCCATTTCGCAATTACAGGTCCTTGATGCTCTGCACCTGGTCCTTGTTGATGCGGGTCGGCTTGCCGTCCAGTTGCTTGAACTCGTAGAAGCCGGAGTTGCGATCGAAGTGCGGGGTATCGGTGGTCTGCAGTTCGCGGCCATCGTTGAGGGTGATCACGCTCGGGGTGGAGCAGCCGGCCAGGGTGGCGAAGGCGCCGATCAGCAGGGCGGGCAGCAGCAGCTTTTTCATGGGGTACTTCCTGGATCAGAGGGAAAAGGCGAGCGTCATGACGCCCGCCGAAGGATTGTCAGTCGATGTATTCGAACAATTTGACGATCTTCTGCACGCCCGACACGCCCTGCACCACGTTGGTGGCGGCGTTGGCCTCCTGCTGCCGGACCAGGCCGAGCAGGTAGACAATACCGTTCTCGGTGATCACCTTGATGCGCGAGCTGGGAACGCTTTCGTCGGTCAGCATCTGGGTCTTGATCTTGGTGGTCAGCCAGGCGTCGTTGTTGCGCGCCAGGATCGAAGAGGGCTGAATCACTTGCAGCTCGTTATGCACCTTCTTGACCCGCTGCACCTGGCCGGCGGTCTGCTCGGCGAGGGACTTGAGGTCGGCGCGCGGGGTCTGGCCGGCGAGCAGCACCACGCCGTTGTAGCTGCTGACGACGATGTGCGAGCCCTTGTCCAGCTCAGGGTTGGCCTTGGCGATGTTGACCGAGACCTTGGTCTCGATCAGCGAATCGTCGATCTTGCTGCCGATGGTGCGGGTGCCGCGGTCGTCCTCGATCGGCGAGTTGCGGGTCGAGGTCAGCACGGAACTGCAGCCGGAGACACCCAGGCACAGGGTTAGGGCCATCAGGCCGAGACGCTTGGAGATCATTCTTCACTCCCGAACAGTTGGCTGTCGATCAGGTCGCACAGACAGTGGATCGCCAGCAGGTGGACTTCCTGGATGCGTGCGGTCACGGTCGAGGGTACGCGGATTTCCACGTCCTCGGGCAGCAGCAGCGAGGCCATGCCGCCGCCGTCGCGCCCGGTCAGGGCAACGACGATCATTTCGCGGTCATGGGCGGCCTGGATCGCCTGGATCACGTTGGCCGAGTTGCCGCTGGTGGAGATCGCCAGCAGAACGTCGCCGGGCTGGCCCAGGGCGCGGATCTGCTTGGAGAAGATTTCGTTGTAGCTGTAGTCGTTGGCGATCGAGGTGAGCGTGGAGCTGTCGGTGGTCAGGGCGATGGCCGGCAGGCTCGGGCGCTCGCGCTCGAAGCGGTTGAGCAGCTCCGAAGAGAAATGCTGCGCATCACCGGCCGAGCCGCCGTTGCCGCAGGCGAGCATCTTGCCGTCGTTGAGCAGGGTGTTGACCATGACCAGGCTGGCCTGCTCGATGTAGGGTGCCAGGATGTCCATTGCCTGTTGCTTGGTGTCGATGCTGTTCTGGAACAGTCGGCGGATTCGGGATTGCATGTCCATCTGGGTGACCTTAAGAGGGGCGGTGGCCTTTGCTACGCGCAACAGTGACCAGCCCGCGAAACATAGAGCTAGAAAATCGAATTGGGTTCAGCATTCGAAGGCGTTTTTCAGCCAATGAAGCGGTTGCCCCGCATGCCCCTGGCCCTGCAGGGCGACTACGTCGAAACGGCAGGGGTGGGTGGCCCAGTGGGGCGTTTGCTGCAGGAAGAGGTTGGCGGCCAGCGCCAGTCGCTGCTGCTTGCGCCCATCGATACTGGCGAGCGCTCCGCCGAACTCCGCATGCAACCGGTAGCGGACTTCGACGAATACTACTGTATCGGCATCGAGCATGACCAGATCGAGCTCGCCCCGCTTGCATCGCCAGTTGCGCGCCAGCAGCCGCAGGCCTTGCCCTTGAAGGTAGTCAAGGGCATGGTCCTCGGCGGCCTGGCCGGCATGGCTGGGCGATGCGCCAGGCATCAGCGCGGCGTGTCCGGCAGGCGCTTGACCTGGCCGCCGGCGAACTCGGCCCACGGCAGCTGGCGTTCGACGCGCTGGTTGGCATTCATGCTCAGGCTGCCGGACAGGCCTTCGACGCGGTTGTCCGGCAGTGCCTTGAGCTGGCCCAGGCGCGGTGCCAGGCTGTAGGCATCGACGCCCATGGCGTACAGGCGGCCGAGGCTGCCGGCGGCCTGCGGCCACTGCTGCACGACCTGCTGGCGCAGGCTGTTGCTGGTGTCCAGCAGCCACGGCGTTTCGCAGAAGCGGATGCCGTTCATGTCGTTGTACTGGTTGACGTCGCCGCTGGCGCTGTACAGGTTGGAGGTGGCGTAGACCGGCACGTCGCCGGCGTACTGGAAGTTCAGCGTCGGCTTGATCTGCTGGGCCTGCTGCGGCGTCGAGGCGAGGAAGATGAAATCGATGTCCTGGCGGCGCGAAGGCTGGGCGGCGATGTTACCGCCGACGGTGCTCTGCAGGCTCTTGGCGCGGCCTTCGCTCTGGCGCAGCTGGAACAGGTCGGCGATCTGCTGGGCGAGGGCGACTGGCTGGGCAATACGTTGGGCACTGATCAGGGTGCCGCCATTGCCTTCCCAGTCCTGACGGAAGGCGGCGAGCACGCGGTCGCCCCATTCACCGCTCGGCACCAGGGCCACGGCGCGAACCATGCCGTCGGCGCGGGCGCGGCGGGCGACTTCGCGGGCTTCGTCCTCGGCGGCCAGACCGAACTGGAACAGTTGCGGCGGGGCTTTCTGGCCGGCGTCAGCGTAGTTCAGGGCCAGGGTGGTGATGGGCAGTTGCGGGTAGGCGGCGAGCTTCTTGACCAGCGGTTTTTCCAGCGGGCCGACCACCAGTTGCACACCGGCGGCCTGGGCCTGGCGGTAGAAGTCATCGAGCGAGGTGATGCGCGAGCTGTCGAACACCTGCACCGCCGGGGCCGGCTGGCCACCTTGCTGGGCCTGGAAGTGGGCGGCCATGAAGCCGTCGCGCAGGGCGCGGGCGACGCCGGCCAGCGGGCCTTCCTGGGGCAGCAGCAGGGCGATCTTGGTCAACGGCTGGCTGGCCAGTTCCTTGAGCTTGACCAGGGCGGTCGGCAGTTGCCGGGCCGCCGGGTGCTCGGGGTGTTGCTGGCGCCAGCTGTCGATGGCGGCCTGTTGCTGCTCCAGGGTGCCGGCGCGCTTCACGGCGAGGGCCAGGCTGGTCCAGCTGGCCAGGGTCTCGTTGGCGGCGGGCTGCTGCAGCTGTTCGGCGGGCAGCGAGGCGACCAGGGCCCAGGTCGCGTCGTTGTTGGCGGCGGCGGCCTGCTCGCTGAGCAGCGGTGCCAGCAGTACGCGCTGCTGGGCGGCGGCCAGGGCCTGGCCGTCGGCTTCGAGGGCGGCGGCGTGGACGCTGTAGGTGCGAACCTGCTGCTCGGCCGGCAGTTCGCCGACGCGCTGCAGGCTCGGGTGGCCGAGGGCGGTCAGGGCGGCCTTGGGCTGGTTGCGGCTCATGGCCAGTTCCGCGGCCAGGGTCGAGGCGAACACCTGCTGGGCGGGCTTGAGCGGTTCCAGCGGGACCTGCTCGAGGATCCGGGCCGCGCGCGGGAAGTCCTTCTGCTTGTATGCCAGGTCCGCGGCGCTCAGGCGCAGCAGGGCCGCGTCCTCGGCGGACTTGCTGGAGGCCGCCTTCTCGAGCAGTTGCTCGATGCTGGCGTCCGGGGTGCGCGGCAGTTCGCCCAGGCTGGATGAGGGCGAGCTGGCGCAGGCTGCCAGCAGGGCAGCGAGGCAGAGGGCTGTGAGCAGCCGCAGACAAGCGATCATGTAAAGGTCCTGTTACTCGATCAAGTTGGCCGGCAATTGTACCCAAGCGGGGGGCGGGGCGCGATCTCGTCGACACTGATCCTTCACTATAGGTGGCCGCTGGGGGGGCCGGGGGTGAAGTTCTTTGCGCCCTGTTACCGGCGCTCGGGCTACAATGACGACCTTTGATCCGGAAAGCAGGTGTGCGCAGTGACTGATGTTGCAGGGGTTTCGAAATCCACGTTGGGCAAGCTTTACGTCGTCGCCACGCCCATCGGCAACCTCGACGACATGAGCGCCCGGGCGCTGAAGGTGCTGGCCGACGTGAGCCTGATCGCCGCCGAGGACACCCGTCACTCGGTGCGCCTGCTGCAGCATTTCGGCATCGACACGCCGCTGGCGGCCTGCCATGAGCACAACGAGCGCGATGAAGGCGGGCGTTTCATCACCCGCCTGCTGGCCGGCGACGATGTGGCGCTGGTGTCCGATGCCGGCACGCCGCTGATTTCCGACCCGGGTTATCATCTGGTGCGCCAGGCGCGTGCCGCCGGGGTGCAGGTGGTGCCGGTGCCCGGCGCCTGCGCGCTGATCGCCGCGCTGTCGGCGGCGGGGCTGCCGTCGGACCGCTTCATCTTCGAGGGGTTCCTGCCGGCCAAGGCCGCCGGGCGCAAGGCGCGCCTGGAGCAGGTCAGGGAAGAGCCGCGCACGCTGATCTTCTATGAGGCGCCGCATCGCATCCTCGAATGCCTGCAAGACATGGAGGCGGTGTTCGGCGGCGAGCGTCCGGCGCTATTGGCCCGCGAGATCACCAAGACCTTCGAGACCCTGAAGGGGCTGCCCCTGGCCGAGCTGCGCGCGTTCGTGCAGGACGATAGCAACCAGCAGCGCGGCGAGTGCGTGGTGCTGGTGGCCGGCTGGAGTGCGCCGGAGGGCGAGCAGGCGATCAGCGCCCTGGCCCAGCGCGTGCTGGACTTGCTGCTGGCCGAGCTGCCGTTGAAGAAGGCCGCGGCATTGGCGGCCGAGATTACCGGGGTACGCAAGAACCTGCTCTATCAGTTGGCGCTGGAGAAACAGAAGGCCGATTAATAGCCTTCGAGGTGCTCGACGTTGGGGTTGCAGCGCCTGTGAGACCGAGCGCCGCCCGCGCGGCGCATCGCGGATGAATCCGCTCCTACATCTGTTGCAACGTACCGAACCTGTCAGGCCATGGTTGCCAGCCTTGGCGCAGGTCTTGAGAGGAGTGGGGCGGCAACAATGCCCACCGAAAAAACCGCGTCGAGCACACAAGGCTTACAACCATGGCCTATCAGGCATGGTCACGTTGCGACAAATGTAGGAGCGGATTCATCCGCGATGCGCCGCGCGGGCGGCGCTCGATCTCAAGGATGCTGCCGATAGTGGCGTAACGGCATTATTTGTCACATCGCTTGTTCTTGGGCGCGCCTCCCGGTAACCTTGTCGGCGGAGAGTCGATCGGACAGTCGCTGCCGTCTTTTGTTCTGCAAGAGGCGGGGGAGGAAAGTCCGGGCTCCATAGGGCAGAGTGCCAGGTAACGCCTGGGAGGCGCGAGCCTACGGAAAGTGCCACAGAAAACAACCGCCTAAGCGCTTCGGCGCCGGTAAGGGTGAAAAGGTGCGGTAAGAGCGCACCGCGCGACTGGCAACAGTTCGTGGCTAGGTAAACCCCACTCGGAGCAAGACCAAATAGGGTTCCATACGGCGTGGCCCGCGTCGGAACCGGGTAGGTTGCTAGAGGCGTCCAGTGATGGCCGTCGTAGAGGAATGACTGTCCTCGACAAAACCCGGCTTACAGATCGACTCTCCACCTCTTCCTTCCCTGCTTGAATCGATAGCAGAAGCGTCCTGGTAATACCGAAAAATTCTTACTCTTAATAAATCACTTTAACTTCGCACTCTATCCGCTTGAGTGTGTTTGATTTTTCCCGTCAGTTTTCTTCTCCGGCAATCCTTCCACCTTCCTTTGTTGAGCTAAATCGCCGTCCTGTAAGGGATTTCCTTATGAACGTGCCTTGACGGTGTGGCGGGCGGATTCCTATAGTGTGCGCAAGTGGCAGAAAGTGGGATGAAGTGGGTTTTCTGACACAAAAAAGCTAACATTGTGGGGAATCGCAGCCGTGTTCCGCGGAGCCAACGCCGTCAGCCTCGATGCCAAGGGTCGTCTCGCCATGCCGAGCCGGTACCGTGACGAGCTCGATTCGCGTTGCAATGGTCAACTGATCGTGACCATCGACGCCGTTGACCCCTGCTTGTGTGTTTATCCCCTCGATGAGTGGGAACAGATAGAAGCCAAGTTGCGCGCCTTGCCGTCGTTGCGTGAGGAAAACCGTCGCCTGCAGCGTTTGCTGATCGGGAACGCGGTTGACCTGGAGCTCGATGGCAGCGGGCGTTTCCTGGTGCCGCCGCGCCTGCGTGAGTACGCCAAGCTGGACAAGAAGGCGATGCTGGTGGGGCAGCTGAACAAATTCCAGCTGTGGGATGAGGATGCCTGGAACGCGGTTTCGGCAGCCGACCTTGCAGCTATTCAACAACCGGGCGCCATGCCCGATGATTTGCGTGACCTGATCCTGTGACCATAGATAGCGGCTTCAACCACATCACCGTCCTCCTCGACGAAGCCGTCGAGGCCTTGGCCCTGCGCGCCGACGGTTGCTATCTGGACGGCACCTTCGGGCGCGGCGGCCACAGTCGGCTGATCCTCAGCAAGCTCGGGTCGCAAGGGCGACTGCTGGGGTTCGACAAGGATCCACAGGCGATTGCCACCGGGCAAGCGCTGGCGGCCGAAGACGGCCGCTTTGTCATTGTGCAGCGCAGCTTTGCCGAGCTGGGCGCCGAGGTGGCCGAGCGCGGACTGGACGGCAAGGTCGGCGGCATCCTGCTCGACCTGGGCGTGTCTTCGCCGCAGCTCGATGACCCCGAGCGCGGCTTCAGCTTCCTCAACGACGGCCCGCTGGACATGCGCATGAACCCGGACCAGGGCGTCAGCGCCGCCGAGTTCATCGCCACCGCGCCAGAGGAAGAAATCGCCCGCGTGTTCAAGGAATACGGCGAGGAGCGCTTCGCCAAGCGCATGGCCCGTGCCGTGGTGCTGCGCCGCGAGCAGCAGCCGTTCACCCGCACCGGCGATCTGGCCGAGGTGCTCAAGGTCGCCAACCCGGCCTGGGAGAAGGGCAAGAACCCGGCCACCCGTGCCTTCCAGGGGCTGCGCATCCACGTCAACAACGAACTGGGCGACCTGGAGACCGGCCTCGAAGCCGCGATCGACGCGCTGGAGGTCGGTGGCCGCCTGGCGGTGATCAGCTTCCATTCCCTCGAGGATCGCATCGTCAAGCTGTTCATGCGCAAGCTGGCCAAGGGCGAGGCGGACAACCTGCCGCGCAACCTGCCGGTGCAGCACAAGACCTTCGAGCCGAAGATCAAGCTCATCGGCAAGGCGCAGTTCGCCTCCGAAGCCGAGCTCAAGGCCAACCCGCGATCGCGCAGCGCCGTGATGCGGGTGGCGGAGAAGTTGCGGTGAGCCGGCTGTTTGCCAAACCTTTGCCAGGCGGAAGCTTCCTGATGCTTCTGCTGTTCGTCGCCGTCCTGATTTCGGCCATTGCCGTCTCCTACAGCGCCCACTGGAACCGCCAGTTGCTCAACACCCTGTATGGCGAGTTGAGCGAGCGCGACAAGGCCCAGGCCGAGTGGGGTCGGCTGATCCTCGAGCAAAGCACCTGGACCGCGTCCAGCCGTATCGAGAGCCTGGCCTCCGAGCAGCTCAAGATGCGCGTGCCCGCCGCTGACGAAGTGCGGATGGTGGCGCCATGATGAAGCTCGAGGGTGCACTCTACCCCTGGCGGTTCAGGGTGGTGATCGGCTTGCTGGCGCTGATGGTCGGTGCCATCTGCTGGCGCATCATCGACCTGCAGGTGGTCGACCGTGACTTCCTCAAGGGCCAGGGTGATGCCCGCAGCCTGCGTCATATCCCCATTCCCGCGCACCGTGGCCTGATCACCGATCGCAATGGCGAGCCGCTGGCCGTCAGTACCCCGGTCACCACCCTGTGGGCCAACCCCAAGGAGATGCAGGCAGCCAAGGAACGCTGGCCGCAGCTGGCCGCCGCGCTCGGGCAGAACCCGCAGCAGCTGACCGAGCGCCTCACCCAGCAGGCCAGCAAGGAATTCATCTACCTGGTCCGCGGCCTGACCCCGGAGCAGGGCCAGCACGTGCTCGACCTGAAGGTGCCGGGCGTCTACGGCCTGGAAGAGTTCCGCCGCTTCTATCCGGCCGGCGATGTCACCGCGCACATGGTCGGCTTCACCGACCTGGACGACCATGGTCGTGAAGGCGTCGAGCTGGCCTATGACGAATGGCTCGCCGGAGTGCCCGGCAAGCGGCAGGTGATCAAGGACCGGCGCGGCCGGCTGATCAAGGACATCCAGGTAACCAAGAACGCCAAGGCCGGCAAGACCTTGGCGTTGTCGATAGACCTGCGCCTGCAATACCTGGCCACCCGCGAACTGCGCAACGCCATCGCCGAACAGGAAGCCAAGGCTGGCAGCCTGGTGATCATGGACGTCAAGACCGGCGAGGTCCTGGCCATGGTCAACCAGCCGACCTACAACCCGAACAACCGCCGCAGCATGTTCCCGGCGGCCATGCGCAACCGGGCGATCATCGACGTCTTCGAGCCGGGCTCGACGGTCAAGCCGATCTCCATGAGCGCGGCGCTGCAGAGCGGCCGCTGGAAACCCACCGACAAGGTCGAGGTGTATCCGGGCAGCCTGCAAATTGGTCGCTACACCATCAAGGACGTGTCCAGGAGCGAGGGCCCGATCCTCGACCTGACCGGCATCCTGATCAACTCGTCCAACGTCGGCATGAGCAAGATCGCCTTCGATATCGGTGGCGAGGCCATCTACCGGGTGATGTCCCAGGTCGGTCTGGGCCAGTACACCGGCCTCGGTTTCCCGGGCGAGCGCGTCGGCAACCTGCCCAACCACCGCGAGTGGCGCAAGGCCGAGACCGCGACCCTGTCGTACGGTTACGGCGTGTCGGTGACCGCCCTGCAACTGGTGCATGCCTACGCCGCGCTGGCCAACGACGGCAAGATGGTGCCGCTGTCGATCCTCAAGGTCGACAAGGCGCCGGAAGCCGTGCAGGCGATCCCCAAGGAAACCGCCGAAACCGTGCAGGCCATGCTGCAGCAGGTGATCGAGGCGCCGCGCGGGGTATTCCGCGCCCAGGTGCCGTTCTACCACGTGGGGGGCAAGTCGGGTACCGCGCGCAAGGCCACCGTCGGCTCCAAGGGCTACACCGAGAACGCCTATCGCTCGCTGTTCGCTGGCTTCGGCCCGATGAGCGACCCGCGCTACGCCATCGTCGTGGTCATCGACGAGCCGAGCAAGGGCGGCTACTTCGGCGGCCTGGTCTCGGCCCCCGTATTCAGCAAAGTGATGTCGGGCACCCTGCGCCTGATGAATGTACCGCCGGACAACCTGCCGCCCTCGACGCAGCAAGCCAGCGCAGTACCCGCCAAGGGAGGGCGAGGTTGATGACGATGCCATTGAGCAAACTGTTTGCCCATGCCAGCCGCGATCCGTTGATCCGCGAGCTGACCCTGGACAGCCGCGCCGTGCGTCCGGGCGACCTGTTCCTGGCCGTGCCGGGGGCCAAGGTCGATGGTCGCGCGCACATCGCCGATGCCCTGGCCCGTGGCGCCGCCGCGGTGGCCTATGAAGAGCAGGGCGCCAGCGTGCTGCCGCTCACCGATGCGCCGCTGATTCCGGTCAAGGGCCTGATCGGCCAGTTGTCGCAGATTGCCGGGCGCTTCTATGGCGAGCCGAGCCGTCAGCTCGACCTGGTCGGCGTGACCGGTACCAACGGCAAGACCAGCGTGACCCAGCTGCTGGGCCAGGCGCTTGATGCCCTTGGCCGGCGTTGTGGCCTGATCGGCACGCTTGGCACTGGCTTCTATGGCGAGCTGCAGAGTGGTCGCCTGACCACGCCGGACCCGATTGCCGTGCAATCGACCTTGAACGACCTGAAAAAGGGCGGCGCCAAGGCCGTGGCCATGGAGGTTTCCTCCCATGCCCTCGAACAGGGTCGGGTGGCCGCGCTGGACTTCGATATCGCGGTGATGACCAACCTGTCCCGCGACCACCTGGACTACCACGGCAGCATGGAGGCCTACGAGGCCGCCAAGGCCAAGCTGTTCGCCTGGCCAAGCCTGCGCGCCCGGGTGGTCAACCTGGATGATGACTTTGGACGTCGCCTGGCAGATGCTCCAGCCACATCGCGCCTGATCAGCTACAGCCTGCAGGATTCGGCGGCGACGCTGTTCTGCAAAGAGTCTGCCTTCAACGATGATGGCGTGCGCGCCGTGATCGTCACCCCACAGGGCGAGCATGTCCTGCGCAGCCGTCTGCTGGGGCGTTTCAATCTGAGCAACATGCTGGCGGCGGTAGCCACGCTGATGGCGCTGGACTACCCGCTGGATGAAATTCTCAAGGTCACCCCGCAACTGCACGGGCCGGTCGGCCGCATGCAGCGCCTGGGTGGCGGTGACAAGCCGTTGGTGGTGGTCGATTACGCTCACACCCCGGATGCCTTGGAAAAAGTACTCGAAGCGCTACGTCCGCACGCTCACGGCAAGCTGCTGTGCCTGTTCGGCTGCGGTGGCGATCGTGACGCCGGCAAGCGTCCGCTGATGGCCGAAGTGGCCGAGCGCCTGGCCGACCGTGTGCTGGTCACCGACGACAACCCGCGTAGCGAAGACCCCCTGCGGATCTTTGACGATATTCGCCCCGGTTTCGCCACGCCTGCGGCCGTCGCGTTCGTCGCCGGCCGTGGCGCGGCCATTGCCCAACTGATCGCCAGTGCCAGTGCCGACGACGTGATCGTCTTGGCAGGCAAGGGACACGAGGATTACCAGGAGATCAACGGCAAGCGCCATGACTTCTCCGACCTGGTCGAAGCCGACAAGGCACTTGCAGCCTGGGAGGCGCCACATGCTTAAGCCGATGATTCTCAGCCAGCTGACCGGTGCCTTGGGTGCGCGCCTGGCAGGTGCCGACGCCAGCTTCAGCGGAGTGAGCATCGACAGCCGCACCGTCGCTGCCGGCCAGCTGTTCGTCGCCCTGACCGGGCCGCGCTTCGATGGCCACGACTATCTGGCCGACGTGAAGGCCAAAGGCGCCGTCGCCGCGCTGGTCGAGCGTAAAGTCAGCGATGTCGACCTGCCACAGCTGCTGGTCGCCGATTGCCGTGTCGCCCTTGGTCAGCTCGGCGCCCTGAACCGTGCCGCCTTCGACAAGCCGGTGGTGGCCATCACCGGCTCCAGCGGCAAGACCACGGTCAAGGAAATGCTCGCCGCGATCCTGCGCACCCGCGGGCCGGTGCATGCCACCCGTGGCAACCTGAACAACGACCTTGGCGCACCTTTGACCCTGCTGGAGATCGCTCCGGAGCACAGCGCCGCGGTGATCGAGCTGGGCGCCTCGCGCATTGGCGAGATTCGCTACACCGTTGGCCTGACCCAGCCGCAAGTGGTCATCATCAATAACGCCGGTACCGCCCATGTCGGTGAGTTCGGCGGCCCGGAGAAGATCGTCGAAGCCAAGGGCGAAATCCTCGAAGGCCTGGGCGAGGGCGGCACGGCCATCCTCAACCTGGCCGACAAGGCGTTCGAGATCTGGCGCAAGCGGGCGGGCGCTCACCGCATCTTCAGTTTCGCCCTGGACAACCCGCAGGCGGACTTCCACGCCAGTGATATCGGGCGCGACGCTCGTGGCTGCCCGTCGTTCACCCTGCACGGCCCGACTGGCAGCGTTCCGGTGCAACTGAACCTGCTCGGCACCCACAACGTCAGCAACGCCCTGGCCGCCGCCGCCGCCGCCCATGCCGTTGGTCTGAGCCTGAGTGGCATCGCCGCCGGCCTCGCTGCCGTGCAACCGGTCAAGGGCCGCACCGTGGCGCAGATCGCGCCCAGCGGCGTGCGGGTCATCGACGACAGCTACAACGCAAATCCCACCTCGATGTGCGCCGCCATTGATATACTCGCCGGCTTTTCCGGACGCACCGTCCTGGTGCTCGGGGATATCGGCGAACTGGGGCAATGGGCCGAGGAAGGTCACCGCCAGGTGGGTGACTACGCACGCGGCAAGGTCGACGCGCTGTACGCGGTGGGTACCAACATGGCCCATGCGGTCAAGGCGTTCGGCGCCAATGCCCGCCATTTCGCTACTCAAGCTGAGCTTATCGCTGCCGTTGGCACCGAGAATGCCAGCGACACCACTATCTTGATCAAGGGCTCGCGCAGCGCTGCGATGGAAAACGTCGTGGCCGCACTGTGTGGTGCCAGCGGGGAGAAACATTAATGCTGCTGCTGTTGGCTGAGTATCTGCAACAGTTCCACAAGGGCTTCGCGGTCTTCCAGTACCTGACCCTGCGCGGGATCCTGGGTGTGCTGACCGCGTTGTCCCTGGCCCTGTGGTTGGGCCCGTGGATGATCCGTACCCTGCAGATCCGCCAGATCGGTCAGGCCGTGCGCAACGACGGCCCGCAATCGCACCTGTCCAAATCCGGCACCCCGACCATGGGCGGCGCGCTGATCCTGTCGGCCATCGCCATCAGCACCCTGCTGTGGGCCGACCTGACCAACCGCTACGTATGGGTGGTGCTGATCGTCACCCTGGCGTTCGGCGCCATCGGCTGGGTCGACGACTACCGCAAGGTGATCGAGAAGAATTCCCGCGGCCTGCCGAGCCGCTGGAAGTATTTCTGGCAGTCGGTGTTCGGCCTGGCCGCGGCGATCTTCCTGTACAAGACCGCGCCGACCAGCGTCGAGACCACGCTGATCATCCCGATGCTCAAGGACCTGGCGATTCCGCTGGGTGCCGGGTTCATCGTGCTGACCTATTTCGTCATCGTCGGCTCGAGCAACGCGGTCAACCTGACCGACGGCCTCGATGGCCTGGCGATCATGCCGACGGTGATGGTTGGCGGTGCCCTGGGCATCTTCTGCTACCTGTCGGGCAACGTGAAGTTCGCCGAATACCTGCTGATCCCGTACGTGCCTGGCGCGGGCGAGCTGATCGTGTTCTGCGGCGCGCTGATCGGCGCCGGCCTGGGCTTCCTGTGGTTCAACACCTACCCGGCCCAGGTGTTCATGGGCGACGTCGGCGCACTGGCGCTGGGCGCGGCCCTGGGGACCATCGCGGTGATCGTCCGCCAGGAGATCGTCCTGTTCATCATGGGCGGCGTGTTCGTGATGGAAACCCTGTCGGTGGTCATCCAGGTGGCTTCGTTCAAGCTCACCGGCAAGCGCGTGTTCCGCATGGCGCCGATCCATCACCACTTTGAACTCAAGGGTTGGCCCGAGCCACGGGTGATCGTCCGCTTCTGGATCATCACCGTGATTCTGGTGCTGATTGGCCTTGCCACCCTGAAACTGAGGTAACCGAGCGTGTCACTGATCGCTTCCGACCAATTCCGCATCGTTGTCGGCCTCGGCAAGAGCGGCATGTCCCTGGTTCGCTTCCTGGCGAACCGGGGCATTGCCTTTGCGGTCGCCGACACCCGCGAGCAACCGCCGGAACTGGATACCTTGCGCCGTGAATACCCGCAGGTGGAAGTGCGCTGTGGCGAGCTGGACGTGGACTTCCTGTGCCGGGCCAACGAGCTGTATGTGAGCCCCGGCCTGGCCCTGGCCACGCCTGCCCTGCAGCAGGCCGCCGCGCGCGGCGTGAAGCTGTCCGGCGACATCGAGCTGTTCGCCCGCCACGCCAAGGCACCGATCGTCGCCATCAGCGGCTCCAACGCCAAGAGCACCGTGACCACCCTGGTCGGCGAGATGGCCGCCAAGGCAGGCAAACGTGTGGCAGTCGGCGGCAACCTTGGCACCCCGGCCCTCGACCTGCTGGCCGACGATGTCGAGCTGTACGTGCTGGAGCTGTCGAGCTTCCAGCTGGAGACCACCGACCAGCTCAACGCCGAAGTGGCCACCGTGCTGAACATCAGCGAAGACCACATGGACCGCTACAGCGGCCTGCCGGCCTATCACCTGGCCAAGCACCGGATCTTCCGCGGCGCCCGCCAGGTGGTGGTGAACCGCCAGGATGCCCTGAGCCGTCCATTGCCGGTCGAAGGCCGGCCGAGCTGGAGCTTCGGTCTCAACGCGCCGGACTTCAAGGCCTTCGGCCTGCGCGAGGTCGAGGGCGAGAAGTACCTGGCCTTCGAATTCCAGGCCCTCATGCCGGTGCGTGAGCTGAAGATCCGTGGCGCCCACAACCAGAGCAATGCCCTGGCCGCGTTGGCTCTCGGCCATGCCGCCGGTCTGCCATTCGAGCCGATGCTCGAGGCGCTGCGTGAATTCAAGGGCCTGGCCCATCGCTGCCAGTGGGTACGTGAGCGCAACGGAGTGAACTGGTACGACGATTCCAAGGCCACCAACGTCGGTGCGGCCCTGGCCGCCATCGAAGGCCTGGGCGCCGATATCGAAGGCAAGCTGGTACTGATCGCCGGTGGCGACGGCAAGGGCGCCGACTTCGCCGCCCTGCGCGAGCCGGTGGCTCAACACTGCCGTGCCGTGGTGCTGCTCGGCCGTGACGCCGAGCGTCTGGCCGAAACCTTGGGCGATGCCGTGGCGCAAGTCCGGGTCAAGAGCCTCGACGAAGCCGTGCAGCGTTGCGCCGAGCTGGCCCAGCCGGGTGACGCGGTACTGCTGTCGCCTGCCTGCGCCAGCCTCGACATGTTCAAGAATTTCGAAGAACGCGGGCGCCTGTTCGCCCAGGCGGCGGAGGGGCTGGCATGATCTTCGGCATCCTCAAACCGTACCCGTCGCCGCTGATCAGCGGCCGTGGCATCGACCTCGACTTCCCGCTGCTGGCCGGTTGCCTGGCGCTGCTGGGCCTGGGCCTGGTGATGATTACTTCGGCCTCCTCGGAAGTGGCCGCGGTGCAGTCGGGCAACCCGCTGTACCACATGTTCCGCCACCTGGTGTACGTCACCCTCGGCCTGGGCGCCGGGTTGATGACCATGCTGGTGCCGATCGCCACCTGGCAGCGCATGGGCTTCCTCATGCTGATCGGTGCCTTCGGCCTGCTGGTGCTGGTACTGGTACCGGGTATTGGCCGCGAAGTGAACGGTTCGATGCGCTGGATCGGCTTCAGCTTCTTCAACGTGCAGCCGTCGGAGATCGCCAAGGTCTTCGTGGTCATCTACCTCGCTGGCTACCTGGTGCGCCGGCAGACCGAGGTGCGCGAGAGCTGGATGGGCTTCTTCAAGCCGTTCATCGTGCTGCTGCCGATGGCCGGCCTACTGCTGATGGAGCCGGACTTCGGCGCCACGGTGGTGATGATGGGCGCCGCGGCGGCCATGCTGTTCCTTGGCGGGGTAGGGTTGTTCCGCTTCTCGCTGATGGTGGTGCTGGCGGTCATTTCGGTGGTGGTGCTGGTCCAGGCCCAGCCGTACCGCATGGCGCGACTGATCACTTTCACCGACCCCTGGTCCGACCAGTTCGGCTCCGGCTACCAGCTGACCCAGGCGCTGATCGCCTTCGGCCGCGGCGAGTGGCTGGGTGTGGGCCTGGGCAACAGTGTGCAGAAGCAGTTCTACCTGCCCGAGGCGCACACCGACTTCGTGTTCTCGGTGCTGGCCGAAGAGCTGGGCGTGATCGGCTCGCTGCTGACCATCGCGCTGTTCGTCTTCATTACCGTGCGTGCGCTGTACATCGGCCTGTGGGCCGAGAAGGCCAAGCAGTTCTTCGCCGCCTACATGGCCTTTGGCCTGTCGTTCCTGTGGATCGGCCAGTTCCTGATCAACATCGGCGTGAACGTCGGCCTGCTGCCGACCAAGGGCCTGACCCTGCCGTTCCTCAGCTACGGCGGCAGCTCGCTGGTGATCTGCTGCGCCTGCGTAGGGCTGTTGCTGCGCATCGAGTGGGAGAGTCGCACGCACCTGGGCAGCGAGGAACACGAATTCAAGGAGAGCGATTTTGCCGAGGAGACCAGTCATGGCCGCTGACGGCAAGAACATCCTGATCATGGCCGGCGGTACCGGGGGCCACGTGTTCCCGGCCCTGGCCTGCGCCCGCGAGTTCCAGGCCCGTGGCTACAGCGTGCACTGGCTGGGCACCCCGCGTGGCATCGAGAACGAACTGGTACCCCAGGCCGGCCTGCCGCTGCACTTGATCCAGGTCACCGGCCTGCGTGGCAAGGGCAAGCTGTCGCTGCTCAAGGCACCGTTCACTTTGATCAAGGCCGTGCTGCAGGCGCGGCGCATCGTGCGTGAGCTCAAGCCGGTCTGCGTGGTCGGCTTCGGTGGCTATGTGACCGGCCCCGGCGGTGTTGCCGCCCGCTTGTGCGGGGTGCCGCTGGTGATCCACGAGCAGAATGCCCGCGCCGGCACCACCAATCGCCTGCTGCTGCCGTTGGCCGCACGTGTCTGCGAAGCCTTCCCGGACACCTTCGCCGCCAGCGACAAGCTGCGCACCACCGGCAATCCGGTGCGTGCTGAGCTGTTCATGGAGGCGGCACGCGCGCCCCTGGCCGAGCGCCGTGCGCGCCTGCTGGTCATGGGCGGCAGCCTGGGTGCGGAACCATTGAACAAATTGTTGCCTAAGGCCCTGTCCGAAGTGCCGGCGAACCTGCGCCCCGAGGTGTTCCACCAGGCCGGGAAAAATCACGCCCCTGTCACCGCCGAGCGTTATCACGAGGCGGGTGTCGAGGCCCAGGTCGAACCGTTCATCAAGGACATGGCCCATGCCTATGGCTGGGCCGATATGGTGGTGTGCCGGGCCGGCGCCCTGACCGTCAGCGAACTCGCGGCGGCGGGCCTGCCCTCGATGCTGGTGCCCTTGCCCCATGCCATCGACGACCACCAGACCCACAACGCCCAATACCTGGCTCGCGAAGGCGCCGCCTTCCTGATGCCACAAGCGACTACTGGCGCAGCGCAGCTCGCTGAACGCCTGAACGAGGTGCTGATGCAACCCGAGAAACTCAACGCCATGGCCGGCACCGCCCGCCGCCTGGCCAAACCTGGCGCAACCAGCACCGTGGTCGATATCTGCCTGGAGGTGGCCCATGGTTGAGAGCCAGAAAGCCATGCCCCACCCGAAAATGGGCCGTATCCGTCGCATCCACTTCGTCGGTATCGGCGGCGTGGGCATGTGCGGCATTGCCGAAGTGCTGCTGAACCTGGGCTATGAAGTGTCCGGTTCCGACCTGAAGGAGTCGCCGGTGACCGAGCGCCTGCAGTCGTTCGGCGCGCAGATCTTCGTCGGCCACCGCGCCGAGAACGCCGCCAACGCTGACGTGCTGGTGGTGTCGAGCGCGATCAACCCGGCCAACCCGGAAGTCGCCACCGCCCTGGAGCGCCGCATTCCCGTGGTGCCGCGCGCCGAGATGCTCGCCGAGCTGATGCGCTACCGCCACGGCGTAGCCGTTGCCGGCACCCACGGCAAGACCACCACCACCAGCCTGCTGGCCTCGGTGTTCGCCGCCGGTGGCCTGGACCCGACTTTCGTCATCGGTGGCCGCCTGACCGCGGCCGGCACCAACGCGCAGCTGGGCACCAGCCGCTACCTGATCGCCGAGGCCGACGAGAGCGACGCCAGTTTCCTGCACCTGCAGCCGATGGTCGCCGTGGTCACCAACATCGACGCCGACCACATGGCCACCTACGAAGGTGACTTCAACAAGCTGAAGAAGACCTTCGTCGAGTTCCTGCACAACCTGCCGTTCTACGGGCTGGCGGTGATGTGCCTGGACGACCCGGTGGTGCGCGAGATCCTGCCGCAGGTCAAGCGTCCGACCGTCACCTACGGCTTCAGCGAAGAGGCCGATATCCGCGCCATCAACGTACGCCAGCAAGGCATGCAGACCCACTTCACCGTGCTGCGCCGTGACTGCGAGCCGCTGGAAGTGTCGGTGAACATGCCGGGCAACCACAACGTGCTCAACGCCCTGGCCACCATCGCCATCGCCACCGACGAAGGCATCAGCGACCAAGCCATCGTCCAGGGCCTGTCGGGCTTCCAGGGCGTCGGTCGACGCTTCCAGGTGTACGGCGAGTTGCCGGTCGACGGCGGCAGCGTGATGCTGGTCGACGACTACGGCCACCACCCGACCGAAGTCGCCGCGGTGATCAAGGCCGTGCGTGGCGGCTGGCCGAGCCGTCGCCTGGTGATCGTCTACCAGCCGCACCGCTACAGCCGCACCCGCGACCTGTACGACGATTTCGTGCAGGTGCTGGGCGATGCCAACGTGCTGCTGCTGATGGAGGTCTACCCGGCCGGCGAAGAGCCGATCCCCGGTGCCGACAGCCGCCAGCTGTGCCACAGCATCCGCCAGCGCGGCAAGCTCGACCCGATCTACATCGAGCGCGGCGCCGAGCTCGCGCCGCTGGTCAAGCCGCTGCTGCGCGCCGGCGACATCCTGATCTGCCAGGGTGCCGGTGATGTCGGCGGCCTGGCCCCGCAACTGATGAAAAGCCCGCTGTTCGCTGGCGCCAAGCAGGAGAAGTCGAAATGACCAGCGCCTACGACAAATTGCATTCCACCCTCGACGTCAAGGCCTTCGGCCGCGTTGCCGTGCTGTACGGTGGCAAGAGCGCCGAGCGCGAGGTCTCGCTCAAGTCGGGCAAGGCCGTGATCGAGGCGCTGAGCAGCGCCGGAGTCGACGTGGTCGCCATCGACGTCGGTGACGACCTGCTGGATCGCTTGCAGAACGAGAAGATCGACCGCGCCTTCATCATCCTCCACGGCCGTGGCGGTGAGGACGGCAGCATGCAGGGCCTGCTCGAATGCCTGGGCATCCCTTACACCGGCAGCGGCATCCTCGCCTCGGCGCTGGCCATGGACAAGCTGCGCACCAAGCAGGTGTGGCAGAGCCTGGGCATCCCGACCCCGCGTCACGCGGTGCTGGGCAGCGAGCAGGATTGTGTTGCCGCCAGTGCGGAACTGGGCTTCCCGTTGATCGTCAAACCTGCCCATGAAGGTTCGAGCATCGGCATGGCCAAGGTGAACAGCGAGCAGGAACTGGTCGCCGCCTGGAAAGACGCCGCCAAATACGATTCGCAGGTACTGGTCGAGCAATGGATCCACGGCCCGGAGTTCACCGTCGCCGTATTGCGTGGCCAGGTGCTGCCGCCGATCGCGCTGGGCACCCCGCACGTGTTCTACGACTACGACGCCAAGTACATCGCCAATGACACCCAGTACCGCATCCCGTGCGGCCTGGACAGCGTCAAGGAACAGGAACTGATCGACCTGACCGCGCGCGCCTGCGATGCCGTTGGCATCGAGGGTTGGGGCCGGCTGGACGTGATGCAGGACGAGCAGGGCCGGTTCTGGCTGCTCGAGGTCAACACCGCACCGGGCATGACCGACCATAGCCTGGTGCCCATGGCGGCCCGCGCCGCCGGCCTGGACTTCCAGCAACTGGTGCTGGCGATCCTGGCCGACAGCGTAGCGAAGCGAGGTTAACCAGCCATGCAAGGCGCGATGATACGTCAGCAACCACCCGTTACCGGCCGCAGCAAGCCGGTGCCACGTGGTGCCAGCCGACTGGTGGCCGACGAGCCCGTATCGGCGCGCCTGCCTCGGCCAAGCTTCGGCGGTCTCAAGCGCCTGTTGTGGCCGGTGCTGCTGGTGGCCGCAGGCTTTGGCGCCTACGAGGGCGCCATCCGCCTGATGCCCTACGCCGACCGACCGATCACCAAGATCGACGTGCAGGGCGACCTCAGCTACATCAGCCAGCAGTCGGTGCAGCAGCGGATCGCGCCGTACGTGGCGGCGAGCTTCTTCACCGTCGACCTGGCGGCGATGCGCGTGGAGCTGGAGCAGATGCCCTGGATCGCCCACGCCGAAGTGCGCCGGGTGTGGCCGGACGAGGTGGTGATCCGCCTGGAAGAACAGTTGCCGGTGGCGCGCTGGGGCGACGAGGCCTTGCTCAACAACCAGGGCCAGGCCTTCACCCCGCGCGAGCTGGCCAACTACGAGCACCTGCCGCAGCTGTTCGGGCCGCAGCGCGCTCAGCAACAAGTCATGCAGCAGTATCAGGTATTGAGCCAGATGCTGCGCCCCATGGGCTTTTCCATCGCTCGCCTGGAGCTGCGCGAGCGAGGCAGCTGGTTCCTGACCACCGGTGCGGGCAGCGCCGGGCAGGGCGTCGAGCTGCTGCTGGGGCGCGACCATCTGGTGGAGAAGATGCGCCGTTTCATTGCCATTTACGACAAATCGCTTAAAGACCAGATCACCAATATCGCCCGCATCGATCTGCGTTATTCCAACGGACTTGCCGTTGGTTGGCGGGAACCGAATGCACCGACGACGGCCCAACCCGCCGTTGCGAAGAATTAGAGAGAGGCAGGACCATGGCAAACGCGCATAGCGGCAAAATGATCGTCGGGCTGGACATCGGCACCTCCAAGGTGGTGGCGCTGGTGGGTGAGGTCGGCGAGGATGGCACCCTGGAAATCGTCGGGATCGGCACCCATCCGTCCCGCGGCCTGAAGAAGGGCGTGGTGGTGAACATCGAATCGACCGTGCAGTCGATCCAGCGCGCCGTCGAAGAGGCCCAGCTGATGGCCGGCTGCCGCATCCACTCGGCGTTCGTCGGCGTGGCCGGCAACCACATCCGCAGCCTGAACTCCCACGGCATCGTCGCCATCCGCGACCGCGAAGTCAGCACCGCCGACCTCGAGCGCGTGCTCGATGCCGCCCAGGCCGTGGCCATTCCGGCCGACCAGCGGGTGCTGCACACCCTGCCGCAGGACTACGTGATCGACAACCAGGAGGGCGTGCGCGAGCCCCTGGGCATGTCGGGCGTGCGCCTGGAAGCCAAGGTCCACGTGGTCACCTGCGCGGTCAACGCGGCGCAGAACATCGAGAAGTGCGTGCGCCGCTGCGGCCTGGAAATCGACGACATCATCCTCGAGCAGCTGGCCTCGGCCTACTCGGTGCTGACTGACGACGAGAAAGAGCTGGGCGTGTGCCTGGTGGACATCGGTGGCGGCACCACCGACATCGCCATCTTCACCGAAGGCGCGATCCGTCACACCGCGGTGATCCCGATCGCCGGTGATCAGGTCACCAACGACATCGCCATGGCCCTGCGCACCCCCACGCAGTACGCCGAGGAAATCAAGATCCGCTACGCCTGCGCCCTGGCCAAGCTGGCCGGCGCCGGCGAGACCATCAAGGTGCCGAGCGTCGGCGACCGCCCGCCACGCGAGCTGTCGCGCCAGGCCCTGGCCGAAGTGGTGGAGCCGCGTTACGACGAGCTGTTCACCCTGATCCAGGCTGAACTGCGTCGCAGCGGTTTCGAGGACCTGGTGCCGGCCGGCATCGTCCTCACCGGCGGCACCGCGAAGATGGAAGGCGCCGTGGAACTGGCCGAGGAGATCTTCCACATGCCGGTACGCCTGGGCGTGCCGCACAGCGTTCGGGGCCTGAGCGACGTGGTGCGCAACCCGATCTATTCCACCGGCGTGGGCCTGCTCACCTACGGCCTGCAGAAGCAGTCCGAGGACCCGTCCCTGACCGGTATCAGCAACAGCAACAGCAGCAACAACAGCTATGGCGATGAACCGAAGGGCCCTGTGCTTGAACGACTCAAGCGTTGGGTCCAGAGCAACTTCTAAGTTTCAAAGCAGTAGTGGTAGGCGCGACAACTAGAGAACTGTAAGGAGAGGGAAAATGTTCGAGCTCGTAGACAACGTCCCGCAAAGTCCGGTCATCAAGGTGATCGGCGTTGGCGGTGGCGGCGGCAACGCCGTCAACCACATGGTCAAGAGCAGCATCGAAGGCGTGGAATTCATCTGCGCCAACACCGATGCTCAGGCGCTGAAAAACATCGGCGCACGCACCATCCTGCAACTGGGCACGGGTGTGACCAAGGGCCTGGGTGCCGGTGCCAATCCGGAAGTCGGTCGTCAGGCCGCGCTGGAAGACCGTGAGCGCATCGCCGAGGTGCTGCAGGGCACCAACATGGTGTTCATCACCACCGGCATGGGCGGCGGTACCGGTACCGGCGCGGCGCCAATCATCGCCGAAGTGGCGAAAGAGATGGGTATCCTCACCGTTGCGGTGGTGACCCGTCCGTTCCCGTTCGAGGGCCGCAAGCGCATGCAGATCGCCGACGAAGGCATCCGCATGCTGGCTGAGAGCGTCGACTCGCTGATCACCATCCCCAACGAGAAGCTGCTGACCATCCTGGGCAAGGATGCAAGCCTGCTGTCCGCCTTCGCCAAGGCCGACGACGTGCTGGCCGGTGCCGTTCGCGGTATCTCCGACATCATCAAGCGTCCGGGCATGATCAACGTCGACTTTGCCGACGTGCGCACCGTGATGGGCGAGATGGGCATGGCGATGATGGGTACCGGTTGCGCCAGCGGCCCGAACCGTGCTCGCGA
Source organism: Pseudomonas sp. NMI760_13 (assembly GCF_021283245.1). Lineage (NCBI taxonomy): Bacteria > Pseudomonadati > Pseudomonadota > Gammaproteobacteria > Pseudomonadales > Pseudomonadaceae > Pseudomonas > Pseudomonas sp. NMI760_13. Next base: position 154,845 of record NZ_JAJSRC010000001.1, on the reverse strand, counting down.
AGCCACCGAGGCGGCGATCCGCAACCCGCTGCTCGAGGACGTCAACCTGCAGGGCGCCCGCGGCATCCTGGTGAACATCACCGCCGGTCCCGACCTGTCGCTGGGCGAGTACTCCGACGTGGGTAGCATCATCGAGGCCTTCGCCTCCGACCACGCGATGGTCAAGGTCGGCACCGTGATCGATCCGGACATGCGCGACGAGCTGCACGTGACCGTGGTGGCCACTGGCCTGGGCGCGCGTATCGAGAAACCGGTCAAGGTGGTCGACAACACCCTGCAGACTGCCCAGCAGGTGTATGAGTCCTCCAACCCGGCCCCGGTTCGCCAGGAGCAGTCGGCGGTCAACTACCGTGACCTGGAGCGTCCGACCGTGATGCGCAACCAGGCCCACGCGGGTGCCGCGGCGGCAGCTAAACTCAACCCTCAGGATGATCTGGACTACCTGGATATCCCGGCGTTCCTGCGTCGTCAGGCCGATTAATGGAATTTATCAGGGGTATTAGGGTGATTGGTGTTCAGCAAAGGCCGGGTCTGTTATCATCCCCAGCCTTTGTTGATACCTGTTCGCAATTTGCGCTGAAGCGGCCAATGCCATGATTAGACAACGCACCCTGAAGAATACCATCCGTGCCACAGGTGTCGGCCTGCACTCCGGGGAGAAGGTCTACCTGACCCTCAAGCCTGCGCCTGTCGACACCGGCATCGTCTTCCGTCGCGCCGACCTCGACCCTGTGGTCGAAATCCCGGCGCGCGCGGCCAACGTCGGTGAGACCACCATGTCCACGACATTGGTCAACGGTGACGTCAAAGTCGATACGGTCGAGCACCTGCTCTCCGCCATGGCGGGCCTGGGCATCGATAACGCCTACGTCGAGCTCTCCGCCTCGGAAGTGCCGATCATGGATGGCAGCGCCGGACCCTTCGTATTCCTGATCCAATCGGCCGGCCTGGAAGAACAGGACGCAGCCAAGAAGTTCATCCGCATCCTGCGCGAAGTGACAGTGGAAGAGGGCGACAAGCGCGCCACTTTCCTGCCTTTCGACGGGTTCAAGGTGAGCTTCGAGATCGACTTCGATCACCCGGTCCTCAAGGGCCAGACCCAGAGCGCGGTCGTCGATTTCTCCAGCACCTCGTTCGTCAAGGAAGTCAGCCGTGCCCGCACGTTCGGCTTCATGCGTGACATCGAGTACCTGCGCAAGCACAACCTTGCGTTGGGCGGCAGCGTGGAGAACGCCATCGTGGTCGACGAGACCGGTGTGCTTAACGAAGACGGCCTTCGTTCCGATGACGAATTCGTCAAGCACAAGATCCTCGACGCCATCGGCGACCTTTATCTGCTGGGCAATAGCCTGATCGGCGAGTTCAAGGGCTACAAGTCCGGGCACGCGCTGAACAACCAGCTGCTGCGCAAGCTGATCGCTGAAACGGACGCTTGGGAAGTGGTCACCTTCGAAGATGCCAGCACGGCACCGATCTCGTACATGCGCCCTGTTGCGGCCGTGTAAGTTCGAACACTCTCTCTAGTGATTAAGGCCACCTTCGGGTGGCCTTTTTTATGGAGTGCAGCCAGAAGGTGGAGCGTGGGAGCGGGCTTGACCCGCGATAGGCCCGCGCACGCTATCGCGGGGCAAGTCGGGTCGCCGCATCGCCGCTCCCACGTGGTCGTGTATCAGGCTTTGCTCTGCGCATGCGCCGCCAGGCGCTCCAGCGCTGCGCGCAGCTTCGGGTCGCTGATGCCCTCGGCCGAACCTAGGATGCTGTCTGCGGCAGATTCCGACAGTTCAGGCCCGTGACCTTCGTGTTTTGCTGCTACCAGCGGTGGTTGCACCTTGAACTGGATGCGGCTCAGGTTGGCGAACGCCTCCATGGCTTGCAGCTGGCGTTGCAGGCGCTTCTGCTGGTAGCGCAGACGGGTGGCCCAATGGCCGTCGGTTACCACCAGCAATAATGTCCCTTCCTTCCAGGAGGCCACGTGGCAGTGCTCGCGGGCGGCCGGTTGCAGCTGGCTTTCCAGCAGGCGCTGCAGGTGCTCGAGGCGTTCGGCCTGGTTGAGCAGCAGGCGCAGTGGCCGTGCCTTGCGCAACAGGTCGGCGGGGGGGCGGGCAGGGGTGGGTTTGTAGGCCATGGAGGTCTGCAGAGGGTTACAGGATCGACAGTCTACCAGTTGGGCATTCATCGCGGGGCAAGCCCGCTCCCACGCCAGCGTGTGGCGGGGCGTGGGAGCGGGCTTGCCCCGCGAGCGGTCGTCGGATCTTGATGCAAGTCATTCGCGATACGTTTCATCTTCGCGCACCTTGAACTTGCGCAAAAAGCCCCTATGTTAGTCAGGCCCCCTAAAAGCGCTGTGCCAGCATCGTGGAAATCCACCACTTTCCTCACCATCGTTTCCGGGTAGAATGCTCGTTCGCATGCGGCCTCAGGGCTGCACGGGCGACTCACGGGGCCGCCCTCCATCCCTACGTGTGGAAGATCCTGCCGATATGTTTGCGCCTTTGTTAAAAAAACTTTTTGGAAGCAAGAACGAGCGTGAAATCAAACGCATGCTCAAGACGGTGAGCACCGTCAATGCCTTCGAAGAGAAGATGGTGGCCCTCTCCGACGAGCAGCTGCGGGGCAAGACCGCAGAGTTCAAGGAGCGTCTGGCCAAAGGCGAGACTCTCGACCAGCTGCTGCCCGAAGCCTTCGCCGTGGCCCGCGAGGCCGGCAAGCGCGTGATGGGCATGCGTCACTTCGATGTCCAGCTGATCGGCGGCATGACCTTGCACGAAGGCATGATCGCAGAAATGCGTACCGGTGAAGGCAAGACCTTGGTCGGTACCCTGGCCGTGTACCTCAACGCGCTGTCCGGCAAGGGCGTGCACGTGGTCACCGTCAACGACTACCTGGCCCGCCGCGACGCCAACTGGATGCGTCCGCTGTACGAGTTCCTCGGCCTCAACGTCGGCATCGTCTCGGCCTTCCAGCCGCCGGAAGAAAAGCGTGCCGCCTATGCCGCCGACATCACCTACGGCACCAACAACGAATTCGGTTTCGACTACCTGCGCGACAACATGGCGTTCAGTCAGGACGAGAAGTTCCAGCGTGAGCTGAACTTCGCCGTGATCGACGAAGTCGACTCGATCCTCATCGACGAGGCGCGCACCCCGCTGATCATCTCCGGCCAGGCCGAGGACAGCTCCAAGCTGTACATCGAGATCAACCGCCTGATCCCGCGTCTGACCCAGCACATCGAGGAAGTCGAAGGCCAGGTGACCCAAGAGGGCCACTACAGCATCGACGAGAAGAGCCGCCAGGTCGAACTGAACGAGGCCGGCCACCAGTTCATCGAGGACATGCTGACCCAGTCCGGCCTGCTGGCCGAGGGCGAGAGCCTGTATTCGGCGCACAACCTGAGCCTGCTGACCCACGTCTACGCCGGCCTGCGCGCGCACAAGCTGTTCCACCGCAACGTCGAGTACATCGTCCAGGAAGGCCAGATCCTCCTGATCGACGAGCACACCGGCCGTACCATGCCGGGCCGCCGCCTGTCCGAAGGCCTGCACCAGGCCATCGAGGCCAAGGAAAACCTGAACATCCAGGCCGAGAGCCAGACCCTGGCCTCGACCACCTTCCAGAACTACTTCCGTCTCTACAGCAAGCTGTCCGGCATGACCGGTACCGCCGACACCGAGGCGTTCGAGTTCGCCCAGATCTACAACCTCAACGTGATGGTCATCCCACCGAACAAGCCGTTGGCCCGCAAGGACTTCAACGACCTGGTGTACCTGACCGCCGACGAGAAGTACGCCGCGATCATCGCCGACATCAAGGAAAGCATGGCCCATGGCCGTCCGGTCCTGGTCGGTACCGCGACCATCGAAACCTCCGAGCACATGTCCAACCTGCTCAAGAAGGAAGGTATCGACCACAAGGTCCTGAACGCCAAGTACCACGAGAAAGAAGCCGAGATCATCGCGCAAGCCGGTGCTCCGGGCGCGCTGACCATCGCCACCAACATGGCCGGTCGTGGTACCGACATCCTGCTGGGCGGCAACTGGGAGGCCGAAGTGGCCGCCCTGGACAACCCGACCACCGAGCAGATCGCCCAGATCAAGGCCGACTGGCAGAAGCGTCACCAGCAGGTGCTGGAAGCCGGTGGCCTGCACGTGATCGCCTCCGAGCGCCACGAGTCGCGCCGCATCGACAACCAGCTGCGTGGCCGTGCCGGCCGTCAGGGCGATGCCGGTTCCAGCCGCTTCTACCTGTCGCTGGAAGACAGCCTGATGCGCATCTTCGCCTCCGACCGGGTGAAGAACTTCATGAAGGCCCTGGGGATGCAGTCCGGCGAGGCCATCGAGCACCGCATGGTGACCAACGCCATCGAGAAGGCGCAGCGCAAGGTCGAAGGCCGCAACTTCGACATCCGCAAGCAACTGCTCGAATACGATGACGTGGCCAACGAGCAGCGCAAGGTGATCTACCACATGCGCAACAGCCTGCTGGCCGCCGAGAACATCGGCGACACCATCGCCGAGTTCCGCCAGGAAGTGCTCGACGCCACCATCAGCCAGCACATCCCGCCGCAATCGCTGCCCGAGCAGTGGGACGTGGCCGGCCTGGAAGCTTCGCTGGCTAGCGATTTCGCCATCAAGCTGCCGATCCAGCAGTGGCTCGACGAGGACGATCACCTCTACGAGGAGACCCTGCGCGAGCGGCTGATCAAGGAAATCACCGACGCCTACAACGAGAAGGAAGACCAGGCCGGCATCGACGCCCTGCGCACCTTCGAGAAGCAGATCCTGCTGCGCGTGCTGGACGACCTGTGGAAAGACCACCTGTCGACCATGGACCACCTGCGCCACGGTATCCACCTGCGTGGCTATGCGCAGAAGAACCCGAAGCAGGAGTACAAGCGCGAGTCGTTCACCCTGTTCCAGGAACTGCTGGAGTCGATCAAGCGCGACACCATCCGCGTGCTGTCGCACGTCCAGGTACGCCGCGAAGACCCGGCCGAGGAAGAGGCGCGCCTGCGCCGCGAGGCCGAGGAACTGGCCAGCCGCATGCAGTTCCAGCATGCCGCCGCGCCGGGCCTGGAAGGTGAGCAGCTGGCTGAGGAAGGCGCTGAAGTCGCGGTGGCCTCTGCACCGGTTCGCAACGACATGAAGCTGGGCCGCAACGAGCCGTGCTGGTGTGGTTCGGGCAAGAAATTCAAGCATTGCCATGGTCAGATTGAATGATCTGAATTCGCCACTGGCTTGAGATCCCGGGGCTGCCTTGCAGCCCTTCGCGGCACAAGGCCGCTCCTACAGGAATCGCAACACCCCTGTAGGAGCGGCCTTGTGCCGCGAAAGGGGCGCAAAGCGCCCCCTAATTCCCCACAATTTTCTAGGAGCGCTCTAATGGCTGTTGGTCTTGGTCCCCTGCCCACCCTGCACCCGGTTCCCGGTTTCGAACTCGGTATCGCCTCGGCGGGCATCAAGCGCCCAGGGCGCAAGGATGTGGTGGTGATGCGCTGCGCCGAAGGCTCCAGCGTCGCCGGCGTGTTCACCCTCAACGCCTTTTGCGCGGCCCCGGTGATCCTCTCCAAGCAGCGTGTGCTGGGCACCGTGCGTTATCTGCTGACCAACACCGGCAACGCCAACGCCGGGACCGGCGCGCCGGGTCTGGCCGCCGCCGAGCGCACCTGCGCCAAGCTGGCGGAGCTTGCCGGCGTGCCGGCGGAGTCCGTGTTGCCGTTCTCCACCGGCGTGATCGGCGAGCCGCTGCCGGTCGAGAAGATCGAAGGCGCGCTGCAGGCCGCCCTGGACAACCTGTCGGAAAACCACTGGGCCGAAGCCGCCACCGGCATCATGACCACCGACACCCTGCCCAAGGGCGCCAGCCGCCAGTTCCAGTACGACGGCAAGACCATCACCGTCACCGGCATCAGCAAGGGCGCGGGCATGATTCGCCCGAACATGGCCACCATGCTCGGCTACATCGCCACCGACGCCAAGGTCGCCCCGGCGGTGCTCAAGGACCTGATGCTCGACGGCGCCAACAAGTCGTTCAACCGCATCACCATCGACGGCGACACCTCGACCAACGACTGCTGCATGCTGATTGCCACCGGCAAGGCCGATGTGCCGGAAGTGACCGAGGCCAGCGGCGCACTGTTCGAAGCGCTGAAGAAAGCGGTGTTCGAGGTGTGCATGGAGGTGGCCCAGGCCATCGTCCGTGACGGCGAAGGCGCCACCAAGTTCGTCACCGTGCAGGTCAACGGCGGTGGCAACCACCAGGAGTGCCTGGACGTCGGCTACGCCGTGGCCCACTCGCCGCTGATCAAGACCGCGCTGTTCGCCTCCGACCCCAACTGGGGCCGTATCCTCGCCGCGGTTGGCCGTGCCGGTGTGCCAGAGCTGGATGTTAGCCTGATCGACGTCTACCTCGACAACGTGTGCATCGCCAGCCAGGGCGGTCGCAGCCCGAGCTACACCGAGGCGCAGGGTTCGGCAGTGATGGCCCAGGAGGAGATCACCATCCGCATCGAGCTGGGTCGTGGCCAGTGCAGCGAAACCATCTGGACCACCGACCTGTCCCACGAGTACGTGAAGATCAACGCCGAATACCGGACCTGATGCATAGGGGCCGCTTTGCGGCCCTTTCGCGGCACAAGGCCGCTCCTACAAGGGAACGCGATCTCCTGTAGGAGCGGCCTTGTGCCGCGAAAGGGCTGCAAGGCAGCCCCAATATCCCGATTCCGCTGGAGCCCAATCATGAGCTATCACCTGATCATCGGCGACAAGCTGTATTCCTCCTGGTCGCTACGCGGCGCCCTGGCCCTCGAGCTGGCCGGCGTCCCCTACGAAGAAACCCTGGTCAAGCTCAACCAGCCTGACACCCGCCAGCGCCTGCTGGCCTTCTCGGCCACCGCCAAGGTGCCGCTGCTGCAGAGCGAGCACGGCGTGATCGCCGACTCCCTGGCCATCGCCGAATACCTCAACGAACGCCACCCCGAGGCCCGCCTGTGGCCCGAGGACATCGCCGCCCGTGCCCAGGCCCGTTCGGCCTGCGCGCAGATGCACAGCGGCTTCTTCGCCCTGCGTGGCGCCATGCCGTTCGACCTGTCTCGTGCCCAGGCGCTGGATGAGGTGCCGCTGGACGTGCAGGTCGATATCGACCGCATCGTTGCCCTGTGGAACGAATGCCGCGTGGTCGCCAAGGGCAACGGCCCGTTCCTGTTCGGCCGGCCGACCCTGGCCGACGCCTTCTTCGCGCCGGTGGCCGTACGCCTGCGTACCTACCGTGTTGCGGTGCCGGCCGAAGCGGCTGCCTACATCGAGACCATCTACCAATGGCCGGCCTTCCAGGCCTGGCAACAAGCTGGCCTGGCGGAGCGTGAAGGGTGAAACGGATTCATGTAGTCGCAGCGGTCATTCGTGGCGCCGACGGGCGGATCCTGATTGCCCGCCGCGCCGATACCCAGCACCAGGGCGGCCTGTGGGAGTTCCCCGGCGGCAAGGTGGAGGAGGGTGAGGGCGTCGAGGCGGCGCTGGCCCGTGAGTTGCGTGAGGAACTGGGTATCGAGGTCGCGACTTCGCGGCCGTTGATCAAGGTCAGCCACGACTATCCGGACAAGCAAGTGCTGCTGGATGTGCGTGAAGTGCACGCCTTTACCGGCGAGCCCCATGGCGCCGAGGGGCAGCCCCTGGCCTGGGTGGCGCCGCGTGATCTTGGTCAGTATGAGTTCCCCGAGGCCAACAAGCCGATCGTCGCTGCGGCGCGCTTGCCCGACCAGTACCTGATCACCCCGGACGGTTTGGAGGTGCCTGAGCTGCTCAAGGGTGTCCAGAAGGCCGTGGCCAGCGGCATCAAGCTGATCCAGCTGCGTGCGCCGGACATGTACGACCCCAAGTACCGCGACGTCGCGGTGGATGCGGTCGGCCTGTGTGCGGGCAAAGCCCAGTTGATGCTCAAGGGGCCACTGGAATGGCTGGGCGACTTCCCGTCGGCGGGCTGGCACCTGACCGCCGCGCAGTTGCGCAAGTACGCGGCCAAGGGCCGGCCATTCCCGAAGGAGCGTTGGCTGGCGGCGTCCTGCCACAGTGCCGAGGAACTGGCGCTGGCCGAGCAGATGGGGGTGGATTTTGTCACCCTGTCGCCGGTGCAGGCGACCCAGACTCATCCCGAGGCGGTGCCGTTGGGGTGGGACGAGGCGCAGCGGTTGATCGGCGGAATCAGCCATCCGGTGTTTCTGCTGGGCGGGGTCGGGCCGAGCGAGCGGGAGCGGGCCTGGGAGGTTGGGGCGCAGGGTGTTGCGGGGATTCGGGCGTTCTGGCCTGAGATCTGATACATCAGGCCATCGCGGGGCAAGCCCGCTCCCACGCCAGTCCACAATCTGGCGTGGGAGCGGGCTTGCCCCGCGATGCGTTCAGGCGGGCTTCTCGGCCGCTTGCCACAGCACTTCATTCACTCCCTGGCGCCGCCCAATGATCCGGGCCGCGACGAACAGCAGGTCCGACACCCGGTTGATATAGGCCAGCCCCACCCCCTCCAGCGGTTCCAGCGCATTCAGCTGCTGGCAACGCCGTTCCGCCGCCCGCGCCGCGCTGCGGCAGACATGGGCTTGGGCCACCAGCATCGAACCCCCGGGCAGGATGAAGTTCTTCAGCGGCCCCAACTCTTCGTTCCAGCGGTCGATGGCCGCCTCCAGGCGCTCCACCTCGGCAGAGTTCAACGCCTGGTAGCTGGGCATCGCCAGCTCCCCGCCAAGGTCGAACAAACGGTGCTGACAAGGCGCCAGTACCTCGATCAACTCGCCAAGCCCGGCCTCGGCCAGCCCGGCCAGCAGCACGCCCAACTGGCTGTTGAGGCTGTCCACCTCACCGATCGCCTCGATCCGCGGATGGTCCTTGGGCACCCGGCGCCCGTCGCCCAGGCCGGTTTCGCCTTTGTCGCCGGTGCGGGTGTAGATCTTCGACAGGCGATAGCCCATGTCATGTCTCCGTCTGGGTGGTGCTCGGCTGGGCCGGGCTCAGGGGCAGGCGCAGGGTGAAGCAGGTGCCCTGGCCGGGGGTGGACTGCACCTCCATCTGCCCCTTGTGGTTGTTGGTGATGATGAAGTACGACACCGACAGACCCAGGCCGGTACCCTGGCCGATCTCCTTGGTGGTGAAGAACGGCTCGAAGGTGCGCTTGCGCACCGTCTCGGGCATGCCGACGCCATTGTCCTCGACCTGGATTTCCGCCCACGGCGGATTGAGGCGGGTGCGCAGGGTGATGCGCCCCGGTTCGCTGGGCTGCGGGCGTTGGTGAATGGCCTGGGCGGCGTTCTTCAGCAGGTTGAGCAGCACTTGTTCCAGCTCGTTGGCGGTGCAGGGCACCGGGCCCAGTTGCGGGTCGAACTGGCGGACGATGGCCTGGCCCTTGAAGTCGAAGCCGATGGCCAGGTCGAAGTCGTTGCCGGCAATTTCCACGGCCTGGTCGATTAGCGCCGGCAGTTCGCAGGGGGCCAACTGGCGGTTGCTGCGGCGGCTGAAGCTGAGCATGTGGGTGACGATCTTGGCCGCCCGGGCGCCAGCCTGCTGGATGCCGTCGAGCAGTTGCGGCACTTCGCGGCTCTCCAGATAGCGGTTGACGGCCGGCAGGTCGATGCCCAGCTCGTCGGCCTGTTCCTGGTTGCGCGGCAGGTCTGGCGACAGGCGCCGGCGAATGTTCTGCACATTGTGCAGGATGGCGCCCAGCGGGTTGTTGATCTCGTGGGCCATGCCCGCGGCCAGGCCGCCGACCGAGAGCATCTTTTCCGACTGCACCATCATTTCTTCCAGGGACAGGCGCTGGGTGATGTCGTCGATGCGGATCACCACGCCACGTCCAGCGCCACCCATCAGCGGGTAGAAGGTCAGGGCATAGTGGCGCAGGTCCTCGCCCTTGGGCCAGGTGACCCGCTCGATCTTGGCCACCCGGTGTTTCTCCACGCTCTCCTTGAGCTGCGGCAGGAAGGGCTTGAGCGGCTCGAAGGCGAGGAACACCGGCTGGTTCAGCGCTTCGTCCAGCGGTGTGCCGGAGAGCACCGTGGCCTCGTGGTTCCACTGGGTGACGTAGAGCTGCTCGTCGAGGGCAATCAGTGCCGAGGGCATGGAGTCGATGATGCTGTTCAGGTAGTTCTGAAAGCCCGTGAGTTTTTTCTCGATCTTGCTGCGCACCTGGACTTCAAGTTCCAGCTTGCGGTTGGTGTGACGGGTTTCCTCGGCCAGGCCCTGGGCCTGGTCGTAGGCGTCCTGGAACTCGTCGCGGGTGCGCTTGAGCTGCTGCTCGCGGGCCTCGATGCGCGACAGCATGGTGTTGAACGCCTCGGCCAGGCTGCCGATCTCGTCATCGTTGCCGCGTTTGGCGCGCAGCGCATAGCTCTCCTCGCGAGTAACCTGGCGGGTCAGCTCTTCGAGGCGATTGATCGGCACGGTGATCAGGCGCTTGATCTGCCGGGCGATGACCAGCCACAGCAGTATGCTGAACACCAGGATGGCCAGGCTGGCGGAGAGCGTGCCGGTGTAGAACGCGGTGGGCAGCTCGCTGCTGGCCACCAGCAGCAGGTGCGCGGGCGGGGCGGCGCTGCGCGGCAGGCGGATCAGCTGGGTGCTGCGAAACTCCATCAGGCGCCAGCCATCGATGTTGCGGTAGCGCTTGGGCAGGGTCAGCGGGTCGCCGTGCTGCAGCTGGGCCAGCATCTGCCCGTCGCCGCCATAGATTGCGGCGGCGCGCAACGGCGAGTAGCTGTCGAGCTCCTTGAGCAGCGCCGTGGCGTTCTGTGTCGAGTCGCCGGCGCGCGCGGACAGCTGCGGGTTGGAGACCAGCCGGCCGATGGTCTGCAGGGCCTGGGGCGCCATGCTCTCCTGGGTGATCCAGTAGGCGGCGCTGATGAAGGCAAGGTTGGCCACCAGCAGGATGGTCACCAGCAGCACCAGCAGGGCCGCCAGCAGTTTCTGCCCGACCGGGAGGTTTTCCAGGCGTTGACGCAAGGTCATGGGTGAAGAGGTGTCCTGTCCTGTGGATAAGGGGCGTCAGTCGCTGCGCAAACCGCGCGCCTCGAGGTTTACCGCCAGGCGCCGGCGCAACTTTTCCAGATGCGGCACGCTGGCGCCATGCCGTGCGGCGGCGCGGCAGGCGTGGCCGAGCAGGTAGTGGACCTCGGTGCGCCGGCCATGGCGAACGTCCTGGTACATGGAAGAGTAGTTGGCCGCAGTGGCGATGATCACCCGCTGCACTTCCTCGTGCAGGTCGTTGGCGGCCTCGGGCTGGCCGCAGCGGCGCAGCAGGTCGGCCAGTTCGTCGCACAGTTGGTCGACTTCGGCCAGGTGGCCAAGCAGGCCGCCGTTCTGGCAGTCGTGCAGTACGGTGAGCGGATTGATCGCGCAGTTGAGCGCTAGCTTGCGCCACAGGCGGGTAGGGATGTCGAGCGCCCATTGGGCCGGGATGCCGGCGTCGTGCAGGTCTGTGAACCAGGACGGGACGTTGGGATTGGCCGGGTCGCCCAGCCAGTTGAAGCCGTGGCCGGCGAAGCGCACCTGCCAGTCGGCCTCGCGGAACGCGCCCTCGGTGCTGGAGGCGAAGATGCAGCGGGCGTGGGGCACCTGGTCGGCGACTTCGTCCTGGCTGCCCAGGCCGTTCTGCAACAGCACCAGCTCGGCGCCGTTGGCCAGCCGCGGGGCCAGACGGGCCACGGCGGGCGCGGCGTCGTAGGCCTTGCAGGCGACCAGCAGGCGATGGATCGGGCCGCGGGCGTCGGCAGTCTCCGCGGGGATCGCGTAGTGGTGGGCGCCGTTCTGTTCGACCAGGGTCAGCCCACCGCCGTGCTCATAGGCGGCCAGACGCTGTTGGTCGCGCAGGATCAGGCGGACCGCCTTGCCGGCGCGGGCCAGGCGACAGGCCCAGAGGCTGCCGAGGCTGCCGGCGCCGAGAATATGCCAGGTGCTGCTCATCTGCGTTTCGCAACCCGTTATAATGAGTCCGCATTTTAACCATCAAACCCGACGCGCTCCATCTTCAGGCCGAGCGCGCTTTTTTTTATGGAGAACAACCATGCCTTCGTTCGACGTGGTATCGGAACTGGACAAGCACGAAGTGCAGAACGCCGTCGAAAACGCCATCAAGGAGCTCGACCGCCGTTACGACCTCAAAGGCAAGGGCAGCTTCGAGTTCAAGGAGAAGGAGCAGACCGTACTGCTGACTGCCGAGGCCGAGTTCCAGCTCGAGGCGATGATCGAGATCCTGCGCTTGGCGCTGGTCAAGCGCAAGATCGACGTCAAATGCCTGGAAGCCAAGGACGCCTATGCCTCCGGTAAGGAAATGAAGCAGGAAGCCAAGTTCCGCGAAGGCATCGACAAGGAGCTGGCGAAGAAGATCGTCGCTCACATCAAGGACGCCAAGCTCAAGGTCCAGGCCGCCATTCAGGGCGAGCAGGTACGTGTTACCGGCAAGAAGCGTGATGATCTGCAAGAGGCCATTGCTGCCTTGCGCGCCAAGGAATTCGACATGCCGCTGCAGTTCAACAACTTCCGCGACTGATCCGCGGCGGCCCGGAACCTTGATGGCGCAGTGATGTCCATCGGGGTCCGGGCCGCTTGCTTTGCGTTGCCCGCCTCATTGTGTACTTGCCGTTCGGCATCAGGAGATAAACATGGATTTGAACGCTGAAGTCGATCAGCTGGTCCGCCAATCGCAAACCTGGCTCCCCTTGATCATGGAGTACGGCAGCCGCCTGTTGCTGGCGCTGCTGACTCTGGCCATCGGCTGGTGGATCATCAACAAGCTCAGCGCCCGCCTGGGCAAGCTGGTCGGCCTGCGTGCCGATGCGGCGCTGCAGGGCTTCATCAGCACCCTGGCCAACATCGTGCTGAAGGTGCTGCTGATGGTCAGCGTGGCCTCGATGATCGGCATCGAGACCACTTCGTTCGTCGCCGCCATCGGTGCCGCGGGCCTGGCCATCGGCCTGGCCCTGCAGGGGAGCCTGGCGAACTTCGCCGGCGGCGTGCTGATCCTGATGTTCCGTCCGTTCCGCATCGGTGACTGGATCGAGGCGCAAGGTGTCAGTGGCACCGTGGACAGCATCCAGATCTTCCACACCGTGCTGCGCACCGGTGACAACAAGACCGTGATCATGCCCAACGGCAGCCTGTCCAACGGCATCATCACCAACACCAACCGCCAGCCGACCCGCAAGGTGGTGTTCGACGTGGGCGTGGACTACGACGCCGACCTGCAGAAGGCGCGCAACGTGCTGCTGGAGCTGGCCCAGGACCCGCGCGTGCTGCAGGATCCGGCGCCACAGGCGGTGATCTCGACCCTGGGTGACAGCTCGATCACCGTGTCGCTGCGTATCTGGGTCAAGACTGCCGACTACTGGGACGTGCTGTTCATGCTCAACGAGCATGCCCGCGACCGTCTCAAGGCCGAAGGCATCGACATTCCGTTTCCGCAGCGGGTGATCCGCGTGGTGCAGGAGGCGGCGGTCCAGTAACGCCGCGTCGCTTCCTATCGCGGGGCAAGCCCGCTCCCACATGGCCAGCAACGGTCTTGTGGGAGCGGGCTTGCCCCGCGATGCTTTTCAAGACCCTTACACTTGTTCACAGCCGGGTACTGTCATTTCTGGCATATACCTTGATCCTGCCTACAAACCCGATGTCCGCCATGAAACCTTTGCTGTATATCACTCCCTTGCGCGCCTTGCTGTTCGGTCTGACCCTGGCGCTGTTCGAACTGCTGACCTACCTCGCCAGCGACGCGGTCATGCCCGCCATGCCGGTGGTGGTTGGCGATCTTCAGGCCAGTCCCGAATACATTCCCCACGCCCTCAACCTCTACCTGCTGGGCGGGGTGCTGCTGCAATGGCTGATCGGCCCGCTGGCGGATCGCTATGGCCGGCGCCCCTTGCTGCTGGTCGGCTGCATCTTCTTCGGCCTGGCCTGCCTTGCAACCTTCTGGGCGCAGGACATCGGCCTGTTCAACCTGCTGCGCCTGCTGCAGGGCATCGGTCTGGGCTTCGTGGTCACGGTCAGCTATCCGGCGCTCAATGAGGCGTTCAGCGAGGCCGATGCGGTGCGCATGATGGCCCTGCTGGCCAATATCGCCCTGCTGTCGCCGCTGCTCGGCCCGCTGGTGGGTACCCTGATGCTGCAGTGGCTGGACTGGCGCTGGCTGTTCGTGGCGTTTGCCGCAGGCGCGGTGCTGTGCTGGTTGCTGCTCTACCGGCTGATGCCGGAAACCCTTGGCGTGGAGCGGCGCGACGGTTCGCGCCTGCCGTTTACGCCCATCCACCTGCTGCCGTTGCTGGCTGGCTACGGCCAGTTGCTGGGCAATCGGCGCTTCGTGGCCGGCAGTGCGGCGCTGGGGTTGGTGGGGCTGCCGCTGATTGGCTGGATCGGCCTGTCGCCAGTGTTGCTGATCCATGACGAAGGCCTGAGCACCCTGGAATACGCGCTGTGGCAGCTGCCGGTGTTCGGCGGGCTGATCATGGGCAACCTGATCATCAACCGCATCGCCGATCGCTACCCGCTGCCGGCACTGGTGCGCGGGGCCCTGTGGCCATACCTGGCGGGGCTGTCGCTGATGGTCGCGGCGACCTGGTATTGGCCGACGGTTCCCAGCGTGGTGGCCGGCATGTCGCTGTACGCGCTGGGCCTGGGCGTGGCCAACGCCGTGCTGTACCGCATGACGCTGTTCTCCAGCGAACAGAGCAAGGGCCTGGTATCGGCGATGCTGGGGATGATCACCATCGCCTTGCTGGGGCTGGGCGGCGCGGTGTTGGCGATGCTCGGCGCGGGTGCGAGCCTGATGCACTTTGCCGTGGCGGCGGGCGTGGCGGGGGCACTGGCGTTGTGGCCATTGTGGTTCGTGGTGGGCAGGCGTTCGGGGGAAGGGGCTGTCACTCAGTAAACCCGAGTCCTGTAGGAGCGGCCTTGCGCCGCGAAAGGGGCGCAGCGCGCCCCCTGCAATAGTCATGTGGACGCTCTGAGTGCCGGGGCCGCTATGCGGCCCTTTCGCGGCACAAGGCCGCTCCTACAGGTCAGGGTTGCTCGGCGGTCGAGTTATTCACCGGCACCGGCTTTCCCCGACCAACCTCCTGCCGCCAGTGCAGGGCGATCAGCACCAGCGTCGGCACGCCGAGCAGCGCGGTGATCAGGAAGAAGTCGTGGTAGCCGAACTTCTCCACCATCACCCCGGAATAGCCACCGATCAGGCGCGGCAGCAACAGCATGATCGAGCTCAGCAGGGCGTACTGGGTGGCCGAGAACTTCAGGTTGGTCAGGCTCGACAGGTAGGCGACGAAGGCCGACGTGGCCAGCCCCGAGCTGAAGTTGTCCAGCGAAATGGTCACCACCAGCATTTCCAGGTTCGGGCCCATGTCGGCCAGCATCAGGAACAGGATGTTGGTCGCCGCCGAGGCCGCGCCGCCGATGAACAGGATCGGCAGGATGCCGAAACGCACGATCAGCAGGCCACCGGCACCGGCGCCGACCAGGGTCATGATCAGGCCGAAGATCTTGCTGACGCTGGCGATCTGGTCCTTGGTGAAGCCCATGTCGATATAGAACACGTTGGCCATCACGCCCATCACCGTGTCGGACATGCGGTAGGTGGCGATCAGCCCGAGCAGCAGCAGGGCCTGCCAGCGGTAGCGCGCGATGAAGTCGTTGACCGGTGTGAGCACCGGCGCCAGGCCGCGTCGGCCCAGGGACGACAGGCACGCCCAGGTCAGCAGCACGTAGAGGATCAGGCGCAGGAAGGCGCGGTCCTCGAGCAGCAGGTCGAGCATGGTCGAGTCGCCGAACACCACGCTGGCCCAGTCGGTGTTGAACAGCTGGGTGAAGCTGGCGGGCACCGAGACCAGCAGGATGATCAGCACGAACACCGAGGCCAGCTGGTGCATAAGCCCGTAGCGGGCCGCCGACAGCTGGGTGCGCAGGGGCACCGGCGGTTCGCGCATCACCAGGGTGGTGAACAGCGCGGGCAGCATCAGCACGCCGAACAGCACGTAGGTGCCGGTCCAGGCCTGGTGCAGGTAGCTGAATCCGGTGGAGCCGAACCACTCGGCGAAGAACAGCGCACCGGCGGTGGCGAGCAGGGCGGCAACCCGGTATCCGGCCATGTAGCTGGCGGCCAGGGCGGCCTGGCGCTGATCGTCGGCGATCTCCAGGCGGTAGGCGTCGACGGCAATGTCCTGGGTGGCGGAGGCGAAGGCCACCAGCACCGCCAGGGCAATCAGCCACGACAGGTGCTTCTGCGGGTCGCAGAAGCCCATGCCGATCAGCCCGAGCACCACCAGCACCTGGGACAACAGCAGCCACGAACGACGACGGCCCATGCCGCCGAGCAGCGGCAGGCGCCATTGGTCGAGCAGCGGCGACCAGACCCACTTGAAGGCGTACGCCAGGCCGATCAGGCTGGCATAGCCGATGGTCTCGCGCGCCACACCCGCCTCGCGCAGCCAGACCGAAAGCGTCGAGAACACCAGCATGTACGGCAGGCCGGCGGCGAATCCGAGCAGCAAAAGCACCAAAGTTGACGGGCTGGCATAGGCAGCGAGCGCAGCGCGCCAGGTTTTACGGGGCATGGGCCAACATCTGCCTCAAGGTTTGCGAAAACAAAGCGCGCACTCTAACCGCTGTGCTCCATTGGACGCCAGCCATGGCGCGCCATATCCACACGATTATTGGCCACATTCACCCCTTCTGCGCGTAGACGGGCGCGTTGTTCGTCGCCCGACGGCGTGCCCAGGGCCAGGCTCAGCCGACCGCCGGCACCCAGCACCCGGTGCCAGGGCAGGCGAGTGTCCGCCGGCAACTGCCCGAGGGTACGCCCGACCCAGCGTGCGGCACGGCCGAGGCCGGCCAGTTCGGCCAGCTGCCCGTAGCTGACCACCTTGCCGGCGGGCACTTGGCCCAGCACCGAGTACAGTGCCATTCGTCGGGCCTCTGCGTCTTCCGGCGGGGAGGGTGGTGGCATGGACATCACGGGGTACCTGGCCTGCGGATGAAACCGGACAGGCGGTCCGGGCAAATGCGAGTGGAACTCATCGGCATGCTCTGGGTCTGTCCTTGCTCAGGTTGTCGGTATCTGGATAATGCCCGGCTTTTTCGTCGAATCGAACCCATATTGCGCTTATGTCTTCTAGAACCCTGCTTTGCCTCATCACCGCGTCCCTCTGTACTCCCGTGCTCGCCGACACCGTGTGGATGAAGAACGGTGACCGCCTGAGCGGCAAGATCAAGGTCTTCGACGGCGGCAAGCTGCTGCTGGAGACGCCCTACGGCGGTTCGATCGCCCTGGACTGGAAACAGGTGAAGACGCTGGAGAGCGACCAGGAACTGCTGGTCAAGCAGGACGCCTACTCCGGCGAGAAGGCCAAGTCGCTCAAGGCCGCCGAACCGGGCAAGGTGACCCTGGCCAACGGCGATGCGCCGAAGACCGTCGAGCTGGCCAGCATCGAGCAGATCATGAAGCCACGGCCGGTGGTCGAGGACTTCCTGTGGAAGGGCAATGTCGATGTGGCGATGGACTACAAGCGCGCCGAGAACAATACCGACGACTACGACGTCAGCTTCAAGACCACTGCCCGCCACGGTCGTTGGCGGCACAACGCCGAGGGCGAGTACAACCGCGAGACCAAGGACGACGTCACCACCACCAACAACTGGAGCGCCGAGTACGCCCTGGACCGCTTCATCACCGAGAAGTGGTTCTGGCAGGGGCGCCTGGAGTACAAGCGCGACCATATCGAGGACCTGGCGCGCCAGCGTACCGTTGGTACCGGCCCAGGCTACCAGTTCTGGGATGACGAGCTGGGCGCGTTCTCGCTCGGTTCGCTGATCAACCGAACCGATTTCGAATACCGCGATGGCGGCAAGGACAACTTCTATTCCGCCGCGGTGAAGTGGGACTACAACCGCTACCTGATCGGCAAGAAGGTGGAGTTCTTCACCAATGGCGAGGTCGGCAAGCCGCTGGGCGGTGTGGCCGAGTACGCGCTGGATGCCGAGATGGGGCTGCGTTACAAGGTGACCGAGTGGGCTTCGCTCAACCTGAAGGCGGAGAAGGACCTGATCAAGGGCACCCGCGACAGCGACCTGGACAAGACCCGCTATACCGCCGGGTTTGGTGTTACCTGGTAAGTCGATCCGGTAACGCGCTGCGCGTGCTCTTTGTAGGAGCGGCCTTGCGCCGCGAAAGGGCCGCAAGGCGGCCCCGGCGATGTCTGCCTCATCGCTGAGATCCTGGGGCTGCTATGCAGCCCTTTCGCGGCACAAGGCCGCTCCTACAGGGGTATGCGTAGATCTACACGGCAGCAGACCCAGTGGCAGGGGCGGGTGATAATGCTTATCTTGTCACCCATCCAGTCTGTCGCCAGGAGACTCTCCAGTGAGTACCAACGCCCTCCGCCCCGCCCGGGAACTGCTGCTCAAGGAATATCGTGGCGTTCTCTCGACCCACTCCAAGTCCATGCCCGGCTATCCCTTCGGCTCGGTGGTGCCTTATTGCCTGGACGCCGAGGGCCATCCGCTGATCCTCATCAGCCGTATCGCCCAGCACACCCACAACCTGCAGAAAGACCCCAAATGTTCGCTGCTGGTGGGCGAGCGCGATGCCGAGGACGTCCAGGCAGTCGGGCGCCTGACGGTGATGGCCGAGGCGCGCAAGCTGAGCGACGACGCGGCCATCGAGGCTGCCGCGGCCCGCTACTACCGGTACTTCCCTGAATCGGCCAATTACCACAAGGCCCACGACTTCGATTTCTGGGTGCTCGAGCCGGTACGCCACCGCTACATCGGCGGTTTCGGTGCGATCCACTGGCTCGACCAGGTGACCCTGGCCAACCCGTTTGCGGGCGAGGCCGAAAAAAGCATGATCGAGCACATGAACGATGACCATGCCAATGCCATTGATCACTACGTAAAACTGGCGGGGTTGCCGCGCTCGGCGCACATGGTCGGCATCGACAGCGAGGGCATGCACCTGCGTATTGGCCAGGGCATTTACTGGCTGCCTTTCCCGTCTAGTTGCAATACGCCGACACAAGTCCGTGAGGCCTTGGTTTTGCTGGCGCGCGCTGACAAATGGCCGGATTCGACGCAGGTCGAGGGTTGAAAACAGGCGTCGAGGCATCCATCTGATGGTCTTACAGGAAGACTCTCTTCCGTCGAGGAACCCTTGATGCGTGCTTTTCTACTGCTGTTGTTGCTTTTCCCCGTGCTGGAGCTGTTCGTCTTCGTCAAGGTCAGCGCGGCCATCGGTTTCTTTCCGGCGCTGCTGTTGATCATCGCCGGTTCCGCCCTGGGTGTGCTGGTGATGCGTGTGGCCGGCCTGGCCACCGCCCTGCGTGCCCGGGCGAGCCTGCAGCGCGGCGAGCTGCCAGCTGAGGACATGTTCCAGGGCTTGATGCTCGCCGTCGGTGGTGGCCTGCTGCTGTTGCCAGGCTTCATCAGCGATGTGCTGGGCCTGCTCTGCCTGCTGCCGTTCACCCGCCGCCTGGTTGCCGGCAAGCTCCGTCGCCGCGCCGAGGAACAGGCCCTGCGCCAGCGTGCGTTCCAGGATGACCCATTCCAGGCCCAGCCCCGCGATGGTGGCCATCGTCCGAACGTGATCGAGGGCGAGTACGAACGCCGCGACAAGTAACCCCCGAAAAGGGCTTGGAAGGCGTGGGAGCGGGCTTGCCCCGCGATAGGCGCTCGCATCTGCCTACCCCGTCGCGGGGCAAGCCCGCTCCCACGACGACGCATTCAAAAAAATTTCCATGCAAAGCCTTGTAATTGATTTCACTGGCCGCATGTAGTGGTCACCGCAAGGTTTCCGGTGAGTTCACCGGGCATGACACACAGGGTTCGCTGAAGGCGAGCCCTGACCGGCAACGCCGGATCGAATCAACCCGCCGGTGTCGACACCGGCCGATGAAAACCACAATTTGGGAGAGATCGACAATGAAGCTTCGTCCTCTGCATGACCGCGTCGTCATCCGTCGCAGCGAAGAAGAATCGAAAACCGCTGGCGGTATCGTCCTGCCGGGTTCGGCCGCTGAAAAACCAAACCGCGGCGAAGTCGTTGCCGTCGGCACCGGTCGTATCCTGGACAACGGCGAAGTACGCGCGCTGGCCGTGAAAGTGGGTGACAAAGTGGTTTTCGGCCCTTACTCGGGCAGCAACACCGTGAAAGTCGATGGCGAAGACCTGCTGGTCATGGCCGAGAACGAAATCCTGGCCGTTATCGAAGCCTGATTTCTCCCCGACTTCCCGTTACTCCAAAGAATTCCAAGGATTAAACGATCATGGCTGCTAAAGACGTAAAATTCGGCGATTCCGCCCGTAAGAAAATGCTGGTTGGTGTCAACGTTCTGGCTGACGCGGTAAAAGCGACCCTGGGCCCGAAAGGCCGTAACGTGGTCCTGGCCAAGAGCTTCGGCGCGCCGACCATCACCAAGGACGGCGTTTCCGTCGCCAAAGAGATCGAGCTCAAGGACGCTTTCGAGAACATGGGCGCCCAGCTGGTCAAGGAAGTCGCTTCCAAGGCCAACGACGCTGCCGGTGACGGCACCACCACCGCTACCGTCCTGGCCCAGGCCATCGTCAACGAAGGCCTGAAAGCCGTCGCTGCCGGCATGAACCCGATGGACCTCAAGCGCGGTATCGACAAGGCCACTGCTGCCGTTGTTGCCGAACTGAAAAACCTGTCCAAGCCATGCGCCGACTCCAAGGCCATCGCCCAGGTCGGCACCATCTCCGCCAACTCCGACAACTCCATCGGTGAAATCATCGCCGAAGCCATGGAAAAAGTCGGTAAAGAAGGCGTGATCACCGTTGAAGAAGGCTCGGGCCTGGAAAACGAACTGTCCGTCGTAGAAGGCATGCAGTTTGACCGTGGCTACCTGTCGCCGTACTTCGTCAACAAGCCGGACACCATGGTTGCGGAGCTTGAAGGCGCGCTGCTGCTGCTGGTCGACAAGAAGATCTCCAACATCCGTGAGCTGCTGCCAGTACTGGAAGCCGTTGCCAAGGCCGGCCGTCCGCTGCTGATCGTTGCCGAGGACGTCGAAGGCGAGGCCCTGGCCACCCTGGTGGTCAACAACATGCGCGGCATCGTCAAGGTTGCCGCGGTCAAGGCCCCGGGCTTCGGCGACCGCCGCAAGGCCATGCTGCAGGACATCGCCGTCCTGACCGGCGCTACCGTGATCTCCGAAGAGATCGGCCTGTCCCTGGAAACCGCCACCCTGGAGCACCTGGGTAACGCCAAGCGCGTGATCCTGTCCAAGGAAAACACCACCATCATCGACGGTGCTGGCCAAGAGTCCGACATCCAGGCTCGCGTCACCCAGATCCGCGCCCAGGTTGCCGACACCACTTCGGACTACGACCGTGAGAAGCTGCAAGAGCGTCTGGCCAAGCTGGCTGGCGGTGTTGCCGTGATCAAGGTCGGTGCCGGCACCGAAGTCGAGATGAAAGAGAAGAAAGCCCGCGTCGAAGACGCCCTGCACGCTACCCGTGCAGCCGTCGAAGAAGGCGTGGTGCCTGGCGGTGGCGTTGCCCTGGTGCGCGCCCTGGAAGCCATCAAGGACCTCAAAGGCGACAACGAAGAGCAGAACGTCGGTATCGCCCTGCTGCGCCGTGCTGTTGAAGCGCCACTGCGCCAGATCACTGCCAACGCCGGCGACGAGCCAAGCGTTGTCGCTGACAAGGTCAAGCAAGGTTCGGGCAACTTCGGTTACAACGCCGCCACCGGCGAGTACGGCGACATGATCGAAATGGGCATCCTGGACCCGGCCAAGGTTACCCGTTCGGCGCTGCAAGCTGCCGCTTCGATCGGTGGCCTGATGATCACCACCGAAGCTATGATCGCTGACGCTCCCGTAGAAGCCTCTGCTGGTGGCGGCATGCCAGACATGGGCGGTATGGGTGGCATGGGTGGCATGGGCGGCATGATGTAAGCCAGCCTCACCCCCTGCACCAAGGAAAGCCCCGGTTCGCGAGAGCCGGGGCTTTTCGTTTTTCTGTGCCGGCCTCTTCGCGGGTGAACCCGCTCCCACAGATACGGCGCGATCCCTGTGGGAGCGGGTTTACCCGCGAATCAGGCGACGTTGCGCTCGATGGCTGGTGCTTCCATCAGGCCGCGTCTGTACAACACCAGGTAATACGACCCCAGCCCGATCAACCAGCAGAACACCGCCGTCCACACGTTGTGCGACAGGAAATGCGCGCCCTGCATCATCCGTCCGACTGACAGCACCGAGCCGGCCACGAAGGCTACCGCCAGCGCCACCCGCGCCAGGCGCGGACGCCGGTCGCGCAGCATGAAGAACAGGCCGAACAGACAGAACCCGGTCGCGGCGTGTCCACCCGGCCAGCACAGTCCGGGCTTGTCGGTGGCCGGGCGTGGCTCCAGCAGCTTGCTGTAGGTCTCCTTGCCGCCGAACTGGGTCAGGCTCCACGGGCATTGCACCTGGGTCACCTTCTTCAGCGGCGTGACGAAGGCGGTCGACAGCCCCAGCGCCAACACCAGGCAACCCAGCTCGCGGCGCCAGCCTACCAGTCGTTTCCAGAAGAAGCTCAAGGCGAAGCCGACCACGGCCAGCAGCCCGAAGACGATCACGCCCTGCTTGACCCGGTCATGCAGAATGGTCTCCAGCAGGTAGCTGTGGCGACCGATGAACTGACTGGCAACCGGGTCGTAGAACAGGTTGGCCACGTCCATGTCCAGCGATGTCCATTCAAGCAGGACCAAGGCCACGGCGGTGACGAAAGGAATGCCCAGGTACAGCCACGGGTTGATCGGGCGAGGGCGCACGGATGCCTGCATGGTGACTCCAGAGGATGGAAAAGACCGTGCATTGTCAGGTGCCCGCTATCCTGTGTGCGTGAATGATCGGTGAAAAAACTGTCAAGTTCGGAGATTTCGAGCCAGGGCATGGCACCATGCAGGCATTGGCCGTAAGCTGCGCCTGCCGCGCCCGGCGAAGCGCCGCACAGGAGACCTCGATGCGCATTCTTTTGGTTGAAGACAACCGCGATATTCTGGCCAACCTGGCCGACTACCTCGGCATGAAGGGCTACACCGTCGACTGTGCCCAGGATGGCCTGTCCGGCCTGCATCTGGCCGCGACCGAACACTACGACCTGATCGTGCTCGACATCATGTTGCCCGGCATCGATGGCTACACGCTGTGCAAGCGCCTGCGCGAGGATGCTCGTCGTGACACGCCGGTGATCATGCTCACCGCCCGCGACCAGCTGGACGACCGTCTGCAAGGCTTCCGCTCGGGTGCGGACGACTACCTGCTCAAGCCGTTCGCGCTGTCCGAGCTGGCGGCGCGTATCGAGGCGGTGCTGCGTCGCGCCCAGGGCGGTGGCCGGCGTACCCTGCAGGTCGCCGACCTGAGCTATGACCTCGATACCCTGGAGGTGACCCGCCAGGGGCGCCTGCTCAAGCTCAACCCGGTCGGCTTGAAGCTGCTGGCCGTGCTGATGCAGAAGAGCCCCCATGTGTTGCGTCGGGAAGTGCTGGAGGAAGCCCTGTGGGGCGACGACTGCCCGGACAGCGACAGCCTGCGCAGTCACGTCCACCAGTTGCGCCAGGTGATCGACAAACCGTTCGACAAGCCCCTGCTGCATACCGTCCATGGCGTCGGCTATCGCCTCGCCGAGGGCCGC
This sequence comes from Pseudomonas sp. NMI760_13, assembly GCF_021283245.1. Lineage (NCBI taxonomy): Bacteria > Pseudomonadati > Pseudomonadota > Gammaproteobacteria > Pseudomonadales > Pseudomonadaceae > Pseudomonas > Pseudomonas sp. NMI760_13. Next base: position 131,200 of record NZ_JAJSRC010000001.1, on the reverse strand, counting down.
GATGGAGTTTAAGCAGAGCCTTGCCCAGCGCATCATCATCGCCTTCGCGCTGATGAGCGCGCTGGTGGCCGGGGCCTTCGCCTTCGGCATCGTCGCCACGGTACACCTGGTCGAGGAACGCTTGATCTCGTCGGTGCTCGGTGGCGACCTGCAGCGCCTGCTGCGCATGGACAGCGTCAGTGACTGGAGCCACCGGCCACGCCCCGACCAGCTGTTCTATTTCAGCGGCGGGCGCGATGACTTCGAGTTGCCCAAGGACCTGCGTCACCTGGAGGCGGGTTTCCACGAGGTGTTTCGCGACCAGCTCTCGTACCATGCCATGGTCGAGATCGTCGACGGTCGGCGCTATGTGCTGTTGCAGGACCAGAGCGATTTCGAGGAGCGTGAACGGGTACTGTTCGCCGTGGTGGTGGTCGGCTTCGTGCTCAGCCTGGCCCTGGCGGTGATCCTCGGCTGGTTGCTGGCACGAAGGGTGATGGCGCCGGTGATCCGCCTGGCGCGCCAGGTGCGTCACCGTGACCAGTTGCTGGGGCTGGCGCCGCCGTTGGCGCCGGACTACGCGGCGGACGAGGTCGGCCAGCTGGCCGTTGCCTTCGACGATACCCTGGGGCGCCTGCGCGATGCCCTGACCCGCGAGCGGCTGTTCACCAGTGACGTCAGCCATGAGCTGCGCACACCGTTGATGGTCCTGGCGACCTCGTGCGAGCTGTTGATGGAAAACCCCGGCCTCGATGGGCGGGCGCGCAGCCAGGTCGAACGTATTGCCCGGGCAACCGAGGAAATGCGCGAACTGGTGAAGACCTTCCTGATGCTGGCCCGTGCCCAGCGCGATGAAGGTGCCGTCGCTTCACGGGCAAGCTTGCGCGAGGTGGGCGACGATCTGATCGGCGTATGGCGCGACACCATCGAGCAGAAGGGGCTGGCGCTTTACTACGATGGTCGGATCAGTGCCAGCCCGGTGCTGTACAACGCCACGTTCCTGCAGTCGGTGATGGGTAACCTGCTGCGCAATGCGGCGCACTACACCGACAGCGGTTACATTCGCCTTAGCCTGGAGGCCAATGGCTTCAGTGTCGAGGACAGTGGCGTGGGGATTCCGGAGGAGCAGCGCGAGGCGATGTTCCGGCCGTTCGTGCGTGGCGACGAGCGCCGTGGCGAGGGCCTGGGCCTGGGCTTGTCGCTGGTGCAACGCATCTGTGACGACCAGGGCTGGCGCGTAACCCTGACCGCGACGCTTCCCCATGGCTGCCGCTTCCAGGTCGACCTGAGCCAAGGCACGAAAGTGGTGCAGGATGGTGAAGGCCGGGATGGGCTATTGGATCCTGATTAACGTCCAGTAACACCTGCATTGGTCGCTGACAGATTTTTCACACGGACATGACCTGATTCCAACGCTTGCCTGCCTAAGGTGAGCGCACTGGAGTCAGGAGATGTCCAATGCGTAGCCCCATCAAACTCGAATTCTCGGACAAGTACGACCGCAACCACGCCCGGGAATACTTCCTCAAGCATCAGGATGGCCTGGCTCGACGCCTTTCCCACCAGCGTGACGAGCAACTGGCCCGCCGCGCCCTGGCGCTGGCCGGTGAGCCTGGCCTGGTGCTCGACCTGCCCTGCGGTGCCGGGCGGTTCTGGCCGCTGCTGGCGGAAAAGGCCAACCGCGTGATCATCGGTGCCGACAATTCGGCGGCGATGATCGAGACAGCCTGTGCGTCACAACCGCCAGAGGTGGTTGCACGGGTACGCCCCTTGCAGACTTCCGCGTTCGCCATCGACCTGCCGGACAACGCGGTCGACAGCATCTTTTGCATGCGCCTGTTCCACCATATCGGTGATCCGGCCCATCGGAAGACAATTCTTTCTGAGTTTCAACGAGTTAGCCGCGACAGCGTGATCCTTTCACTGTGGGTGGATGGCAATTTCAAGGCCTGGCGCCGCCGCAAGCTCGAAGCCAGGCGCAGTGCCCGGGCCGCGCAGGACAGCTACCAGAACCGCTTCGTGTTACCGGCGGCTACAGTTGAAGAAGAATTTGTGTCAGCGGGATTCAGAATCCAGGAACGACTCGACTTTCTGCCGTTCTATGCCATGTGGCGAGTGTACGTATTGCGCAAGGGGTAATGAGTGATGGCGGTAGCCCAGAATCAGTCCAGGCAGTTCGACTACTACTGGCAGCAGCAGGGGGAGTGGGTCGAGGAGCCCAACCAGCGGCGTGGTGGCGAGAGTGGCGTGCAGCGCCTGAGCGACGGTGATGGGCATCTGCTGTATGCCAAACGCCAGGTCGGGCACATCTACCGCAGCCTGCTGCATCCGTTCGGGCGCCCCACGGTGTTGCGCGAACTCGATGCGCTGAACAGTTTCGAGCAACTGGGTGTGCGGGTACCGCGGATTGTCTATGCCGGGGCCGAGCGGGACGCGGATCATCAGTGGCGGGCCTTGCTGGTCAGCGAGGCGCTCGATGGTTTCGTCGACCTCGATGCCTGGCATGCCGCCGGGGCCCGCGAGCATTACCCGCAGGCGGTGCACGAGCGCATGCTCAAGGATCTGGCCGACAACCTGGCGCGCATGCACCTGGGGCATTGGCAGCATGGCTGCCTGTACGGCAAGCATGTGTTCGTCAAGGTGCTGGGCGAGGGTGAACAGGCGCGGGTGGAAGTGGCGTTGCTGGACCTGGAGAAGTGCCGGCGGCGGATCAGTTGCCAGCGGGCGGCCTATAACGACCTGCGGCAGTTGCGCCGCCACTCGTCGTTCAACGAGGCGGAATGGCAGACCTTGCTCTATTTTTACCAAATGGCGTTTGGCAGCGCGGTCAAAGGTTTAGAGCAATGAAACTAGAAATCGCTCGAGCTTTGTTCCTGGTCGCGGCGTTGGCGGTGACCACGGCGGCGGCGGCGGCCTGGGAACAGCCGCGGCCTACGGTGTTCAGCAAGGCTGAGGTCGGTGGGGTGTGTCCGTTGCCACGGGTGGCCAAGGTGGAGCAGGGGCGGGCTGAGCCGGATCATGATCTTCTGTTGTTCTTGTTTGGGATGAGGCAGGGGTTACGGCCGTTTGGTTGACGTGGGTTTTGTGTTTTGCGCCGGGGGGGTGTTTATGGATCTCTGGCGTTTGTTTATTAGTTGGTTGGTTGGTGTTTGTTTTTGAAGCTTTATGCGCATTCATTTGCGATGTCGACGCTTATTCACCTTTCCGCCCTTACGGCGGGTAACTTTTTGAAGGATCAAAAAGTCACCAAAAAATCCTCGCTCCATTCATCCGGCCCTACGCTTCGCTCCGGGTTCCCTCACTCCGGTCTTGCTCCCGGGAGGACCGCGCTGCAGGGCCCATCCTAGGCCCCAGCGCTTGACGGGCATCCATGCCCGTCACCTCCCTCCGCAAGTCCTACGTTCGGCCTCCTGAAGTCGCGAAGTTACGAGCGGCGCCTGAACTGGCGCAGCTGTCGCTAGTTTAAACTTAATTAATCTCTCGATCGCATCGCGGGGCAAGCCCGCTCCCACGCAATAGTCGCCGTTATATATAACCCTGTAGGAGCGGGCTTGCCCCGCGAAAGGGCCGGAACAGCCAATTCATAAATAGCTGTCAAACAACTAAATTCGAATTTCTTGCTCTTGCTCTTGCTTCTAAGCGCGCAATAGTCCAGGCGCCGCCAATTGCGACTTCAGGAGGCCGAGCGGAGTTCTTGCGGAGGGAGGTGACGGGCATGGATGCCCGTCAAGCGCTGCGCCCCAGGATGGGGCGTTCAGCGCGGTCCTCCCGGGAGCAAGAACGGAGCGAGGGAACCCCGGAGCGAAGCGCAGGGGCCGGATGAACGGAGCGGAACGGTTTTGCCTACTTTTCCCTAGAGAAAAGTAGGTCGCCGTAAAGGCGAAAAGGTGACTAAGTGTCGACATATTCTACGAATGCGCATAAAAAAACCAAAACAATCACCCGCGAACACCAACGATACCCCGCCCTCCCTTATGCGCCAAAACACTATAAATACAAGGCAAAACAAACAACGTAAACAACGTCCCAACCGACATCCCGGTAGCAATCACCATCCCGATATCAAACCGGCTGACCGCCCCGGCCCCAGAGGCCAAAATCAAGGGCACCATGCCAAACACCATGGCCGCCGTGGTCATCAGCACCGGCCGCAAGCGAATCGCGGCAGCTTCCTCAATCGCCTCCCGTACCCCAAGCCCCCGCTCATCCCGTAGCTGATTGGCAAACTCGACAATGAGAATCCCATGCTTGGTGATCAGCCCGATCAGGGTCACCAAACCCACCTGGGTATAGATGTTCATGCTCGAAACCCCCAGGAACAACGGCAACAACGCCCCGCAGATCGACAACGGCACCGTCACCAGAATCACCAGCGGATCCCGAAAACTCTCGAACTGCGCCGCCAGCACCAGAAAGATGATCGCCAGCGCCAGGCCGAAGGTCACCCACAACGCGCTGCCTTCCTGGACGAACTGCCGCGCCGTCCCGGCATAGTCCAGCGAGAACCCCTCGGGCGCCTCCTCGCGGGCGATGGCGCGCACGGTCTCCAGTGCCTCGCCCATGCTCACCAGCGGCACGCCCTGGATGATCGCCGAGTTCAACTGCTGGAACTGGTTGAGCTGGCGCGGCCGGGCGCGGTCGCTGAGGGTGATCAGGGTCGCGAGCGGCAGCAATTGCCCCTGCTCGTTCTTCACGTAGTAGTTGTTCAGCCAGTCAGGGTTGGCCCGGTACGGGCGCTCGACCTGGGCGATGACCTTGTAGCTGCGGCCCTCCAGGGTGAAGCGGTTGATCTCGGCCTCGCCCAGCAAGGTCGCCAGGGTGCTGCCCAGGGTGTCCATCGACACACCCATCTGCGCCGCCTTGGCACGGTCGATGTCGATCACCACCTCGGGCTTGTCGAAGGCCAGGTCGATGTCGAGGAAGGCGAACTTGCCCGACGCCTGGGCGCGTTCCTTGACCCGCTGGGCCACCTCCAGCAGGGCCGGGTAGTCACCGGCGGTGTTGATCACCAGCTGGAACGGCAGACCCTCGCCGGTGCCGGGCAGCGACGGCAGGTTGAAGCCGAAGATCTGCAGCCCGCCGATCTGCTCGAGCTCGGCCTGCACCAGCGGCAACAGCTGCATCTGCGTGCGCTCGCGCTCGTTCCAGGGCTTGAGCAGGAAGCCACCGATCCCGCTCTGCACACCGTTGAAACCGTTGATCTGGAACGACGAATAGTACTCGGGGAAGCGCTTGAAGATCGGCGTGAACTGGTCAGTGTAGGCGTTGAGGTAGTCCAGGTTGGCGGTCTGCGGCGAGCTGCTCATCATGAAGATCACCCCCTGGTCCTCCTCCGGCGCCAGTTCGTTGCGGGTGAACATCAGCAATACCGGGATCAGGCACAGGATCAGCACGGCGAATACCAGCACCACCGGGCGGCTGTTCAGGGTGCCGTGCAGCAGGCGCTGGTAGCGTACCTTGAGCGCGTCGAAGATCAGGTCCAGGCGGTGCGCCAGGCCACTGGGGTTCTGCTCGTGACGCAGCAGCAGGGCGCACATCATCGGCGACAGGGTGAGGGCGACGATGCCGGAAATGACCACCGCCCCGGCCAGGGTCAGGGCGAACTCCTTGAACAAGGCACCGGTCAGCCCGGTGAGAAAGCCGATGGGTGCGTACACCGCGGCCAGGGTGATGGTCATAGACACCACCGGCAGGGCGATTTCGCGGGCACCTTCCAGGGCCGCGTCGAAGGGCGTCTTGCCCTCCTCGATATGACGGTGAATGTTTTCCACCACCACGATCGCGTCGTCCACCACCAGGCCGATGGCCAGCACCATGGCCAGCAGCGTCAGCAGGTTCAGGGAGTAGCCCATCATCTGCATGAAGAACAGCACGCCGATCATCGACAGCGGGATGGTCACCACCGGGATCACCACCGAGCGCAGGGCGCCGAGGAACAGGAACACCACGACGATGACGATCAGCACCGCTTCGCCGAGGGTCTTGATCACCTCGTCGATGGAGGCCTGGATGAACAGGGTGGCGTCGTAGGCGATGGATACCTTGAGGCTCGAAGGCAGCTCCTCTTCCAGTTGCGGCATGATCCGCCGCACCTCCTTGATCACCTCCAGCGGGTTGGCCGCCGGCGTGGCCTTGATGCCGATGTACACCGATGGCGTGCCGTCGAACGAACTGACCGTGTCGTAGTTTTCCGCGCCCATTTCCACCCGTGCCAAGTCGCCCAGCAGAACCCGGCTGTCGCCGCTGGTCTTGACCGGCAGGGCGGCGAAGGCCTCGGCCGATTTCAGCTCGGTGGTGGCGTTGATGCTGGTGACCACGTACTCGCCCTTCACCTCGCCGGCGGCGGAGAGGAAGTTGTAGCGGCGTACGGCGTTGGTCACGTCCACTGCCGACAGGCCGAAGCCGGCCAGCTTCACCGGGTCGATCCAGATGCGCATGGCGAACACCTGGTTGCCGAGGATCTCGGCCTCGGCCATGCCTGGCAGGGTGGCCAGCTTGGGCTGGATGACCCTGGACAGGTAGTCGGTGATCTGCGGGTTGCTCATCTCGTTGCTGTAGAAGCTGATGTACATCAGCGCCGAGGCATCGGCGGCTTCCTTGCTCAGCACCGGGTCCTCGGAGTCCTGGGGCAGCTTGTTGCGCACCTCGTTGGCCTTGGCCAGCAACTGGGTGAACAGGCGGTCGGTGTCGGCGCCGATCCGCGCATAGACCGAAATGATCGAGAAGTTCTGTCGGCTCACCGAGGTCATGTAGTCGATGCCGTCGGCGCTGGCCAGGCTCTGCTGCAAGGGCTGGGTGATGTAGCCCTGGATGGTCTCGGCATTGGCCCCGGGGTAGGCGGTGGTCACGGTGATCAGGGCGTTTTCCATCTGCGGGTACTGGCGGATCTGCAGCTTGCTCCAGGCCTGCAGGCCGAGCAGCAGGATCAGCAGGCTGACCACGCAAGCCAACACCGGGCGGCGGATGAACGGGTCGGTGAACGCCATGGCCGCCTCCCGTTCACTTCGCGCCGGGCGCGGCGGGCTTGAGGGCGCTGTCGGCGCTGATGCGGATCGCCGCGCCGGGCGTCAGCTTGAGCTGGCCGGCGGTGACCACCTGATCGCCGGCCTGCAGCCCCTTGAGCACCACGACCCAGCCCTCGCGACGCTCGCCGGTCTGTATGGTGAGCTGCTCGGCGATCAATTGCGGCTGGCCGTTGGCGTCGCGCTGGGGCTGGCCGTCCTCGCCCTTTTTCTCGCTGACCCGGTACACCGAGTTGCCGTAGAGGGTGTAGGTGATGGCGTTCTCCGGCACCACCACCAGCGGCTGCGGGTCGGGCAACAGTACTTGCAGGCTGGCGAACATGCCCGGCAGCAGCTTGCCCTCGGGGTTGGCCAGGGTGGCGCGGACCAGCAGGTTGCGGGTGCTTTCCTCGACCTTGGGGTTGATCGCGCTGAGGCTGGCGGGGAAGGTCTGGTCGGGGTAGGCGGCCACCTGTGCCAGCACCCGCTGGCCGAGGCTAAGGTGCGGCAGCGCCTGCTCGGGCACATTGAAGTCGACATAGAGGCTGGACAGGTCCTGCAGGGTGGCGATCACCGTGCCGCTGGCCAGGTAGGCGCCGACATCCACCTGGCGGATGCCGATGGTGCCGCTGAACGGGGCGCTGATGCTCTTTTTCGCCAGCGAGGCCTTGAGCTGTTCGACCACCGCCTGGTTGCGCCGGTACTGGGTGGTCAGGCGGTCGAACTCGCCGCGGGAGATGGCCGAATCACCGACCAGCTGGCTGCCTCGGCCAAAGTCGACCTTGGCCAGCCCCAGGTCGGCCTGGGCGGTGCCGAGCAGGGCGGTTTCCTGGTCGCTGTCCAGTTGCAGCAACAACTGGCCAGCCTTCACCTGTTGCCCGGACTCGAAGTGCAGCGACTTCACCGTGCCGGCGACTTCCAGGCTCAGCTCCACGCCCTGATAGGCCTTGAGGCTGCCGACCGCCGGCAGGCGCTCCTGCCACTGGCGCAGCTCGGCCTGGGCCGCGGCCACGCTCACCGGCGGCCGGGGCTGCGAGAACATCTGCACCTGCTGGTAGATGGAAAAGGCCTTGATGCCCCCCAGGATCAACACGATCAGCAGGACGACGGCCAACATGATCAGCATGCGGCGGCGCAACATGGTCCGGTTCCCTGGATGTGGGTTATCGATTTGTCGGGCACGACCACGGGCGATCCGGCCCACGTGCGGTGGGGGAAAGTATTGTCGGTTTTTGCGAAAAGAGGAGGGATAAACTTGTGCCGGCCAAATCGCGGGGCAAGTCGCATCGGCGCACCGCGATAGTCTCTACAGCCAATCAGACCAGGTGCAGGTGGTTATCCCAGAAGCCTGAAGGCAGGTTCATCGGCTGGCCGATCAGCTCTGCCTTGCGGCAATCGTAGAACCGGCAACGCCCCTGCCCGGAAGTGACGACGAAGCCATCCTTCACCGCCCCGACCCCGGCGCAATCTGGCATCGGCGCGTCGAGCTTCACCGCGCCGCTGTCCAGGTCCCAGATGAACAGGCGATTGGCCCGTGGCGCGGTCAGTGCCACCAGGCGCAGGTCGCTGTGAATCGCGACGCTGGCAGTGTACTGGGCCATCGACTGCAGCTGGCGCTCCGGCACCGGGAAGGCCTTGAACGGCTCGCCCGGACGCTTGATCGCCAGCAGCTCGGCGGTCTCCTCGGCGCCACCCATGAACTGCTGGCAGGCGGCGATGGTGCCATCGTCGCCCACCGCCAGGTGGCGCACGCTGTTCATCTGCTGGGCCAGGGTCTCCTTGCTCAGCAGGGTGCCGTCGCGCTGCATCAGCACCAGGCTCGGCTGCATGGCGTCGAGGTTCATCTCTACCCGGCTCTCGGCCTCGGTGCGGATACCGCCGTTGGCCACCACCAGGGTCTCGCCATCGGGCAGCCAGGCCACTTCGTGGGGGCCGATGCCGTGGGTGGAGAGCTCGCCGCTGTGCACCAGGCGCTCGCCTTCGAAACGGTAGACGCCCAGTACGCCGCGACCGGGGTCGGTGGTGTCGTTCTCGGTGGTGTACAGCCACTCGCCATCCTTGTGGATCACCGCATGGCCGTAGAAGTGCCGCTGCGGTTGCGAGGCGAGGGTCTGCAGCAGCCGGCCGTCGCGCAGGTCGACCAGGTAGCTCTCGGTACCGGGCCGGCGCGCGACGAACAAGGCGATCGGCAGCGTCGGGTGGTTGATGATCGCATGGCAACGCTGGGCCACCTGGGTGCTGAACACCTGGGTGCCGTCCAGGCGAAAGCCCACGGCGTAGTGCTGGCCGTCGCCGTCGTCGCGCGCCGACAGCAGCAAGGGTTCGCTGCCTTTGCCGCGGAACAGGCTCCAGCCGCCCAGGGTCAGGGCACTGAGCAACACGCTACCGAGTTTCAGGGCCTGGCGTCGCAGCATGATCAGTCACCGTCGTTGGCATTGAAGCCCAGCTGGATGTTCAACGCCTTGGCCAGCTCGCCCTCGTGCAGGCGGTGGACGACGTTGAGCGCGTCGTAGATCTGGTTGAGGGTCTGCTTGCCGGCGTCGTCGGCAAGCAGCTCGCCCAGGGTCTTCTGGTTGTCGGCCAGCAGTTTGATCGCCGCAGCGTAGGCGTCGTCGATCTTTTGCGCCAGTGCCGTCTGGTCCTTGCCCAGCAGGCCGCGCAGGCCCTGGTTGTCGACCCCGACCCAGACCGTCTGGGCGGCTTTGAGCGAGGCTTCCAGGCTCTTGATCGAAGAGTGGCTGCGCCAGGCTTCGGCCTGCAGCGGCTGCGCGATGCCCTTGCTCTGCCGGCCCATCGGTGCGCCGAGCTTCTTCTTCAGGGTATCCAGGGCGGTGACCTGGGCACGCAGCAGGTCGGCGATCGCCTCGTGGGAATCGGCGTAGCGCTGGTTGGGGAACTTGGTCATCTGCGACAGCATGCCGTCGGTGCTGTTCCAGCCCTTGAGGATTTCCTCGGCGAGGGCCTTCTGGTGTTCGCCGATGGCCACCAGCAGTGGGCAGTAGCGAGCTTTCTGCTCGGCGCTGGCGATGTCCGGCTTGCTGTCGAACAGGATGTATTCGTAGGCCGACAGGCCACGCACCACGACGCTGGCCTTGCCCAGCGACTCGGTGGTGACAGGCTGCTCGCCGCTGACCAGTTGCTCGACCTGGCGACCGACCAGGTTCTTCTTGTCCGGCCAGAACTGCACCTGCCAGGGGCGGTTGCCCTCGGCCAGCGGGCCGACCAGCAATGGCTGCAGCTCGGCCCAGGCCTTCTGCGCGTTGAGGAAGTCGGCGCGGGCGGTCTCCAGGGACTGTTTGCCTTCGCAGTAGGCCAGGGCGCTGGCGGCCAGCTGCCGGTCGGCCTCGACCCAGCGGCTGTAGGTCGGCAGGATCACCTGTTTGGCGATGGCCGCGGAGGTCACCGCCTGCGGGTCTTGCGGCGAACAGGCGCCGAGGGCGAGTGCGGCGAGGCTGGTGAACAACAGTTTGGGTCGGAACATGCCCGGCTCCTTGTGCGGTTTAAAGGGAATTCAGGAACGCCAGCAGCGCGGCGCGCTGCTCGGCATTGAAGGTCAGTACGTGATCGCGCGCTGCTTGGGCCTCGCCACCGTGCCAGAGCACGGCTTCGAGCAGGTTGCGGGCGCGGCCGTCGTGGAGGAACTGGCTGTGGCCGCTGACGGTTTCGCTCAGGCCGATGCCCCACAGTGGCGGGGTGCGCCAGTCCTGGCCGTTGGCGGCGAACTCGGTGCGCTCGTCGCTAAGGCCCGGGCCCATGTCGTGCAGCAGCAGGTCGCTGTAGGGGCGGATCACCTGGCTGGCCAGTTCCGGTTCGGCCGCATCGGCGGCAGTGGTGAATTGTGGCGTGTGGCAGCCCTGGCAGCCGGCCTGGTAGAACAGGTTCTTGCCCGCCAGCACCTGCGGTGCATCGACATTGCGCCGGGCCGGCACGGCGAGGTTGCGGGTGTAGAAGGTGACCAGGCGCAGGATGTTGTCGCTGACTTCCTTCTCGCCGCCCTGGCCGTCGCCGTTGGGCGCGGCCAGGCAATCGACCTGCGCCGCGGTGCAGTCGTCCTTTGGCAGCAGGGTGGTGGTCAGGCCCATGTCGCCGGCGAAGGCGTGCACGTTCTGCTGGTTGACGTTGGGCTGCCCGGCCTTCCAGCCGAAGCGGCCGACCACGGTCTTGCCCTGGGCGTCGTCCCAGACCCGGTTGGCGCGGCCGCGGATGCCGTCGCGGTTGAGGTCATCCGGGTCCTCGTTGGCCAGCAGGTCGGCTTCGGGGATGGCTTCGAGCAGGCCCAGGCCGATCATCGGCGGGGCGACCCGGGCCGAGAAGCGGGTGTCCGGGTGCAGCGGGCCGTAGCCGAGCTGGCTGATCTGCAGGGTCGGGCGGCGCAGTTCGACCTGGTGGCCGTCCTTGAAGGTGACGCTGTGGTTGTCGTAGCCCACCCGTACCTTGCCTTCCGGGGCCACGCCGGGGATGGCCATGTCCTGCAGCTGGGTGCCGTAGACCGGTTCGGGGACCACGCCCAAACGCTCGATCTCGCGGGCGTAATAGGGCTGGTCGGGGATCGACAGGCGCACCAGCATCGACACCGCGTTGCTGTCGTCCGGCTCCGGCGGATGGCCGCGACCGTCACGCACATGGCAGTTCTGGCAGGCGTTGGTGTTGAACAACGGGCCGAGGCCATCGCGGGCGGTGGTGGTGGACGGTGCAATCACCCAGGGGTTGCGAAAGAAGCTGTTGCCCACGGCGAAATCCAGGCGCCGCTCGGGTGTGAGGTTGGCCGAGGGCAGCGAATAGGCGTTGCGGTCGCTGCGTTGCACCGTGGCCTTGCCGCCGGAGAGGGCTTCGCCGGGCTCGGCCTGGGTGAAACGCGGAGCGTCGTCACAGGCGGCGAGGGCGAAGGCCAGCAGCAGGGGGCTTAGGCGGAGCAAGGACATCGAGGATCCTGGGCATGGGCGAAAAACCGGCGTGCAAGCTTATCAGGCCAGGGATGTTTGAATAAGAGCAATTTGCAATTGCTGGATGAAATCGATGTCAGTTGGCCTATCGGTAGGAGCGGCCTTGTGCCGCGAAAGGGCCGCGAAGCGGCCCCGGGATTTCGGAGCTGATGCAGAAACTGCCGGGGCTGCGTTGCAGCCCTTTCGCGGCACAAGGCCGCTCCTACAAGGGGGCGGTGGTGTTGCTGGAAAACAAAAAGGCGGCCCGAAGGCCGCCTCTGCTGAACCACGACGCTGATCAGAACTCGTGATCGGCGGTATCCGGGTTCAGGTTGTCGATGCCCAGCTTGCCCGCGGCCTGCTCGATCGCGCCGGTCTGCTTGACCAGCGAGGCGATGGCGTCACGCACGATCTGGTTGCCGGCGGCGTTGTCGGCGGCGATCAGCTGGTCGTAGTGCTCGCCCTTGAGGGCGTGATCGACGATCACCTGGATCTTGGCCTCGGTGGCTTCCAGGTCGGCCTTGAGGGTGGCGTCGGTGGCCGGGTCGGCCTTGGCCACCAGCGACGACAGGCTCGGGCCGCTCAGCTTGGTACCGTCGACACGGGTGTACTCGCCCAGGTAGACGTTGCGGATGCCCTTGGCGTCGTAGAAGTGCGAGTAGTGGGTGTTGTCGCTGAAGCAGTCGTGCTCGTCTTCCGGCGAGTTGGCTTCCAGCGAGACCTTCATGCGCTCGCCGGCCAGCTCGCCCAGCGACAGGCTGCCCATGCCGAACAGCATCTTGCGCAGGCCGTCGTTGGCCGGCTCGCCCTCGAGGGTGGCGCGGTAGTTGTCGGCGACGTTCGGCGCCCAGTTGCCGACCATCTCCTCGAGGTCCTTGACCAGCAGGTCGGTAACCGCTTTCAGGTAGGCGCGGCGACGGTCGTTGTGGCCGCCCGTGGCACCCTTGCCTTCCAGGTAGTCGGAAGCCGGACGGTTGCCCGCGCCTGGGCCTGTGCCATTGAGGTCCTGGCCCCAGAGCAGGAACTCGATGGCATGGTAGCCGGTGGCGACGTTGGCCTCCGAGCCGCCCAGCTCGTTGAGGGTGGCGAGCTTCTCGGGGGTGATGTCCTTGACGTCGATCTTGTCTTCGCCGACCTGGATCTCGGTGTTGGCGATGATGTTGGCGTTGGCCGCCGGGTTGCCCAGGGCGTGCTCGTAGCTCTTGTCGACGTAGTCGATCAGGCCTTCGTCCAGGGGCCAGGCGTTCACCTGGCCTTCCCAGTCGTCGATGATGGTGTTGCCGAAGCGGAACACTTCGCTTTGCAGGTACGGCACGCGCGAGGCGACCCAGGCATCACGGGCGGCCTTCAGGGTCTGGTCGTTGGGCTTGGCCAGGAACGCGTCGACGGCGGTCTGCAATTGCTTGGCGGTGCTCAGCGAGTCGCTGTACACGGCATGGACCATGTCGGCGTAGTGCTTGACCACGGCCTTGGCGGCCGCTTCATCGACAGCCCCCGGCGCTGCGGCGGCGGTGCTGGCGGCGGCAGGTGCCTGGGCTTGCGGTGCGGCGGCCTTGTCGTCCTTGCCTTCGCCGCAACCGGCGAGGGCGATGGCGATGGCCAGCAGACTGGCGGAGGCCAGAGGCATTCGAATCATTGTGGTTTCCTGCGTCGTGTGGTTGGACCAAGGGTGGACCGTGCGCCGTGGCACGCGAAACCGCCACATCATGCGAAAGATTTGCATTTGCTGTAAAGGGGCGGGCGCGCATTTCATGCAAACGCCCGTTCGCGGTGCACCGCCAAGGCCGGCGGGGCTTACAGGGCGGAAACCTGGTTGCGTTGCGCCTGTTTGAGGAAACTGGTCAGTTCGCGCGCGGACAACGGCTTGCTGTAGTGGTAGCCCTGACCCTCGTGGCAGCCCTGGGCGATGATGTAGCTCTCCTGCTCGGCGGTCTCGACGCCTTCGGCGATCACCTGCATGCCCAGGCTCTTGCCCAGCTGGATGATGGCGCGAACGATGGTGGCGTCGTCGTCATCGTCGAGCAGGTCCTGGACGAAGCTCTTGTCGATCTTGATCTTGTCCAGCGGCAGCGATTTCAGGTAGCTGAGCGAGGAATAGCCGGTGCCGAAGTCATCGATGGCGATCAAGGCGCCGGAGCGGCGCAGGCTCAGCAGGTGCTGGGCGGCGGTGCTGATGTCTTCCATCAGGCCGGTCTCGGTGACTTCCAGCTCCAGGCTGCGGGGTGGCAGGCGGTAGGCCTGCAGCAGGTTGTTGACCACCCGCGGCAGTTCGTTGTGGTGCAGTTGCACGGTGGACAGGTTGACCGCCATGCGCAGTTCGCTGAAGCCCTGGTCGTGCCATTCGCGCAGTTGCCGGCAGGCTTGGTCGAGCACCCATTCGCCGATGCTGATGATGCTGCCGTTCTGCTCGGCCAGGGGGATGAACTGGTCGGGCGGGACCATGCCCAGCTCCGGGTGCTGCCAGCGCAGCAGCGCCTCGACGCCGACCACGCGGTGGTCGCGGTAGCTGATCTGCGGCTGGTACACCAGGTACAGCTGGTTGCGCGGCAGGGCTTCGCGCAGGTCCTTTTCCAGCTCGCGACGGCGGCGCATCTCGCTGTCGACACTGGCGATGTAGAACTGGTAGCGGTTACGTGAGCGGGCCTTGGCCAGGGTCATGGTCTGCTCGGCTTTCTGCAGCAGCTTCTCGGTGCTGTCGCCGTCCTCGGGGAACAGGGTAATGCCGATGGTGGCGCGCAGGCGGATCTGCTGGTGGTCGAGGTCGAAGGGCGCCTCGAGGTCGTCGAGGATGCTCTGGGCCAGTTCGGCGGCTTCATAGGGCTGCTCGATGTTGGCCTGGACCAGGGCGAACTGGTCGCCCCCCAGCCGGGCCAGGGCGCCAAGGCGGCCGCTGTGGGCGCGCAGGCGGTCGGCCAGGGCCAGCAGCAGCTGGTCGCCGACCTGGTAGCTGAACTGCTCGTTGATGCCCTTGAAGTCGTCCAGGCCCACGCACAGCACGGCGACGCGGCGTTGCAGGCGGCCACCGTCGTCCAGGATCTTGTCCAGTTGCTGTTGCAACTGCTGGCGGTTGGGCAGGCCGGTGAGGAAGTCGTACTGGGCCATGCGCTGCAGGCTGTTCTCGGCCTCGTGGCGCAGGTGGGTGTTGCGTTCGATGGAGGCCAGCAGCTGGTTGGCGGTGTTGACCCAGAGGCCCAGCTCGTTGCGCTCGTGACCCTTGAGCTGCGGGATCTGGTGCTGGCTGGGGCGGTCGGGGTTTATCTGGGTCAGGTGGTCGATGATCTTCGACAGTGGCTTGGTCAGCAGCCAGTGGTACACCAGGTACAGCACCAGGCCCATGGCCAGTGCCCTGAGCACGCCGGAGATGAAGATGATCACGGCGTTGATCAGGAAGTCCTCGCCGTAGGAAGAGGTGTCGAGGGTGATGCTCAGGTCGCCGTAATACTCGCTGTACGGGCCGCGGCCGACCAGCTGCGTGGTGTAGGTGCGCTCCTGGCCGAGGATCAGGTCGGTCAGCCAGCGCATGGACATGTCCTGCAGCGGCCGGGATTTTTCCGCCAGCATGGTTTCGTTCGGGTGGCCGATGGAGGCCATGCGCACCGATTCGTCCTGGAACAGGCCTTCCATCACCTGCATGCCCATTTCCCGGTCGAGGCTGTACACCGCCTGGGTCGATGGGTCGCGGAACATGTCGAGGATGCGCTGGGCATCGTTGTTCACGGACTGGCGGGTCTTGTAGGCGTCATAGACGATCTGCGCACAGCTGAGTACGACGCCGACAGCCAGCGCCGAGAGCAGTACGACCCTCAGCAGCTTGACCGATAAGCTGTTTCGAAATTCCAGCTTCAATGGGGTTTCCTTAATCCATGCGCATGCCATTATTTTGCCATCAACCATGGCGGGAGACTATCGACCCGATACCCCGGCAGGCAACCCGTCCGTCGACGGAATTGCCCTTGGCTCTGTATCGGTCGAGCGGTCATGCGACTTGAGTGCGCTGCGTCAACTTTCCAGATGGTTGATGTTAGCGCGCTATGCGGGCTGAGCAAGAGCGCGGAGATGGGTTGCAAACAATTCTGTCAGGTATGCCGTTACCGAATGCGGCGACATCCCGCCAGGCAATAAAAAACCCGGCACTCAGGCCGGGTCTTTTGAATTCAAGGCGAATGATCAGGCCTTGAAGGTCTTGCCTTCGAACTGCTCGGCAACGAAGGTCCAGTTGACCAGGTTCCAGAACGCCTCGACGTACTTCGGACGCAGGTTGCGGTAGTCGATGTAGTAGGCGTGTTCCCAGACGTCGCAGGTCAGCAGCGGGGTGTCGCCGCTGGTCAGCGGGCAGCCGGCGCCGATGGTGCTGGCCAGGGCCAGGGAGCCGTCGGCCTTCTTCACCAGCCAGCCCCAGCCGGAGCCGAAGGTGCCGACCGAAGTCTTGGTGAACTCTTCCTTGAACTTGTCGAACGAACCGAAGGCGGCGTTGATGGCCTCGGCCAGGGCGCCGGTCGGCTGGCCGCCGCCGTTTGGCGACAGGCAGTTCCAGTAGAAGGTGTGGTTCCAGACTTGGGCTGCGTTGTTGAAGATGCCGCCCGAAGAGCTCTTGACGATCTCTTCCAGGGTCTTGCCTTCGAATTCGGTGCCTGGGACCAGGTTGTTCAGGTTCACGACATAGGTGTTGTGGTGCTTGTCGTGGTGAAACTCCAGGGTTTCCTTGGAGATGTGCGGCTGCAGGGCATCGTGGGCGTACGGCAGCGGCGGCAATTCAAAAGCCATGGTGGATCTCCTGATTCAGGTCTGTTTGCGGTTTGCGCCAGGCCTCACGGGTGGCCTGATGAGCGTCGGCGAGTTTGTACCCTTTGCGACGCAAGGGCAGGATCATAGCACCGGCCCGGGCGCTTAACCACGCAACATCTGTGGGGAATAGAGGTTCCAGAGCGGTTGGCCGGGCCCGACAGGCGGCCCCTTCCAGGCGATGTGCTATCCCTGTAGGAGCGGCCTTGCGCCGCGAAAGGGCCGCAAGGCGGCCCCGGCGATCTTTGCATGCACGCTGAAATCCTGGGGCCGCTACGCAGCCCTTTCCGGCCGGTCCGACGTCTCGGCAAGGCCGCTCCTACACAGGGGCGCGGTTCAGTTGAAAATGAGCTGCGCCGCCACCGCGAACATCATCACCGCCACCATCAGGTCGAGCATGCGCCAGGTCGCCGGGCGAGCCAGCCACGGCGCCAGCCAGGCGGCGCCGATCGCCAGGGTCGAGAACCACACCAGCGAGGCACTGGCGGCGCCGGCCACGTAGGCGCCGGGCACGGTCTGCTGTGCGCCGAGGGAGCCGATCAGCAGCACGGTGTCCAGGTACACATGGGGGTTGAGCAGGGTCACCGCCAGCGCGCTCAGCAGCACCGCGCGGCGCGAGCGCACACCCTGGCCTTGCTGGTGCTGCAGGCTTTGCTTGGAAAACGCGCTGCGCAGGGCCTTGGCGCCGTACCAGATGAGGAACACCGCGCCACCCCAGCGCGCCACGGCCAGCAGCGTGGGATTGTGCGCCAGCACCGTGGCCAGGCCGAACACGCCAGCGGCGACCAGCAGCGCGTCGCAGACCACGCACAGCGCCGCCACCGGCAGGTGATGTTCGCGGCGCAGGCTCTGCGCCAGGACGAAGGCGTTCTGCGCGCCGATGGCCATGATCAGGCCGAAGGCCACCAGCATGCCGTTGAGATAGCTTTGCCACATAGCGGGAACACTCCACGGGCACCGATGCAAGCATCGGCACGGATCAACAAGAAAGATGTGGCTATTGTCAGGGCTGCAGCTGTATAAGAAAAACAAATAGAGCTGATCAGTCATTAGAGAAATCGATGTTCGACTACAAGCTGCTCGCCGCCCTCGCCGCGGTGATCGAACAAGGCGGTTTCGAACGTGCCGCCCAGGTGCTGGGGCTGTCGCAATCGGCCATCTCGCAACGCATCAAGCTGCTCGAAGCGCGGGTCGGCCAGCCGGTGCTGGTGCGCGCCACGCCACCGAGCCCGACCGAGGTCGGCCGGCAGTTGCTCAACCATGTGCAGCAGGTGCGCCTGCTCGAGCGCGACCTGCAGCGCCAGGTGCCGGCGCTGGACGAGGAAGGCATGCCCGAGCGCCTGCGCATCGCCCTCAACGCCGACAGCCTGGCGACCTGGTGGGCCGGTGCGGTGGGGGCCTTCTGCGCGCAGCAGCAGGTCTTGCTTGACCTGGTGGTCGAGGACCAGGAGGTCGGCCTCAAGCGCATGCGTGCCGGCGAGGTTGCGGCCTGCCTGTGCGGCAGCGAACGTCCCGTGGCTGGGGCGCGCAGCCTGCCGCTGGGGTCGATGCGCTATCGAGCGCTGGCCAGTCCCGCGTTCATGGCGCGCTACTTCCCCCAGGGTTTCGCGGTCGAGCGGTTGGCCCGTGCCCCGGCAATCGTGTTCGGGCCGGACGATTTTCTCCAGCATCGCTACCTGGCGTCGCTAGGCGTGCAGGAAGGTTTCCTGCATCACCTATGCCCCTCGTCCGAAGGTTTCCTGCGCATGACCGAGGCCGGCCTGGGCTGGGGGCTGGTGCCGGAGCGGCAGGTGGCCGAGCAGCTGGCCCGTGGTGAGCTGGTGGAAATCTGCGCCGATACTCCCATCGATGTACCGCTGTACTGGCATCATTGGCGCAACGGCGGGCAGTTGCTCGCCCAGCTGACCGACCACCTGCGCCATTCGGCGCGGCAGTGGCTGGTGCCCTTGTAGGCACATCGGGCGTCAGTTGCATCCGAAATCTGGCAAGGCGGAGTCTTACATGCGAATTCTGGTCACCGGCGCGAGCGGCTTCATTGGCGGGCGCTTTGCGCGTTTCGCCCTGGAGCAGGGCCTGGAGGTGCGGGTCAATGGTCGGCGGGCAGAGGGCGTGGAGCACCTGGTCAAGCGCGGGGTGCAGTTCATCCCGGGCGACCTGGGCGACGCCGAATTGGCCCGGCGCCTGTGCCAGGGTGTGGATGCGGTGGTGCATTGCGCTGGCGCCGTGGGCACCTGGGGCCGCTACCAGGACTTCCACCAGGGCAACGTGGTGTTGACCGAGAACGTGGTCGAGGGCTGCATCAAGGAGCATGTGCGGCGCCTGGTGCACCTGTCGTCGCCGTCGATCTACTTCACCGGCCGGTCACGCCTGGATATCCGCGAGGACCAGGTACCGCGCCGCTTCCATGACCATTACGCACTGACCAAGCACCTGGCCGAGCAGAAAGTGTTCGGCGCCCAGGAGTTCGGCCTGGAAGTGCTGGCGCTGCGACCGCGTTTCGTCACCGGGGCCGGCGACGCAAGCATCTTCCCGCGGCTGATGCGCATGCAGGCCAAGGGGCGCGTGGCGATCATCGGCAATGGCCTGAACAAGGTCGATTTCACCAGTGTGCACAACCTCAACGAAGCGCTGCTCAGTGCGTTGTTCGCCGAGGAGCAGGCACTTGGCCAGGCCTACAACATCAGCAACGGCCAGCCCTTGCCGCTGTGGGACGTGGTCAACTACGTGATGCGCCGCATGCAGCTGCCGCAGGTCACCCGCTACCGCTCCCCCGGCCTGGCCTATGGCCTGGCGGCGCTCAACGAGGCCGCCTGCCTGCTTTGGCCCGGGCGTCCGCAGCCGACCCTCAGCCGCACGGCGGTGCAGGTGATGAGCAGCGATTTCACCCTCGATATCGGCCGCGCCCGGCAGTACCTGGACTACCGACCCCAGGCCGATGTGTGGTCCGCGCTGGATGAATTCTGTGCCTGGTGGCAGGCGCAGGCGGGACAACGCTGAACCTGTGGGCGGGATGATGGTCATCAGTGCGCCGCCCAGGCGGTTTATACTCATGTCTCTTTGCTACCACCGCGGTTGAATGCACCCATGCGTAACGACGCCCACGACGATTTTGACGATGTGCCCACCTTGCGTGCCGGCACCCCCGACGACGATGAACTGCTGCCCGCCCATGTGGCCCGCAGCCGCCAGAAGGCGGCGCGCCCACGCAGCAATGGCCCGCTGTGGGCCTTGCTCGGTGCCTCGTTCATCGCCCTGGGCGGGCTTGGCTGGTGGAGCTTCCAGCAGATCACCCTGATGGAGCAGCAACTGGTGGCGACCCAGGAGAGCTTTGCCCGCATCAGCGAAGAAGCGGCCGGGCGCCTGCAGGCGATCAGTGGCAAGGTCGATGCCAGCGAGTCCAGCAACAGCACCGGCAGCGAGGCGTTGAAGCTGCAGATTCGCCAGTTGCAGGCCTCGCTGGCGGAGCAGGGCAAGCAGCAGCAGGGCGTCGCCGGGCAGGCCGGGGACTTGGGCAAGCGTCTGGAGCAGGTGCTGGCCGACACCCGCGAGCAGCAGAAGGCGGTGACCGAGTTGCAGGGCCAGTTGCAGGCGCAGCTCAAGGCGGTCAACGCGGAGCTTGCGGCGCTCAAGTCGGGCCAGGTGGATGGCGGCAAGCTGGATGGTCAGCTCAAGAGCCTGAGCAATGAAGTGGCGGCGCTGAAGAAACAGGGCAACCCGAGCGCGGCCATCGAGAGCCTGGAGCAGGATGTGCTGGTGCTCAAGAGCCAGGTGGACAACCGCCCGGCCACATCGGCCGGCGGTGCCTCGGTACAGGAGTTCGATGCCTTCCGCGGGCAGGTGACGCGCAATATCAGCACCCTGCAGAGCCAGATCCAGAACCTGCAGCAGCAGATCAACGCCCGGCCCTGAGTCCTTGGACTATCGCTGGGCAAGCCCGCTGCCACGACGACGAACCTGCCCTACGTTCGCTTCACTCACATCCGTGGATAGTCGATGTAGCCCACGGCCCCCTTGGCGTAGAAGGTTTCCGGACGCGGCGCATTGAGCGGCGCGTCGGCGGCCAGGCGCGCGGGCAGGTCGGGGTTGGCGATGAACGGGATGCCGAAGGCCACCGCATCGGCCTTGCCGCTGGCCAGGGCAGCGTTGGCGCTGGCCTTGTCGAAGCGCTCGTTGACGATATACGGGCCAGCGAACGCCGCCTTGATCAGTGGGCCGATGCTGTCGTCGCCTTCCTTCTCCCGCGAGCAGATGAAGGCGATGCCACGCTTGCCCAGCTCCCGTGCCACGTAGGTGAAGGTCTCGGCACGGTCGGCGTCGCCCATGTCGTGGGCATCGGCCCGTGGCGCCAGGTGCACGCCCACGCGGCCCGGGCCCCATACCTCGATGGCGGCGTCGGTAACTTCCAGCAGCAACCGCGCGCGGTTCTCCAGCGAGCCGCCATAGCGGTCGGTGCGCTGGTTGGTGCTGCTCTGCAGGAACTGGTCGAGCAGGTAGCCATTGGCGCCGTGGATCTCCACGCCGTCGAAGCCGGCGGCCTTGGCGTTCTCGGCGCCGCTGCGATAGGCCTCGACGATGTCGGCGATCTCTTCGGTTTCCAGGGCTCGTGGGGTCGGATAGTCGCTCAATGGGCGCACCAGGCTGACATGGCCCTTGGGCTGGATCGCGCTGGGGGCCACCGGCAGCTCGCCGTTCAGGTACGACGGGTGGGAGATGCGCCCGACATGCCACAGTTGCAAGAAGATCCGCCCACCGGCGCCGTGGATGGCCTTGGTCACGTTGTGCCAGCCACGCACCTGCTGGTCGTTCCAGATTCCCGGGGTATCCGGATAGCCGACGCCCATCGGCGTGACCGAGGTCGCTTCGCTGAGAATCAGGCCGGCGCTGGCGCGCTGTACGTAGTACTCGGCCATCAGCGCGTTGGGCACGCGGCCTTCGTCGGCGCGGCAGCGGGTCAGCGGGGCCATGATGATGCGGTTGGGCAGTTCCAGGTCGCCCAGCGTGATCGGGTCGAACAGCGTAGTCATATGCGAAGCCTCGCGTGGATCAGGTCAGAGCTCTTGGCTCATTTGCTCGAGGAACGCCTTGATGGTCGCCTCGTTGCGTTTGAAGAAATGCCACTGGCCGATCTTCTGGCTGCTGATCAGGCCGGCGCGCTGCAGGGTGGACAGGTGGGCGGAGACGGTCGACTGCGACAGGCCGCAGCGTTGGTCGATCTGCCCGGCACACACACCGTGCTCGGTGCTGTGGTGCTGGTCGGGAAACTGCGCGGCCGGATCTTTCAGCCAGTTGAGGATGTCTCGCCGGACCGGGTGGGCCAGGGCTTTTATGATTTCGTCGAGATCGAGGGGCATGGTTGGCTCGTGGTGTGTAGCGGTATATCGCGATGGAGCGAAATATAAATCGCTGCATCGCGATATACAAATATGAAAGGGTTCTGAGGCAAGCGTCATTGGCTATATCGGTTCATGACGATATGGGGGTGGGCGGTGCTAGACTGGCGCCATGAACTACCTCGCGCACCTTCACCTGGGCGGCCCCGCGCCGCAACAACTGCTCGGCAGCCTGTATGGCGACTTCGTCAAGGGCTCGCTCGAGGGGCGTTTTCCGCCGGCGCTGGAGGCTTCGATCCGGCTGCACCGGCACATCGACAGCTACACCGACAGCCACCCGCTGGTGCTGGCGGCGCTGGCGCGTTTCCCGCGCGAGCGGCGGCGCTTCGCCGGGATCGTGCTGGATGTGTTCTTCGATCATTGCCTGGCCAGGCACTGGGGGGAGTACGCGGAGCAGCCGCTGGTACAGTTCACCGGTAACTTCTACAAGGTGCTGCTGGCTGAACCGCAGCTGCCGGGCCGGCTGGCACGGATCGCGCCGTTCATGGCGGCGGATGACTGGCTGGGGGCCTATGGCGACTTCGCCACCCTGGAGCAGGTGTTTGGCGGCATTGCCCGGCGCTTGTCACGGCCCGAGGGGATGGACGGGGTGATGGGGGAGCTGGAGCGTCTGTATGAGCCTTTGTTGGCGGATTTTCGTGAGTTCTATCCGCAACTGCAGGCGTTTGCGGTAGCGCGAAGAGTGGCAGGCAGTTGATGCTCTCCTGCCTGTGCTGGCCTCTTCGCGGGTAAACAGCTCCCACAGGTACAGTGCACTAGTTGAAGCTGGCGTTGCCCTTGTGGGAGCGGGTTTACCCGCGAAGAGGCCGGCACAGCTGACGTCAACTGTTCAGGCCGCCTTGGCCAGGCGGCGCGGCTCGACTTCCACGATGCCGAACAATGCCTGGCGCACCGCCTGCTGCGCCTGGAACGCCAGCGCCGCGCGTTCCTGGCCTTCGCTGCCAATCGGAGGCAACAGGTGGATCACCACCTCGCCCCGGTCGTGGCCAAAGATCCGCATCAGATGGGACACCAGGTCGTCCTCGCCAATGAACGGCGCGATCGAATCGGCTTGACCCGCGCGCAGATACTGGATCGCCACCGGCTGCAGCGGCGTGCCCTGATCGATGGCCCCGGCGAGTAGACGTCCATGGAAGGTACGCAGGGTGCGACCGTCGGTGGTGGTGCCTTCCGGGAAGATCAGCAGGGGGCGTTGCTCGCCCAGCTGTTCGCTGATCTGCTGGCGCAGGCGTTGGGCATCGCCACCGCCACGGCGGATGAACAACGTACCGGCTTTTTCGGCCAACCAGCCGGCCACCGGCCAGTGGCGGACCTCGGCCTTGGACAGGAACGACAGCGGTGTGAGCATGCCGAGCAGCGGGATATCGGTCCACGATACATGATTGCAGACCCAGAGCATTGGCCGTTGTGGCAGTTCACCCCTGACCTTTACGTCGAAGGGCAGGGCGGCAACCAGGCGGCCCATGAACAGGCGTGTCCAGCGCTGGCGGTGTTCGATCGAGGCCTTCAGGCCCAGGCGTTCGCCCAGGGCGATGATGCTGGCCATTGCCAGCCCCAGGGCCAGCACCAGGAACAGCCGCAATAGGCGGGCAGCGGCCCGCAGGCGCAGCATCAGACCGCCGCCTTGAAGTGACGGGCGTAGCGCGGGCAGAGGTCGTCGCGCTTGAGCAGGATGAACACGTCGGCGACCTGGAAGTCCTCGTCCCAGCAAGGCTCGCCGCAGATCTTCGCGCCCAGGCGCATGTAGGCCTTGAGCAGCGGCGGCATCTCGGCGATGACGTTGTTCGGCAACGGCAGGCTGGGCAACGGGTTCTTCGGTTCGGCGCGTAGGTGTTCGGTGCACAGGTAGCGTTCACGCAGGCGCTGCATGATCGCGTGGGCTTGTACGCCGCCGTCCTGCATGGGGATGCTGGCGCAGCCCATCAGGTAGCTGTAGCGGCCTTCGTTGAGCACTTCGGCCAGCTCGCTCCAGAGCACGGCGATGGTGCCGCCGTTGCGGTAGGCCGGGTCGACGCAGGTGCGGCCCAGTTCGAGGATCGGGCCCTGAAGCTGCAACAGCCCGTGCAGGCTGAATTCTTCTTCGCTGTAGAAGCGGCCCAGGCTGCTGGCGGCCTGGTGGTCGAGCAGGCGGGTGGTGGCGACCAGTTGGCCGGTGGCCAGGTCGCGCACGCCGATGTGGCGGCAGTGGATGTCGTAGTCGTCCATGTCCAGGCCGTGTTCGGCGCCCTTGAGCTTGGCCTTGAATTCGGCGCTGAACACCTTGAAGCGCAGGGCCTGTGCTTCCTGCAGGGCCGCGGCGCCGACCAGGCGTTCGGCTTGCAGACGGCGTTCAGTGCTGTTGTCGCCAGAGCGAGCGATCCGAGTCATTGCGAGTCTCCATAAGCCAGCCAAAGGGTTGCGGCCGGTCGGCTTTGTTGTGCAAAGTCAGCCTAGGTACGCCCGGTGTCACCCCTGTGAATCTTTGGTGATGCTTGCGTGACACCCCTACAAGGAGCTTGCGATGGCCTGGTTGCAACGACTCAACGACCCCTTGCGCCACCCACTGGCGGCGACCTTGGGCGAAACCTATGCGGCGGTGCTTGAACGCCTGGGCGCCGTCGCGCCGTTCGAGCTGGCGGTGCTGGGCGGGCGGGCCATGGCCACGCCGGGCCTGGCCTTCCTGCTCGGTTACCAGGCGGCGCTGCGCGTGCTCTGGCCCAGCGCCCCCGCCAGCCTGGGGGCGTTGTGCGCCACCGAGCGGCGCAGCGTGCGCCCGGCGGACATGCACACCCGCCTCGATGGTTTGCGCCTGACCGGCAGCAAGGACTTCGTCACCGCCGGGCTGGACGCTGAATGGTTGTTGGTGGCGGCGCGCCATGAAGGGCCGGGCGAGGCGCCGCGGTTGCAACTGGCGGTGGTCTATCCGGGGGAGCCGGGTGTCAGCCTCGAGGCCTTGCCGACCCTGCCGTTGATGCCCGAAGTCGGCCATGGCCGGCTGCAGCTCAAGGAGGCCGCGTGCGAGTTGCTTGCCGGCGATGGCTGGGACGCCTACGTCAAACCGTTCCGTTCCCTTGAAGACCTTTATGTGCTCGCCGCGCTGGTGGCCTGGCTGCATGGCGTCGCCCAGGAATGCGCCTGGCCGCAGGACCTGCGGCTGCGGTTGATCGCGCTGCTGGCCGGTTGTGCCGAGGGCAGCCGGCAATGCCCGGACAGCGTGGCCTGCCACTTGCTGCTGGGTGGCCTGTTTGCCCAGTTCCAGGGCTTGCGGAGCGAGATCGACCAGGCGTTGGCCGCAGGGCCCGAGCACTGGGCGCAATTGTGGCTGCGCGACCAGGGCCTGCTGGCGCTGGCTGGCGCGGCCCGTGACAAGCGCCTGGCCAAGGCCTGGAGTGCCGCCGGATTGTCATGAAAGCCTGAGAAATTGGGGGCACCTTTGAACCTGGGCCGCCGTGCGCCCGATCGCGGGACCTGTGGGAGCGGGCTTGCCCCGCGATGGGCGCACAGCAGCCCTCTGCAGGTTGCTCCCCATGAAGGCACTATTGCTTGCCCTGGCCATGACCGCAGGCCCGGCCTTGGCCGAAGACTGGCCCACAGCGCAGTGGCCAGTCGATAACGCTGTCATCGACTGGCAAGCCGTCGACTCCTACGCCTTCGCGCCACGCGCTGCCGAACGCGGCGGCATTCGTACCGACGCACTGTTGATCATTCGCGATGGTCGTATTCTCCATGAGCGCTACGTTGAGCCAACCCGTGCCGACACACCGCACCTGACCTGGTCAGTCAGCAAGAGCGTGCTGGCCACGGTCATGGGCGTGGCCTACGGTGAGGGGCGCTTCAAACTCGACGAACCGGCCGTGCGCTACTACCCGGCCCTGCAGCAGCATCCCGGGCTGCGCCTGGCCCACCTGTTGCACTGGGCCAGTGGCCTGGCCTGGCAAGAGGACTACGAATATGCACCCTTGAAGTCGTCGGTGGTGGCCATGCTCTATACCCGTGGCCGCACCGACATGGCGGCCTACACGGCGGCAATGCCCGCCGCCAGTGCGCCCGGCACGCATTTCGCCTATTCCAGCGGCGACAGCAACCTGCTCGCCGCCAGCCTGCGCGGCATGCTCGACCCCGCGGGCTATGCCGACTACCCCTGGCAGGCCCTGTTCACCCCGCTGGGGATCGACAGCGCGGTCTGGGAGCGGGATGGCGCGGGTACCTATGTCGGTTCTTCCTATCTCTATCTCGATGCCCGCGACCTGGCGCGCATCGGCCTGCTGATGCAGCGCGACGGACGCTGGCGCGAGGGCCAGTTGCTACCAGCTGATTGGGTGGCGTTCAACCGCACCCTGTTCAGCGCCGCCCAGCCGGTGCCGGGCGAAGCCAACCCCGGCGGTCATTGGTGGCTCAACCAGCCGCTGCCCGGGCAGTCGGCGCCGTGGCCGGATGCGCCAGCGGACACCTTCGCCGCGCTCGGCCATTGGGGCCAGGCGCTCTATGTGCTGCCCTCGCGCAAGCTGGTGATCGTGCGCTACGCCGATGACCGCGACGCCAGCTTCAGCCACAACGAACTGCTCAAGCGGGTGCTGGCCGCCGTGGCCGGGGAGGGCGCATGAAGCGGGTCGTGCTCGTGCTGTTGCTGGCCGGGTTGGCCTGGGCCTGGCATGAGCGCCGGGCGCTGGCGGACTTCCCGGGCATTCTCTCGGCCTATTCGGCGAAGGAGTATTGTTCGTGCCGCTTCGTCATGGGCTTCGCGCAAACCTACTGCCGAGGCTATGTACAGCAGTACCTGCCCTTGAGCCTGCTGGAGGAGGACGGCGCCCGGCGCCTGGTCACCGCCGAAGGACTGGGGCGGGGCAACCAGGCCGCCTGGCAGGGCATGCGCGAGGGCTGCCGCTTGCTGCCGTGAGACCGTGCGGGTAAGGTTGACGGCCTTGATTTACAGGATTTCACATGTTCAAGCCGTCCCGCCTGCTGCCCGCCCTCCTGCTCGCCCTGTGCCTGCCCGCTCACGCCAACTGGCACCTGGACGGCGAGTCCTCGCGCCTGTCCTTCGTCACCGGCAAGAACGGCAATATCGCCGAGGTCAACCGATTCCTGGTGCTGCACGGCAAGGTCGACCGCAAGGGCGCGGCCGAAGTGAGCATCGAGATGGACTCGATCAGCAGCGGTATCCCGCTGCGCGACGAGCGCATGCGCGACAACCTGTTCGCCTTCGAGCAGTTCCCCGAGGCCACGGTACAGGCGCAGATCGACCTGCGTCCGATCAACGACCTGGCCAATGGCGCGCAGCTGGAGCTGCGCCTGCCGGTCAGCGTCACCCTGCATGGCCAGACCCGCAGCTACAACACCCTGCTGCTGGCCACGCGCCTGGACGAGCGAAGATTCCAGGTGGTGACCCTCGAGCCGCTGATCCTGCGCGCCTCTGACTTCGGCTTGCTGCCGGGTCTGGAAAACCTGCGCAAGCTGGCCGGGCTCAAGTCGATCAATCCCTCGGTGCCGGTGAGCGCGGTGCTGATCTTCACTGCCCGCTGACATGCCGGGGCCGGTCTTCCCCTGGCGGGATGGCAACCAGTTCGAACTGCTGATCGACGGCCCCGAGTTCTTTCCGCGCATGCTGCTGGCGATCGTGCGCGCCGAGTTCCAGGTCGACCTGGAGCTGTACCTGGTCGAGGGCGGCGCCTGCGCCGAGGCGGTGGTCGAGGCCCTGGAGCAGGCGGCGCGACGCGGCGTACGGGTGCGCTGCCTGTTCGACGACTACGGCTCGCTGGCCTTCCCCACGGCCCTGCGCGAGCGCCTGCAGGCGGCGGGTGTCTACCTGCGCTGGTACAACCGCCTGCGCTGGCGCCGGGGTTTGCGCAACCTCTATCGTGATCATCGCAAGCTGCTGCTGGTGGATGAGCGGCTGGCGGTGGTCGGCGGCACCGGGGTCACCGATGAATTCTGGACGCCGGGCGAGGAGGCCAGCGAATGGCATGAGGTGATGGTGCGCATGCAGGGGCCGATCGTCACTGACTGGCAGCTGTTGTTCGATCGCCAGTGGCACGCCAACCAGCGCCGCACCGCCTGGCGTCCGCCCGAGGGCTTCGGCCTGCCGCGCCTGCCCCAGGTCCCGGCTCAGGGCCAGGGCATGGGTCGAGTGGCCTACGCCGACGCCCGCCAGCACAAGGACATCCTGCATGCGCTGGTGCGCGCCCTGAACAGCGGCCAGCGCCGTATCTGGCTGGCCACGCCTTACTTTCTACCGACCTTCAGCGTGCGCCGCTCCCTGCGCCGCGCTGCGCAGAAGGGCCTCGATGTGCGACTGCTGTTGACCGGCCCGCGCACCGATCATCCGGCGGTGCGCTATGCCGGGCACCGCTACTATCCGCGACTGCTGCGCGCCGGGGTGCGGATCTTCGAGTACCAGCCGTGCTTCCTGCACCTGAAGATGGTGCTGGTGGATGACTGGGTCAGCGTGGGGTCGTGCAATTTCGATCACTGGAACCTGCGCTTCAACCTCGAAGCCAACGTCGAGGCCCTCGACCCGCCGCTGACTGCCGCGGTGGCCGCCAGCTTCGAGCGCGACTTCGCCCAGAGCCTGGAAGTCGATCTGGCGCGCTGGCATGCGCGGCCGTTGTGGCGGCGGGTGCAGCAGCGCCTGTGGGGCTGGCTCGACCGGGTGGTGGCCAACCTGTTGGATCGCCGAAACTAGCGTCGTATATCGCCTTCTGGCAAAGCGGACTATCGTGCAGGGACTGTTCCCAGACAACCGAAGGAGTGGATGCGATGACGGCGAAGAAGATTCTCATGCTGGTGGGCGATTACGTCGAGGACTACGAGGTCATGGTGCCATTCCAGGCCCTGGCCATGGTCGGCCATACCGTCCATGCCGTGTGCCCGGAGAAGATTGCCGGGCAGACGGTGCGCACGGCGATCCACGATTTCGAGGGCGAGCAGACCTACAGCGAGAAGCCGGGACACAATTTCGCCCTGAACTACGACTTCGTCCAGGTGCGCGCCGAAAGCTACGACGCGTTGCTGATTCCCGGTGGCCGCGCCCCAGAGTACCTGCGCCTGAACGACAAGGTGCTGGAGCTGGTCAAGGCCTTCGACCAGGCTGGTAAGCCGATCGCGGCGGTGTGCCATGGGGCCCAGTTGCTGGCGGCGGCAGGTGTGCTCGAAGGGCGTGAGTGCAGCGCGTATCCCGCCTGTGCACCCGAGGTACGGCTGGCGGGTGGGCGGTTCATCGATATCGCGGTGGACCAGGCCCACGTGGACGGTAACCTGGTGACGGCACCGGCCTGGCCTGCGCATCCGGCGTGGCTGGCGGCGTTCTTGAAAGTGCTGGGCACCCGTATCTCCTGACTGACACGCTGAACTGTAGGAGCGGCCTCGTGCCGCGAAAGGGCCGCAAAGCGGCCCCAGGATTTCAGCGTGCATGCAAAGATCGCCGGGGCCGCTTTGCGGCCCATTCGCGGCACGAGGCCGCTCCTACAGGGATCGAGCACTTGTAGCGGTCATGGAGAAATACCTGTCGCGCAGGGGAAAGGCCGCAGGGCAGGGTGGGTGCTAGGGTGGACCTCAGTCATAGCCATCGACAGGACGACCGCCCCGCATGGAAATCCGCTTGCTCCATGGCGCCGCCATCGCGCCTTACATCGATGATCTCGCGCACCTGCGTCTGACGCTGTTTCGCGAGTTTCCCTATCTCCTGGACAGCTCCCTGAGCCACCAGGCCGATTACCTGGCCAGCTACGCCGAGTCCGGCCGCAGCCTGGTGGTACTGGCGCTGGACGGCGACCAGGTGGTGGGCGCCGCCACCGGCCTGCCGCTGGTGGATGTCGATCCCGAGTTGCAGCAACCGTTCCTCGCCCAGGGGCGCGACCCGGCCTCGGTCTACTACTTCGGCGAGTCGGTGCTTTTGCCGGCGTACCGTGGACAGGGACTTGGCGTACGCTTTTTCATCGAGCGCGAGTCCTATGCGCACAAGCTGGCCGAGTTCGACTGCTGCGCGTTCTGTGCGGTGGAGCGCCCCTCCGGACACCCACGGCGTCCGGCGGACTACAAGCCATTGCAGGGGTTCTGGCGCAACCGAGGCTTTTTGCACGAGCCGTCGCTTCGCACTGCCTACCGTTGGCGGGACCTGGACGAGCAGGCGCAATCGGCCAAGATCATGTCGTTCTGGCTCAAGGCGCTGCCTGCTTGAAACTAGAGGGCTGTGAAACGACAACGGCCCCATCGAGGGACAAGCCCGGCCCCCACAAGTCAGCGTGGGAGCGGGCTTGCCCCGCGATGGGGCCGCCGCTGTTACAGCAGGAGGCTTACTTCACTTCAACCGCCAGACTTTCGGCGATCTTGCCCTGCCACAGCGCAGGACCGGTGATGTGCACCGACTCGCCCTTGCTGTCCACCGCGACGGTGACCGGCATGTCCTTCACGTCGAACTCGTAGATCGCTTCCATGCCCAGTTCGGCGAAGGCCAGGACCTTCGACTTGCGGATGGCCTGGGCCACCAGGTAGGCGGCGCCGCCGACGGCCATCAGGTACACGGCCTTGTTGTCCTTGATCGCCTCGATGGCGGTCGGGCCACGCTCGGACTTGCCGATCATGCCCAGCAGGCCGGTCTGTTCGAGGATCTGGCGGGTGAACTTGTCCATGCGGGTGGCGGTGGTCGGACCGGCCGGGCCTACCACTTCGTCACCGACCGGATCGACCGGGCCGACGTAGTAGATGAAGCGGCCCTTGAGGTCGACCGGCAGCTCTTCGCCGCGGTTGAGCATCTCGACCATGCGTTTGTGCGCGGCGTCGCGGCCGGTGAGCATCTTGCCGTTGAGCAGGATGGTCTCGCCCGGCTTCCAGCTGGCGACTTCTTCCGGGGTGATGTCGTCGAGGTTGACGCGACGGGCGCTCGGGCCGGCTTCCCAGACGATTTCCGGGTAGGCGTCCAGCGACGGCGCTTCCAGCTCGGCCGGGCCGGAACCGTCGAGTACGAAGTGGGCGTGACGGGTGGCGGCGCAGTTGGGGATCATGCACACCGGCAGCGACGCGGCGTGGGTCGGATAGTCCATGATCTTGACGTCGAGCACGGTGGTCAGGCCGCCCAGGCCCTGGGCGCCGATGCCCAGCTGGTTGACCTTGTCGAACAGCTCCAGGCGGATTTCCTCGAGGCGGTTCTGCGGGCCACGGGCCTTCAGCTCATGGATGTCGATGGACTCCATCAACACTTCCTTGGCCATGACCGCGGCCTTCTCGGCGGTGCCGCCGATGCCGATGCCTAGCATGCCAGGCGGGCACCAGCCGGCGCCCATGGTCGGGACGGTCTTCAGCACCCAGTCGACGATCGAGTCGGACGGGTTGAGCATGGCCATCTTCGACTTGTTCTCCGAGCCGCCGCCCTTGGCTGCGACATCCACCTCGACCTTGTCGCCAGGGACGATCGAGTAGTGGATCACGGCCGGGGTGTTGTCCTTGGTGTTCTTGCGGGCACCGGCCGGGTCGGCCAGGATCGAGGCGCGCAGGACGTTCTCGGGCAGGTTGTAGGCGCGGCGCACACCTTCGTTGATCATGTCGTCGACGCTCAGGGTGGCGCCGTCCCAGCGTACGTCCATGCCGACGCGGATGAACACGGTGACGATACCGGTGTCCTGGCAGATCGGGCGGTGGCCGGTGGCGCACATGCGCGAGTTGATCAGGATCTGGGCGATCGAGTCACGCGCGGCTGGCGACTCTTCACGCAGGTAGGCTTCGTGCATCGCCTGGATGAAGTCGACGGGGTGGTAGTACGAGATGAATTGCAGGGCGTCGGCGACGCTCTGAATCAGGTCGTCTTGCTTGATCACGGTCATGCAGCGCGCTCCTCTTAAAGACGGGAACATTCGAAAAGGCATTCCGACAATGCACACCTGTATGTCAGGAACGCCTGGCAAGGCGCCGGCTGGTCGGGCCGGCACAAAAAGGCGCGGCAGTATACCGTGCCGCGCCTTCGGAAACACCTGCACGTGGTCTGGAGCAAGGTCGGCAGGGAAAGGGCATCCTTTTTGCTGATGACGTGAGCGTTGCAATGCAGTTCAATGAGATCAGCGTAATGTTGACCGGGGCTGCCTTGCAGCCCTTCGCGGGTAAACCCGCTCCCACAGGGCCATGCATTTCCCCTGTGGGGGCGGGTTTACCCGCGAAGGGCCGCAGAGCGGCCCCAATCGCTTGTACTTGGAGATGAACTGACATGCCAGAAGTTTGCGTGGGCGAGCGCCGCTGGGCGGTGCCGGCCGGCAGCAACCTGCTCGATGCGCTCAACGACGCCGGTTGCACCGTGCCTTACAGCTGCCGCGCCGGTAGCTGCCACGCCTGCCTGGTGCGCTGCCTGGAGGGTGTCCCCACCGACGCGAAACCCGAGGCATTGGCGGCGGACAAGCGTGAGCAGGGCTGGCGCCTGGCCTGCCAGTGCGCGGTCGCCAGTGACTTGCGGGTGGCGCTGTTCGACCCCCGAAACGATGGCCTGCCGGCCACGGTGATCGGCCTGGACTGGTTCGCCGATGTGCTGCGCCTGAGGCTGCAACCGGAGCGGCCATTGCGCTACCAGGCCGGGCAACACCTGGTGTTGTGGAGCGGCAGCGTTGCGCGGCCCTATTCGCTGGCGAGCCTGCCGGGCGAGGACGACTTCCTCGAGTTTCACCTGGATTGCCACCGTCCCGGAGCGTTCTGCGACCAGGCAAGGCAGCTTCGCCTGGGGGATGTGCTGAGGCTCGGCGAACTGCGCGGCGGTGCGTTGCACTATGACCCGGACTGGCAGGCGCGGCCGCTCTGGCTGCTGGCGGCGGGCACCGGACTGGCACCGTTGTGGGGCATCCTGCGCGAGGCGTTGCGACAGGGGCACCAGGGGGAAATTCGGGTGCTGCACGTGGCACACACCGCTGAGGGGCACTATCTGGCGCAGTCGTTACAGGCGCTGGACGGAGTGACGGTCGAATGGGTGTTGGCGGCGCAGCTGGATGAAGCGCTGGCTGGGTTGAAACTGATGTCGCGTCAGACCATGGCGCTGGTGTGCGGGTCGCCTGGGAGCGTGGAGCGCTTTGCCCGACGGCTGTTCATTGCTGGGGTGCCACGTAGTCAGATATTTGCGGACGTATTTACCGAGCATGTTTGAGGGCTGAAAAGCATCGCGGGGCAAGCCCGCTCCCACAAGTGCCGAGGGGATCGGCGTGGGAGCGGGCTTGCCCCGCGATAGGGACTGCCGAGGGATCAACCAACCAGCGGATCACCCACGTGCAGGATCTTCATGCCATTGGTGCCACCGATGGTGTGGTAGCTGTCGCCCTTGGTCAGGATCACCCAGTCACCTTGTTCGACCAGGCCGCGCTTGAGCAGCTCGTCGACCGCCGCCTGGCTCACCTTGTCGGCCGGCAGCGAGGCCGGGTCGAAGGCAATCGGGTAGACGCCGCGGAACATGTTGGCACGGGCCTGGGTGGCGCGGTGCGGCGACAGGGCGAAGATCGGCACGTGCGAACGCAGGCGCGACATGATCAGCGGGGTGTAGCCACTTTCGGTGAGGGCAATGATCGCCTTGACGCCGGGGAAGTGGTTGGCGGTGTACATCGCCGCCAGGGCGATGGACTCGTCGCAGCGCTCGAAGGTGGTGTGCAGGCGGTGGCTGGACTTCTGGCTGGTCGGGTGCTTCTCGGCGCCCGAGCAGATACGGGCCATGGCCTGTACGGCTTCGATCGGGTAGCTGCCGGCGGCGCTTTCGGCCGACAGCATCACCGCGTCGGTGTTGTCGAGCACGGCGTTGGCCACGTCGGACACTTCGGCGCGGGTCGGCATCGGGTTCTGGATCATCGACTCCATCATCTGGGTCGCCACGATCACTGCCTTGTTGTTGCGGCGGGCGTGCTGGATGATCTTCTTCTGGATGGCGATCAGCTCGGCGTCGCCGATTTCCACGCCCAGGTCGCCACGGGCGACCATGACGGCGTCGGAAGCGAGGATCAGCTGGTCGAGGGTCTCGTCATCGGCCACGGCTTCGGCGCGTTCGATCTTGGCCACCAGCCAGGCGCTGCCGCCGGCTTCGTCACGCAGCTTGCGCGCGTATTCCATGTCGCTGGCGTCACGCGGGAACGATACGGCCAGGTAGTCCAGGTCCATTTCCGCGGCCAGCTTGATGTCGGCCTTGTCTTTTTCGGTCAGGGCCGGCGCGGTCAGGCCGCCACCTTTGCGGTTGATGCCCTTGTGGTCGGACAGCGGGCCACCGATGATCACCACGCAGTGCAGGGCATCGGCGGTGGCGGTTTCGACGCGCATGACCACGCGGCCGTCGTCGAGCAGCAGTTCGTCACCGACGCCGCAGTCCTTGACCAGGTCGGGGTAGTCGATGCCGACGATGTCCTGGTTGCCTTCGGTCAGTGGGTGGGCGGTGGAGAAGGTGAACTTGTCACCGACTTTCAGTTCGATGCGCTTGTTGGCGAACTTGGCGATGCGGATCTTCGGACCCTGCAAGTCGCCCAGCAGCGCGACATGGCGGCCGTTCTTGGCGGCGATGTCACGGATCAGGCGGGCGCGGGCCTTGTGCTCGTCCGGGGTGCCGTGGGAGAAGTTCAGGCGTGCCACGTCCAGGCCGGCGAGGATCAGCTGTTCGATCACTTCCGGCGAATTGCTGGCGGGGCCAAGGGTGGCGACGATTTTGGTACGGCGGATGGTCATGCACAGACTCCTATAGTGAAGCGCAGCGAAAGGCTACTCCTCAATTGCGCTGTAGTCATTGTTCCGTTGCACTACCCGCACACGAAGCAGGGTTGCGTTTGAACGGTACGGGTATGCTTGCAAATGGCGGTGAAGATTTGCCGTGAAAGGCCGATACACTGCCCATCAAAGGAGAATTTCCATGCGCACCCTGATCGTTTTGACCATGGCGGCCAGTGTCGTCGGCTGCACCCGCTGGTCCATGGACCACCACTTGAACAATGCCTATCGCGCCTACGACCGTGGCGATTGCGCGAAAGTCATGCTGGAGCTGTCGCAGGTCGACCGCACCAGCCGCGCCCGACCGTTCATCCACCCGGAGGTGTCGCTGCTGCGTGGCCAGTGCCTGGAGCGGCAGAAGCTCTTCGTCGACGCGGCGCAGACCTACCAGTACCTGATCCAGCAGTATCCGCGCAACGAGTACGCCTACCGCGCCCAGGCCCGCCTGCAGACGCTGGAAAAGCTCGGGCACCTGCGCGGCAGCGAGGCGACGGTGGCGAGTCCCGTGAACACTACACCTTGGCGTTAATCCCAATGTGTCGATGATTTCATGTAGTCCGTCCGTCGGACTGGGCTAATCTGTTAGAGAGTCGTAACGTTCATCGCCAGTACCTTGTCTTCCTGGCCCCAGGTACAGGATTTCACTGCGATCATGTTTATCGAGCGACACATACAACGTCATCAGCTGCCTTGCGTGCTCAAGGTGTTCAACCGCTGCACCGACCAGCAGATCGGCTATCTGGGCAATGCCTCGGAAGACGGCCTGATGCTGATCAGCCAGTTGCCGGTGCTGGTGGGGCCGGATTTCGAGCTGCAGCTACGGGTGCCCCTCGCCGGTGGCGGACTGCAGTTCATCAACCTGACCGCCAGTTGCCTGTGGTGCCGCGAGGATGAGACGCCGGGGCATTTCGATGCCGGCTTCATGCTGCTGCAGGCACCGCAGGAATACGATGAATTCGTTCGCTCCCTGCGCGACTTCTTCAGCTTCAGGCCCATGAACGCCTCCGCCTGAGGCTGGCCCCGCCCTCGTACATGCCGCTAGACTCTGGTCGACCTTGATACAGGAAGACCCCGTGAGCTCCAGCATTTTCTGGCACGACTACGAAACCACCGGCATCAATCCGCGTAGCGACCGCCCGCTGCAGGTGGCCGGCGTGCGCACCGACCTCGACCTCAACGAGATCGAGGCGCCGATCAGCCTCTACTGCCGCCCCTCTGACGATATCTTGCCGCATCCGGCGGCCTGCCTGGTGACCGGCATCACCCCTCGGCAACTGGCCGACCAAGGCCTGTGCGAAGCCGAGTTCATGACCCGGGTGCACGATCAACTGGCTCGCCCCGGCACCTGCGCTGCAGGCTACAACACCTTGCGTTTCGACGATGAGGTTACCCGCTACAGCCTCTACCGCAACTTCTTCGACCCCTACGCCCGGGAATGGCAGGGTGGCAACAGCCGCTGGGACCTTATTGACGTGGTCCGCACCGCTTATGCGCTGCGCCCCGAGGGGATCGTCTGGCCACAGCAGGACGGGCGTACCAGCCTGCGCCTGGAACTGCTGAGCAAGGCCAATGGCATCGACCACGGCCATGCCCACGAGGCGCTTTCCGACGTGCGGGCGACCATTGCCCTGGCCCGCTTGATCCGCGAGAAACAGCCGCGGTTGTATGACTGGTTGTTCCAGTTGCGCAGCAAGCACAAGGTCATGGAACAGGTTCGGCTGTTGCAACCGCTGGTTCATGTATCCGGGCGTTTCTCGGCCCAGCGCAATTATATCGGCGTGGTACTGCCTTTGGCCTGGCATCCGCGCAACCGCAACGCGCTGATTGTCTGTGACTTGCAACAAGATGCTTCGCCGCTGCTCCATGAAAGTGCAGAGGCATTGCGCCAGCGCCTGTATACGCGGCACGAAGACATGGCCCAGGGCGAACTACCGGTACCGCTGAAGTTGGTGCATATCAACCGCTGCCCGGTATTGGCGCCACTGTCGGTACTGCGCCCGGCCGATCAACAACGCCTGGGGCTCGAGTTGTCGGCATTGCAGGCACGGGCAGAGCAGTTGGCCAATCAGCAGGCCATGTGGGGAGACAAGCTGGACATCATTTATCAGGAAGAAGGCTTTGCCCCCAGCGAAGACCCGGAGCAACAGTTGTATGACGGTTTTCTAGGCGACCGCGACAAGCGCCTGAGCGAACAAGTACGGCGTGTGGATCCGGCGCAATTGGCGCATGGACAATGGATGTTCGATGATCCGCGGCTGCCTGAACTGCTGTTCCGCTATCGCGCGCGAAACTTTTCCGACACCCTTGATGAACAAGACCGCGCACGTTGGCATGCGTTCTGTCAGCAGCGTCTTACAGATCCTACTTACGGTGCGCCTAATACCGTGGCGGACTTCGAGCAGGCATGCCAGAGCAGTTGGGCCGATGCCAGCGAAGCGGGACGGCAGGTGCTGGAGGCCTGGCAAGCCCATGTCCGGCAACTGAAAGTGCAGTACCAGCTTTGAAATGTGCAGATAAACAAAAACGCCGGCAAGTGCCGGCGTTTTTCATGTTGAAACCAATGCGCCTGATAAGCGAATCAGTCCAGCAGGGTGGCCCAGCTTTCGACGACGTCGCCGCCCCACTTGGCTTTCCACTCTTTCAGGGTCTTGTGGTTGCCACCTTTGGTTTCAATAACCTCGCCGTTGTGCGGGTTCTTGTATTGCTTGACCTTGCGTGCACGCTTGGTGCCGGTGGTCTTGACTGCGCCGCGCGGGGCTTTGCTCAGCTTGCTTTCCGGATCGAGCAGGGCGATCACGTCACGCAGCGACTTGCCGTTTTCGGCCATCAGCTCGCGCAGTTTCTTTTCGAACTCCAGTTCTTTTTGCAGCTTGCCGTCTTGCGACAGGTTGGCCAGGCGGGCTTGAAGTTCCTTGATGGCTTCTTCGGTGGCGCGGTATTCGTTGATCAGGGACATGATGTGTTCCTTAATGCATGTTCAGAGAGAGACAGTGGGGGCAATAATAGACAGGCGAAACTCTCAAGTAAACAAATTAATATTGATCACTCATTTAATAGTAGGCACTGACTGCGCAGTCATTAGGTTAAGAAAAATTTACAATTTGTCTGGGGCGCAGGCTATTTCCCCTTGGGAAGAAGGGAATAGGCCTGTACGACTGGGTCCTTGAGCCAGGTGGCGCGGGGGTGTAGATGCTTACTGCGTTTTTCCCGGCAGGTCGCTAGAATATGCGCCTTTGCGAAGTTCTGGAGTCTCCCTCATGCGCACCTATCGACTGGTGATTGCCTGCCCCGACCGCGTCGGCATCGTGGCAAAAGTCAGTAATTTCCTGGCCCTCTACAATGGCTGGATCAACGAAGCCAGCCACCACTCCGACGAGCAGAGCGGTTGGTTCTTCATGCGCCATGAGATCCGCGCCGAGTCCCTGCCGTTCGGTATCGAGGCTTTCCGCGAGGCATTCGCCCCGATCGCCGAAGAGTTCTCCATGACCTGGCGGATCACCGACTCGGCGCAGAAGAAGCGCGTGGTGCTGATGGCCAGCCGTGAGTCGCACTGCCTGGCCGACCTGCTGCACCGCTGGCACACCGACGAGCTGGACTGCGAGATTCCCTGCGTGATCTCCAACCACAATGACCTGCGCAGCATGGTCGAGTGGCACGGCATTCCGTTCCACCATGTGCCGGTCGATCCGAAGGACAAGCAGCCGGCATTCGCCGAGGTCTCGCGCCTGGTCGCCGAGTACGGCGCCGACGCCGTGGTGCTGGCGCGCTACATGCAGATCCTGCCGCCGCAGCTGTGCCAGGCATACGCTGAAAAAGTCATCAATATCCACCACAGCTTCCTGCCGTCGTTCGTGGGGGCCAAGCCGTACCACCAGGCGGCGCTGCGCGGCGTGAAGCTGATCGGCGCGACCTGCCACTACGTGACCGAGGAGCTGGACGCCGGCCCGATCATCGAGCAGGACGTGGTGCGTGTCAGCCACGCCGACAGCATCGAGGACATGGTGCGCTTCGGCCGTGACGTGGAGAAGATGGTCCTGGCCCGTGGCCTGCGCTACCACCTGGAAGACCGCGTGCTGGTGCACGGCAACAAGACCGTGGTGTTCAACTGAGTCGAGGGCCCTGGCATGGCAGACCCGCGTGACAAGGCCGGCGCCTCGGCGCCACCCACCTTGGGCGAAGGCTGCCTGGCTCGCTTCGACCCCGAGGCGTTGAGCGATGAGGACGGCACCGAGTTTCCCGGTGCCGCCGAGCTTTGGGGGCGCCTCAACCCGTCTGGCGACGACGCTCCAGTCGCGGATGTGCCAGCAGGTACAGGAGCACCGGCCCACCCGCCAGCAGATAGAAGTAATAGGTAACCGCGCGCCAGATCAGGATCGCCGCGGCCGCCGTCGAACTGCCCACCAGTGGTGACAGCAAGGTCGCCGAGGTCAGCTCCGCCGCGCCGGCACCGCCCGGCAACAGGCTGAACTGCCCGGCACTGAGCGAGAGCATCTGCACCAGGAAACTGGCAATCCACCCCAGGTCCACCCCCAACCCCCGCAATGCCAGATATAGCACGCTGTAGCGCAGGCACCAGTGCGCGCAGGTGAGGATGAACACCAGCGCCAGCGTACGCCGGGGCATGCGCCAGGTATCGGCCAGGGCATGGACAAAGCGCAGCAGCTTGCGTGCCCAGCGTCGTCGGCGTGCTGGCGCCATGCCCAGGCGATGCAACAACCGGCCGTTGCCACGCATCACCCGGCGTCGATAGCGAAGCAGCAGGAAGATCCCCGCAAGTGTGGCACACAGCAGCAGGGCGCTGCCCAGCAGCATCTGCGCCTGGCTGTGGCCAAGGTGGTGGAACAGGGCGTAGGCGGCAATCGACAGCATCGCGCAGAAGAAGAACAGCAGGTCATTCAACTGGTCCATGGCGAACACCGCGCCACTGCGCGATGGCGCGAAGCGCTCGCGGGCCAGCAGTGTCATCAGGGTCAACGGGCCACCGCTGCCGCCGGGCGTGGTGCAGATGGCAAACTCGGTAGCCATCACCACGCCCAGGCTGTGCATCCGTCCCACCCGTGCGCCCTGGTCACCCAGCAGCAGGCGCAGACGGGCGGCATTGAGAATCCAGCACAGCAGGATCATGGCCAGCAACAGCAGCAGCAACCCGGGTTCGAAGGCGCGCAGGCGCGGGAGCAGGTCGCTGCCGCCGAACAGGGCGGGTACCAGCCCCGCCAGCAGCAGTGCCAGGGCCAGCCAGCCCAGGCGCTTCATGGGGCGGCCTGGCGCGCCAGCCAGGCCGACTTGGTCAGTGGCTCACGGCCTTGGGCCAGCAACTGGTGCAGGGTGTCGAGCCAGTAATTGCGTGCGCTGGCGTGGCGCATGTCGACCGGGTGCAGGCCCAGGCGCAGGGTGTCGGCTTCGCGCCAGCGGCGGCATTGCCAGTCGCTGACCACCCTCGACAGGCCGCGGCGCCAGGCGCTGCGGGCGCTCCACACCAGTCCTGGGGCATCGAAGGCGGTGAAGTCCGGCAGCCGGTACAAGTGACGTGGGGAGCTGGTATAGCACAGTGGCAACTGTCGCAACGCCTGGCGCGTGCCTTCGCTCATCAGCCAGGCGGGGGCGACGAAGCCTGCCACCGGCCAGCCCTGTCGTTCGAACACTGCCAGCCCGGCTTGCAGGCGCAGCAGGGCGTCTGCCTGGTCCAGCCCATGGAACTCGCCCTCGTGGGTATAGATCCGGCGCATGAAATATTCGCCCGGTCCGCGCGGTGGCGGGCCATCGTCGGCGTGGTAGTAGCCATGCAGGGCCAGCTCGTCGCCCTGGGCCAGGCGCCGCTCGAGCAGGCGGCAGAAGGTGGGTGAACGGGTCAGCGGGTTGCGATGGTGGAAGTCCGGTACCACCAGCCAAGTCATCGGCACGCCACCGAGTTCGTCGATGGCCTGGACGAAGGGCTGGTAGTCCGGCCAGGTTTCGGGCGAGATATCGTGCAGCACCAGCATCAGGCTGCGCGTGTCGGCTCGGCCCTCAGCCATGGGCGCGCACCGGCAGCGGGTGGCCGAGCACTGCCTGGTAATGCTGGAGCAGACCGTTGACGACGCTGTCCCAGCTGTAGTGGCGCTCCACGTGTTGACGGGCGTGGCGGCCGAGCTCGCGCACACCGTTGTCGAAGACCTCGCGCACGGCTTCGGCCATGGCCTGGCCATTGTTGGGCGGACACAGGCGGCCGCAGCGTTCGTCGACGATTTCGCTGAATGCGCCGGCGCGCACGGCCACCACGGGCGTGGCGCTGGCCATGGCTTCGAGGATCACCAGGCCGAAGGTTTCCTGGTCGCCGGCGTGCACCAGCAGGTCGGCACTGGCCAGCAGCCGGGCGACCTCCTGGGGCGGGCGGAAGTGGTCGATCACGCTGACGTTGTCCGGCACGCTGGCCGGCATGTTCGAGCCCACCAGCAGCAGGTGGTAGGGCTGGCCGAGTGCGTGCATGCAATCGAGCAGCACCGGCAGGTTCTTTTCCCGTGAGCCGCGGCCGGCGAACACCAGCAGGCGGCTGGTATCGGCGATGCCCAGCTCGGCGCGCAGGCCGGGGTCGTACCTTTCTGGGTTGAACAGCGCCAGGTCCACGCCCAGGCGCTGCACGTGCACGTTCTCCACGCCCAGCCGGCGCAGCTTGTCGGCCATCACCTGGCTGGGTGCCAGGACCCGGTCGAAATGCCCGTATAGCTTGCTGACATAGGCCTCGACATTGGGGGTGAACCAGTTGCCCATGCGATTGCTCACCAGCAAGGGCAGGTCGGAGTGATAGAAGCCTATTACCGGGACATCGAGCTTGCGCCGCGCTTCAAGGGCCGCCCAGGCGGTGAGGTAGGGGTCGCCGACCTCGATCAGGTCGGGCTGCAGGCGGCGCAGTTCCTTGCACCAGGGCGCCAGGCGCACCGGGAAGCGGT
This sequence comes from Pseudomonas sp. NMI760_13, assembly GCF_021283245.1. NCBI lineage: Bacteria > Pseudomonadati > Pseudomonadota > Gammaproteobacteria > Pseudomonadales > Pseudomonadaceae > Pseudomonas > Pseudomonas sp. NMI760_13. Next base: position 89,519 of record NZ_JAJSRC010000001.1, on the reverse strand, counting down.
AGCCGTTGCCGAAGGGCAGGGGCGGGGCAGGCACGTGGTAGACACCGTCGACCTGGCTGGCATTGGCACCGGGAATCAACAGGCTGTGGCGAACGCCGGGCATGGCGTCGAGGCGGCGGTGTTTGGCATCAAGATAGGTCCGCACGCCGCCGCTGGCCGGGGCGTAGAACATGGTGATGTCGGCGATGTGCACGATCAGCATCCCTCCGGGATCGTCCTCGGGTGTGTCATTCGGCGGTAATGATCCGGCGATGACGCGCCTGAGGGTTGACCTACCTGAAGGATAGTTTGTTCGATCGCCGAGGGTGGAGTACGGGTGAATGGCGTTGCGCCCTTCGCGGGCAAGCCCGCTCCCACAGGGCCGGCAGAGATCCTGTGGGAGCGGGCTTGCCCGCGAATCAGGCGACGCGTTTGCTCAGGTCAGATGCGGAAGCTGCCGACCAGTTGCTTGAGGCGGCCGGCCTGCTGTTCGAGGTCCGAGCAGGCGCGCAGGGTGGCCTGCAGGTTCTCGACGCCTTCCTGGTTGAGCATGTTGATCTCGTTGATGTCCATGTTGATCGAGTCGACCACGGCGGTCTGCTCTTCGGTGGCGGTGGCCACCGACTGGTTCATGCCGTCGATCTCGCCGATGCGCTGGGTGACGCTGCCCAGGCGTTCGCCGGCCTGGTTGGCGATGTCCATGCTGTCCTGGCTGTGGCGCTGGCTCTGGCCCATGGTGTCGACCGACTCGCGGGCGCCGACCTGCAGCTCCTCGATCATCTTCTGTACCTGCTGCGCCGACTCCTGGGTGCGGTGCGCCAGGTTGCGCACCTCGTCGGCGACCACGGCGAAGCCACGCCCGGCCTCACCGGCGCGGGCGGCCTCGATGGCGGCGTTGAGGGCAAGCAGGTTGGTCTGCTGGGAAATGCTGGTGATCACCTCGAGGATCTGGCCGATGTTGACGGTCTTGTTGTTCAGCGTCTCGATATGCTCGCTGGAGGTGACGATCAGGTCCGACAGGCGGTTCATCGCATCGATGTTGCGCTGCACCACCTGCTGGCCTTCCTCGGCCAGCAGCCGCGCCGAGCTGGCATGCTGCGAGGCCTGGGCGGCGTTGCCGGCAATCTCCTGGGCAGCGGCGCCGAGCTGGTTGATGGCGGCGGCGACACTGTTGGTGCGGTTGGACTGCTCGTCGGAGTTGCTCATCGACGAGTTCGAGGCGCTGATCACCCGCAGTGCCACTTCGTTGACCTGCTCGGTGGCCGAGGACACTTCGCGGATCGAACCGTGGATGCGCTCGACGAAGCGGTTGAAGGCGGTACCGAGGATACCGAACTCGTCGTGGTTGTGGATTTCCAGGCGGCGGGTCAGGTCGCCTTCACCCTCGGCGATGTTCGACATGGCGCGGGTCATGGTGTGCAGCGGCTGCATCAGCACGCGGATCAGCAGGCCGAGCAGGGCGATGATGATCACCACTGCCACCAGCGTGGCGATCACCGCCGAAGTGCGGAAGGTGCTGAGCATCGAGAAGGCCTTGTCCTTGTCCACCGACAGGCCGATGTACCAGTTGGCCGAAGGCAGGCCCTTGACCGGAGTGAAGGTCAGCAGGCGGGTTTCGCCGTTGAGCGTCACTTCGGTCAGGTTGCTGGACAGCCTCGGCGTGTTCTGCGGGAACAGGTCCGACAGCGTCTTCATCACCAGGTTCTTGTCCGGGTGCACCAGGATCTTGCCCTGGTCGTTGACCAGGAAGGCGTAGCCCATGCCGCCGAAGTTCAGCGAGTTGATGATCTGCACCAGGCCGTCCAGGGCCAGGTCGCCGCCGACCACGCCGACCGAACGCGAGGCGGTGCTGATGATCGAGATGACCAGCTCGTTGGTGGCCATGTCAATGTAGGGTTCGGTGAGGATCGGGCCGTTGGCGTTCAGGCCGTCCTTGTACCAGGGGCGCACGCGCGGGTCGTAGCCGTCAGGCATCTTGGTGTCCGGGCGCACGGTGAAGGTGCCGTCGGGCTGGCCCAGGTAGATGGTCTGGAAGCTCGAGGTCAGCGCGTTCTGGCCCAGCAGGGTGCCGGTGTTCTGTGGGTACTGGGCAATGTTCTGGGCGACGTTCTCGACCAGCTTGATGCGCCCTTCGAACAGGTTGCGGATATTGGTGGAGGTGGACTCGCCCATCTCAGCCAGGTAGTTCTCCAGGTCTTCGCGAATGGCGTTACGCTGGAGATAATCGTTGTACAGGGTGAATAGGCTGAAGGCGAGTATCACGATCAGTGATGCCGCCAGAAGAATCTTGTGGCTGAAACGAAGGCTTTTATTCATAACGTGATCGTGTCCGCTAAGGTTTTTTATCGGGTCGTTCGCACAAAGCACGGCTGGAAAACAGTGCAACAATTCCCGTGGGTCCTTTTCGGGTTGTTACTGTCTTTCTGGGTAGAATCATTTTGAAATATCGGCTGTCACGCGGCGGAACTTGAGCAGGGGATGAAAGAAGATGTCAGATTCCTTACGAATGGTAGTAGGAGCAGGTCCTGATGGTCAGCCGGTATTCCAGTCCATGCGCCTGGCCAACCGGCATGGCCTGGTGGCCGGGGCAACCGGCACCGGCAAAACGGTCACCCTGCAACACCTGGCCGAGCTGTTCAGCGATGCCGGGGTCGCGGTATTCGCCGCGGATGTGAAGGGCGACCTGTGCGGCCTCGGCGCGGCCGGGGCGCCCCAGGGCAAGGTGGCCGAGCGGATCGCCGGCATGCCCTGGCTGAACCACAAGCCCCAGGCTTATCCGGTAAGTCTTTGGGATATCGCGGGGCAATCGGGGCATCCCTTGCGCACCACCCTGAGCGAAATGGGACCGTTGTTGCTGGGCAATCTGCTGGAGCTCACCGACAGCCAGCAGGCCGCCTTGTATGCGGCGTTCAAGGTGGCTGACCGCGAAGGCCTGCTGCTGCTCGACCTGAAAGACCTCAAGGCTCTGCTCGCGCACCTGAAGGACAATCCCCAGCTGCTGGGCGAGGACAGCGCCTTGATGACCAGCGCCTCCACGCAGGCCTTGCTGCGCCGCCTGGCGACCCTGGAGCAGCAGGGCGCCGAGGCGCTGTTCGGCGAGCCGGCGCTGCAACTGGAGGACCTGCTGCGCCCCGAAGGCGATGGTCGCGGGCGTATCCATCTGCTCGATGCCAGCCGCCTGGTGCATGACGCGCCCAAGGTCTATGCGACCTTCCTGCTGTGGCTGCTGGCCGAACTGTTCGAGCAACTGCCGGAGCGTGGCGATGCCGACAAGCCGGTGCTGGCGCTGTTCTTCGACGAAGCGCACCTGCTGTTCAACGGCACGCCCAAGGCGTTGCAGGACCGTCTGGAGCAGGTGGTGCGGCTGATCCGCTCCAAGGGTGTGGGGGTATATTTCGTCACCCAGTCACCAGGCGACCTGCCGGATGCGGTGCTGGCCCAGCTCGGGCTGCGCATCCAGCATGGCTTGCGGGCATTCACCGCCAAGGAGCAGAAGTCGCTGCGCGCCGTGGCCGATGGTTTCCGCCCCAATCCGGCGTTCGACAGCCTGGCGGTGTTGACCGAACTGGGCATTGGTGAGGCGCTGGTCGGGACGTTGGAAGAGAAGGGCACGCCGGCCATGGTCCAGCGGGTGCTGATCGCGCCACCACAGTCGCGGATCGGGCCGTTGAGCGCAGTCGAGCGGCAGGCCCTGATCGCGGCATCGCCGCTGGCCGGGCGCTATGACAAGCCGGTGGACCGTGAGTCGGCCTATGAAATGCTTACCCAGCGCAAGGGCGAGCCGGTGGAGCCGGCGCCCCAGGCCAAGGCCGATGAGGACAGCTTCGCCGACAAGGCCGGTGAGTTCCTGCAGAGCGCGGCGGGGCAGGCCATCAAGTCGGCGGTGCGCCAGGCGGCCAACCAATTGGGGCGGCAGCTGGTGCGTGGGTTGATGGGGTCGTTGTTGGGGGGCAGGAAGCGTTGAGTTTCCTGTACCGACCTCTTCGCGGGTAAACCCGCTCCCACAGGGATATCCCACTGCCCTGTGGGAGCGGGTTTACCCGCGAAGAAATACCCACGAAAAAGGCGCCCGAGGGCGCCTTCTTCTATTGCCGTACCACTCAGCCAATGGCCTTGGTGGCTAGCCAGAACAGGCCGGCGGCCAGGCCCATCGTTGCCGGCAGGGTGAGCACCCAGGCCAGCAGGATGGTCTTCACGGTGCCGCCCTGCAGGCCGCTCTTGTTGGCGACCATGGTACCGGCGACACCTGACGACAGCACGTGGGTGGTGGACACCGGCAGGCTGAACACGTTGGCCATGCCGATGGCGCAGGCTGCGGTGATCTGTGCCGACATGCCCTGGGCATAGGTCATGCCCTGCTTGCCGATCTTCTCGCCAACGGTCAGCACCACGCGCTTCCAGCCGACCATGGTGCCCAGGCCCAGGGCCAGGGCGACGGCGACGATCACCCAGAATGGTGCGTACTCGGTGGTGGCTGTCAGGTCCTTGCGCAGTTTCTCCAGGTCGGCCTTTTCACGGGCCTGCAGGCCCGGCAGTTTGCCGACCTTCTTCGCCGTGTCGTCCAGGCACAGCAGGTAGCGACGCACTTCGACGCGCTTCTCGGCGCTCAGGGCGCGGTAGTCGGTCACCCCGGCGAGCGACGATTGCAGCGCGGTGATGGTCGGCTCGGTCTGTTGCGGATTGCAGCTGAACTGTTCCGGCAGATCGCTTGCCTGCGCCTTGCCCAGCGCCAGGAACTCGCCCAGGGTCGCGGCGTTGCGCTGGTAGAACTGGCTCAGGTGCAGGGTGGCGTCGCGGGTGCGCTCGATCTGGTAGGTGGTGCTGTTCAGGTCGAGGACGAACTTGGCCGGGACGATGCCGATCAGCACCAGCATGATCAGGCCGATGCCCTTCTGGCCATCGTTGGAGCCGTGCACGAAGCTCACGCCCATGGCCGAGATCACCAGCACCAGGCGGTTCCAGAACGGCGGGTGCTTCTTGTCGTCGAGCTTGCGGCGCTGGTCCGGGGTCTTGTGCATCTTCGACAGCGGACGCCACCATTTCAGGCCGATCAGCAGCAGGGCGGCGACAGCGAAGCCGGCCATGGGCGAGAGCACCAGGGACATGCCGATGTCGATCGCCTTCTGCCAGTTGACGCCGTCGCCCAGCGGAATGTCGCTGATCAGGGCGTTGGCCAGGCCGACGCCGAGGATCGAGCCGATCAGGGTGTGCGAGCTGGAGGCCGGGATACCGAAATACCAGGTGCCCAGGTTCCAGGTGATGGCCGCGGCCAGCAGCGAGAAGACCATGGCCAGGCCGTGGCCGGTGTTCACATTGATCAGCAGTTCGACCGGCAGCAGGTGGACGATGGCATAGGCCACCCCGACACCACCGAGCAGAACCCCGAGGAAGTTGAACACACCGGAGAAGAACACGGCCAGGTGCGGTGGCATGGCCTTGGTATAGATGACAGTGGCTACCGCGTTGGCGGTGTCATGAAAGCCATTGATGAACTCGAATGCGAGCACGAAGGTCAGAGCGAGCGTCAGGCTCACGATAACCCAGGCATCCAGTCCGCTGAATAAATCGATCATGAAGGTTGTCTGGCGGTCTTAGGGGGGGCGGATTATGCCAGAAAACCATGGCAATCGATGCACCCGCCACTGACCGATGGCAGGGGAATGACGACCCCGCACCTGCATGGCGCAGGTGAGCTTTCGCGCAAAAACGTCGTAAAAAATCGATAAATTTCAGAAAAATCAGCGATTTGAGACGATTTTCGTAGAGAGCCCGCAATTTAAACGCTTGTATGAAATTTGTGTGATTCCATTTCATATCGAGCATTTTCACCCAGGATGCCTTGCCGCAACCGTTGCTCGATAGCGGCGCCATGACATCGTGTGACTTCACTCGCCGTCGCTGCGCAGTTCCTTTTCGATCTTCTCGATTTCCTGGGCGAAGGCCTGGTCGAGAATGCTGGCGCGTTTACGCCAGGGTTTGCGTTCCGGGTCGGGTTGTGCGGCATAGGTGGTGACTTCACCACCGTAAACATCCTTGTAACGTTCGGCCTGGCGCTCGAGTTCCGCGCGCAGTTCTTCTTTCGTCACAGTAATACCTGAATAGGTTGAAGTTGGGCGTCAGCCGCTAAATACACACGCAGGATGTGGAAATTCAGCAACGCGAACACATCGTTGCACTGCAAGGACAGAGTGTGGGAGGGCGACCTGCGGCGCACCACACGACAAGCCACTGCTCAGGCAGCGGGCAGGCGTCAGGAAGGCAACGAAAGTTTGTCGATTGGATCCGTTATACAGCGCAGACAATCAACATGAGCCGATTATAGCAATCGGCAATTCGAAGGCTATCGTTCTTTACCCGCCATTGACAATAGTCCTGAAGTTATTCTTTGCGGACAGAGGGTTTGTCCGAGCGGACTGCTGAAAGTTCAAGTTGTTGTGGTAGGCAAGTTTGCCGATGGGTGTCGGAAATGAAAACGGCCTCGCTGGGAGGCGAGGCCGTTGCCTGGGACTTCTACGGTGGGTACCTGACCAGTCTCTCCAAAGAAGCCACATGTGGCAGGGGAAAGGTATAAGCAAAAGTGTCAGCGGTCAATTGCGATTATCGGCCGTTCGTTCGATAATCGAACGAGGTAGCGATTTTTTTGAGGCATGTCCATGAGCGAAGAAACCAGCGGCCCGCCAGCGAACGAGCCCGCGCGCAATACCAGCCCCACCCTGGCACCGCCGATCGTGGCGTCTGCGGCCAAGCGCATCCAGGCCTTCACCGGCGATCCGGATTTCATGACCTCCCTGGCTCGTGGCCTTGCGGTGATCCAGGCGTTCCAGGAGCGCAAGCGCCATCTGACCATTGCCCAGATCAGCCACCGCACGGAAATTCCCCGGGCGGCGGTGCGGCGTTGTCTGCATACGCTGATGAAGCTTGGCTACGCGACCACCGACGGGCGAACCTATTCGCTGTTGCCCAAGGTGCTGACCCTTGGCCATGCCTACCTGTCGTCCACGCCGTTGGCGGTATCGGCCCAGCCCTACCTCGACCGGATCAGCGACCAGCTCCACGAGGCGGCCAACATGGCCACGCTGGAGGGCGACGACATCCTTTATATAGCGCGCTCGGCCACGGTCGAGCGATTGATTTCGGTCGACCTGTCGGTCGGTGGGCGGCTCCCGGCCTATTGCACGTCGATGGGCCGCATCCTGCTGGCGGCGCTGGATGACGCCAGCCTGCACGAATATCTGGAGCGGGCGGACCTCAAGGCGCGGACCAGCCGTACCCTGCACGATCCGGCATCGCTGTTCGCCTGCATCCAGCAAGTGCGCGAGCAGGGCTGGTGCGTGGTCGACCAGGAACTGGAGCAGGGCCTGCGTTCGATTGCCGTGCCGATCTATGACGCCTCGGGGCAGGTGCTGGCGGCGTTGAACGTGAGTACCCATGTCGGTCGGGTCAGCCGTGGGGAACTGGAGCAGCGTTTCCTGCCGATCCTGCTGGCGGCCAGCCAGGACCTGTGTCACCAGTTGTTTGGCTGATCTGCACAGACGCTCCTCATTCCTGCGCACAATCCTGTGGCACCGGCTTCGCCGGTGTTCGCGGCTGAAGCCGCTCCCACGGGATCCCCACTGTCTCAGACGTTGTGCAGTACCTGTGGGAGTGGAGTTTGCACATGACAGTTGCTCGCACAGGAACCGGGCGCTTTGTGTTCGATAAACGCACAGTGTCGTTCCCGGCGAATTGCGCCACCCACGCCTGCTGATTAATGTCTGTCGCACGAGTCGGCTTCGCCGACCGGACAATAACAACAGGCCCGAGGGCATCCTCCATGAAGACCTTCCCTTCGCTGTCGCGGCCGCACCCGCGCGCAGTGCTGCTGCACGCCGGCTGATCCAGTTCGCCGTATCCACCGTTTGCTGTTCCTGCGCATCAGCGATGCGCGGTAGCCTGCCTGTGCCCAACTCCCGGATAACAACAATGAACAAGCCACAATCCGCTGTCGGCAACTGCCTCGATGTCCAGTCCCTCATCAACGACCAACCGCTGTCGCGCTATCAATGGCGGGTGGTGATCCTGTGTTTCCTGATCGTCTTCCTCGATGGCCTGGACACCGCCGCCATGGGCTTCATTGCCCCGGCGCTGTCCCAGGAATGGGGCATCGACCGCGCCAGTCTCGGCCCGGTGATGAGCGCCGCGCTGATCGGCATGGTCTTCGGCGCCCTCGGCTCCGGCCCGCTGGCCGACCGCTTCGGGCGCAAGGGCGTGCTGGTGGGGGCGGTGCTGGTGTTCGGCGGGTTCAGCCTGGCCTCGGCCTACGCGACCAATGTCGACCAGTTGCTGGTACTGCGCTTTCTGACCGGCCTGGGCCTGGGTGCAGGCATGCCCAATGCCACCACCTTGCTCTCCGAGTACACCCCGGAGCGGCTCAAGTCGCTGCTGGTGACCAGCATGTTCTGTGGCTTCAACCTGGGCATGGCCGGGGGCGGTTTCATCTCGGCCAAGCTGATCCCGGCCTACGGCTGGCACAGCCTGCTGGTGATCGGCGGGGTGCTGCCGTTGCTGCTGGCACTGGTGCTGCTGGTCTGGCTGCCGGAGTCGGCGCGGTTCCTGGTGGTGCGCAACCGTGGCACCGAGAAGGTGCGCCGGACCCTGGCGCCGATTGCTCCGGCGCTGGTGGCACAGGCCGCGAGCTTCAGTGTGCCGGAGCAGAAGGCGGTGGCGGCGCGCAACGTGTTCGCGGTGATCTTCTCGGGTACCTATGGCCTGGGCACCGTGCTGCTGTGGCTGACCTATTTCATGGGCCTGGTGATCGTCTACCTGCTGACCAGCTGGCTGCCGACCCTGATGCGTGACAGCGGCGCGAGCATGGAGCAGGCCGCCTTCATCGGCGCGTTGTTCCAGTTCGGCGGCGTGCTCAGCGCGGTGGCCGTGGGTTGGGCGATGGACCGCTTCAACCCGCACAAGGTGATCGGCGTCTTCTACCTGCTGGCGGGTGTGTTTGCCTATGCCGTGGGGCAGAGCCTGGGCAACATCACCTTGCTGGCCACGCTGGTGCTGGTCGCCGGCATGTGCGTGAACGGCGCGCAATCGGCCATGCCGTCGTTGGCGGCGCGGTTCTACCCGACCCAGGGGCGCGCCACCGGGGTGTCGTGGATGCTCGGGATCGGTCGCTTCGGCGCGATCCTCGGTGCCTGGAGCGGGGCGACGCTGCTGGGGCTGGGGTGGACCTTCGAGCAGGTGCTGACCGCGCTGCTGGTGCCGGCGGCGCTGGCCACCATCGGCGTAGTGGTGAAGGGGCTGGTGAGCCACGCCGACGCGACCTGAGGCGATTGGGGCGCGTTAAATAGCAGAGTAACAAATGGTTCGATAATCGCACGAAAGTGCGATTATCGGATTGTACCCGCCCCGGCAACCTCCTTAATCTGGGCCCATCGCAGCGACGCAATGGCCCGCTGCTCACTGACTCGACTCGACCTGACCAGGAGTCTCCAATGGCAGCAATCCTCTCGCTTCACGAGGCCGTGAAGCAGTTCATCCAGGATGGCGACAGCGTCGCCCTCGAAGGCTTCACCCACCTGATTCCGACGGCGGCCGGTCACGAGATCATCCGCCAGGGCAAGCGCGACCTGACCTTGGTGCGCATGACCCCGGACCTGATCTACGACCAGCTGATCGGTGCCGGCTGCGCGCGCAAGCTGATCTTCTCCTGGGGCGGCAACCCCGGCGTCGGTTCGCTGCATCGCCTGCGCGACGCGGTGGAGAAGCAGTGGCCGCACGCCATCGAGATCGAGGAACACAGCCACGCCGACCTGGCCAACGCCTATGTCGCCGGCGCCTCCGGCCTGCCGTTCGCGGTGCTGCGTGCCTACGCCGGCTCCGACCTGCCGAAGGTCAACCCGCTGATCAAGAGCGTCACCTGCCCGTTCACCGGCGAGGTGCTTGCCGCCGTGCCGTCGGTGCGCCCGGACGTCACCGTGATCCATGCGCAGAAGGCCGACCGCAAGGGCAACGTGCTGCTGTGGGGCATCCTCGGCGTGCAGAAGGAGGCGGCTCTTGCGGCCAAGCGCTGCATTGTCACCGTCGAAGAGATCGTCGATGACCTGAATGCGCCGATGAATGCCTGTGTGCTGCCGACCTGGGCGCTCAGCGCGGTGTGCCTGGTGCCCGGCGGCGCCCACCCGTCCTACGCCCACGGCTACTACGAGCGCGACAACCGCTTCTACCAGGCCTGGGACCCGATCGCCCGCAACCGCGAGTCGTTCACCGCCTGGATCGACACCTTCATCCGTGGCACCCGGGACTTCACCGAATTCCAGGCCAAGCTGGCCAGCACCGCGGAGGCCGCGCAATGAGCTACTCCACTTCCGAAATGATGACCGTCGCGGCGGCCCGTCGCCTGCGCAACGGTGCCGTGTGCTTCGTCGGCATCGGCCTGCCGTCCAAGGCCGCCAACCTGGCACGCCTGACCTCGTCGCCCGATGTCGTGCTGATCTACGAGTCCGGCCCGATCGGCGCCAAGCCTAGCGTGCTGCCGTTGTCCATCGGTGACGGCGAGCTGGCCGAAACCGCCGACACCGTGGTACCGACCGGCGAGATCTTCCGCTACTGGCTGCAGGGCGGGCGCATCGACGTCGGCTTCCTCGGTGCGGCCCAGGTCGACCGCTTCGGCAACATCAACACCACGGTGGTCGGCGACTACCATGCGCCGAAGACTCGCCTGCCGGGTGCCGGCGGTGCACCGGAGATCGCCGGTTCCGCCAAGCAGGTGCTGATCATCCTCAAGCAGTCGCCGCGGGCGTTCGTCGACAAGCTCGACTTCATCACCTCGGTCGGCCACGGCGAAGGCGGCGACTCGCGCAAGCGCCTTGGCCTGCCCGGCGAGGGGCCGGTCGGCATCATCACCGACCTGTGCATCATGGAGCCGGAAACGGGCACCCATGAATTCGTGGTCACATCGATCCACCCGGGCGTGACTCGCGAGCAGATCGTTGCCGCCACCGGCTGGGCGATCCGCTTCGCCGACGACGTGCAGCAGACCGCGGCACCCAGCGATGTCGAGCTGTCCGCCCTGCGCGACCTCGAAGCGCGCACCGCCGCCGCCCATGGCCAGACGGCAGGAGAAGCCTGATGCGTGACGTCTTTATCTGCGACGCCATCCGCACCCCCATTGGCCGCTTCGGCGGCGCCTTGGCCAGTGTGCGCGCCGACGACCTGGCGGCGGTGCCGCTCAAGGCGCTGGTCGAGCGCAATCCGCAGGTGCAGTGGGAGCTGCTCGACGAAGTGTTCCTTGGTTGCGCCAACCAGGCCGGCGAGGACAACCGCAACGTGGCGCGCATGGCGCTGCTGCTGGCCGGCCTGCCGCAAAGCATTCCCGGCGTGACCCTCAACCGTTTGTGCGCCTCGGGCATGGACGCCATCGGCACCGCCTTTCGTGCCATCGCCAGTGGCGAGATGGAACTGGCCATTGCCGGTGGCGTCGAGTCGATGTCCCGCGCGCCGTTCGTGATGGGCAAGGCCGAGAGCGGCTACTCGCGCAATATGAAGCTCGAGGACACCACCATCGGCTGGCGCTTCGTCAACCCGTTGATGAAGGCGCAGCATGGCGTGGACTCGATGCCCGAGACCGCCGACAACGTCGCTGACGACTACCAGGTGTCGCGCGCCGATCAGGACGTCTTTGCCCTGCGCAGCCAGCAGAAGGCCGCCGCCGCGCAGGCTGCCGGTTACTTCGCCGAAGAGATCGTGCCGGTGCGTATCGCCCACAAGAAAGGCGAGACGGTGGTCGAGCAGGATGAGCATCTGCGCCCGGACACCACGCTGGAGGCGCTGAACAGGCTCAAACCGGTCAATGGCCCTGACAAGACGGTTACCGCAGGCAATGCCTCGGGCGTCAACGATGGCGCCGCTGCATTGATCCTGGCCTCGGCCGAGGCGGTGAAAAAGCATGGCCTGACGCCACGCGCCCGGGTGCTGGGCATGGCCAGTGCCGGCGTGGCGCCACGGGTGATGGGTATCGGCCCGGTGCCGGCGGTGCGCAAGCTGACCGAGCGGCTGGGTGTGGCGGTGGCAGATTTCGATGTCATCGAGCTCAACGAGGCGTTTGCCAGCCAGGGGCTGGCGGTGCTGCGCGAGCTGGGCTTGGCGGACGATGCGCCACAGGTCAATCCCAACGGCGGTGCGATCGCCCTGGGGCACCCGCTGGGGATGAGCGGGGCGCGCCTGGTGCTGACGGCGTTGCATCAGCTGGAGAGGAGCGGTGGGCGCAAGGGGTTGGCGACCATGTGCGTGGGCGTCGGTCAGGGCCTGGCGTTGGCCATCGAGCGGGTCTGAAGTTGGACTCGCCCCCTGTAGGAGCGGCCTTGTGCCGCGAAAGGGCTGCGCAGCGGCCCCGAGACTTGTGTTCCAACGCGAATACCGCCGGGGGCTGCTACGCAGCCCTTTCGCGGCACAAGGCCGCTCCTACAGGGATCCATGTCCGGCAGGGAACGAGATTGTTACTGGGTATGTCTAGACTTTGCAGTGACCTCCCAGGAGTAAAAACACCATGACTTCCAGCTATTACACCGGCGAAGAACGCAGCAAGCGGATCTTCGCCATCGTCGGCGCCTCGTCGGGCAACCTGGTCGAATGGTTCGACTTCTATGTCTATGCCTTCTGCGCGATCTACTTCGCCCCGGCCTTCTTCCCCTCCGACGACCCCACGGTGCAGTTGCTCAACACCGCCGGTGTGTTCGCCGCAGGCTTCCTGATGCGCCCCATCGGTGGCTGGATCTTCGGCCGCCTGGCCGACCGTCACGGGCGCAAGAATTCGCTGATGATCTCGGTGCTGATGATGTGCGGCGGCTCGCTGATCATCGCCTGCCTGCCCACCTACGCCAGCATCGGCGCCTGGGCACCGGCGCTGCTGCTCCTGGCACGGCTGATCCAGGGCCTGTCGGTGGGCGGCGAGTACGGCACCACCGCCACTTACATGAGCGAAGTGGCCTTGCGCGGCCAGCGCGGCTTCTTCGCCTCGTTTCAGTACGTCACCCTGATCGGCGGCCAATTGCTGGCGGTGCTGGTGGTGGTGATCCTGCAACAACTGCTCAGCGAGGATGAGCTGCGCGCTTATGGCTGGCGCATCCCGTTCGTGGTCGGCGCCATCGCCGCGCTGATCTCGCTGATGCTGCGTCGCTCGCTGAAGGAGACCAGCAGCGCCGAGACCCGCCAGGACAAGGACGCCGGCACCATCAGCGGGTTGTTTCGCAACCATGCCGCCGCCTTCATCACAGTGCTGGGATACACCGCCGGTGGCTCGCTGATCTTCTACACCTTCACCACCTACATGCAGAAGTACCTGGTCAACACCGCCGGCATGAACGCCAAGAGCGCCAGTTTCGTCATGACCGGCGCGCTGTTCGTGTTCATGATCCTGCAGCCGGTGTTCGGCATGCTCTCCGACCGCATTGGCCGACGCAATTCGATGCTGCTGTTCGGCGCCCTGGGGACGATCTTCACCGTGCCGTTGCTGATGGCGCTGAAGACCGTGAGCAGCCCGTTCATGGCCTTCGTGCTGGTGACCCTGGCGCTGTGCATCGTCAGCTTCTACACCTCCATCAGCGGCCTGGTGAAGGCCGAGATGTTCCCCCCGCAGGTCCGTGCGCTGGGGGTAGGGCTGGCCTATGCCGTGGCCAACGCGGTGTTCGGCGGTTCCGCCGAATACGTGGCACTGGGCTTGAAAACCTTAGGGATGGAGAACACCTTCTACTGGTACGTGACCGCGATGATGGCGGTGGCCTTCCTGTTCAGCCTGCGCCTGCCCAAGCAAGCGGCGTACCTGCACCATGATCACTAAGGACGTTGCATGAGCAACCAACTGTTCGATGCCTACTTCACCGCGCCGGCCATGCGCGAGATCTTCTCCGACCGTGGCCGGCTGCAGGGCATGCTCGATTTCGAGGCCGCCCTGGCCCGTGCCGAGGCGGGTGCCGGACTGGTGCCGCACACCGCGGTGAGCGCCATCGAGGCGGCCTGCAAGGCCGAGCGCTATGACGTGCGTGCCTTGGCCGATGCCATCGCCATTGCCGGCAACTCGGCGATTCCGCTGGTCAAGGCCCTGGGCAAGGTGGTCGCCAGCGGCGTGCCCGAGGCCGAGCGCTACGTGCACCTGGGCGCAACCAGTCAGGATGCGATGGACAGCGGCCTGGTGCTGCAACTGCGTGACGCCCTGGCGCTGATCGACCGCGACCTCGGCAAGCTGGCCGACACCCTGGCCCGCCAGGCGCTGCAGCATGCCGACACGCCGCTGGTGGGGCGCACCTGGCTGCAGCATGCGACGCCAGTGACACTGGGGATGAAGCTGGCCGGTGTACTTGGCGCCCTGACCCGTCATCGCCAGCGCCTCAAGGAACTGCGCCCGCGCCTGCTGGTGCTGCAGTTCGGCGGCGCCTCCGGCAGCCTGGCGGCGCTGGGCAGCAAGGCCTTGCCGGTGGCCGAGGCCCTGGCCGCGCAGCTGAAACTGTCCTTGCCCGAACAGCCGTGGCACACCCAGCGGGACCGCCTGGTGGAGTTCGCCTCGGTACTGGGCCTGGTCGCCGGCAGCCTGGGCAAGTTCGGCCGGGATGTCAGCCTGCTGATGCAGACCGAGGCGGGCGAGTTGTTCGAGCCCGGCGCGCCGGGCAAGGGCGGATCCTCGACCATGCCGCACAAGCGCAACCCGGTGGGCGCGGCGGTGCTGATCGGTGCCGCCACCCGCGTGCCGGGGCTGGTCTCGACCCTGTTCACCGCGATGCCCCAGGAGCACGAGCGCAGCCTCGGCCTGTGGCATGCCGAATGGGAAACCCTGCCGGAAATCTGCTGCCTGGTCTCCGGCGCCCTGCGCCAGGCGCAGCTGATAGCCGAGGGCATGGAGGTGGACGCCGCCCGCATGCGCCGCAACCTGGACCTGACCCAGGGCCTGGTGCTGGCCGAGGCGGTCAGTATCGTGCTCGCCCAGCGCCTGGGGCGCGAGCGTGCCCATCACCTGCTGGAGCAATGCTGCCAGCGCGCCGTGGCCGAGGGGCGCCACCTGCGTGCCGTGCTGGGCGACGAACCGCAGGTCAGCGCCGAACTGTCCGCTGAGGAGCTCGACCGTCTGCTCGACCCTGCCCATTACCTCGGCCAGGCGCGTGTCTGGGTGGCACGCGCCGTGGCCGAACATCAACGATTCACTGCCTGAAAGGAGACCGCTGTGGCGCACCTGCAACTGGCCGATGGCGCATTGCATTACCAACTCGACGGTCCGGACGATGCGCCGGTGCTGGTCCTGTCCAACTCGCTGGGCACCGACCTGCACATGTGGGATGCGCAGATCCCGGCCTGGGCCGAACATTTCCGTGTGCTGCGCTACGACACCCGGGGGCATGGCGGTTCGCTGGTCACCGAGGGCCCCTACAGCATCGAGCAACTCGGTGGCGACGTGCTGGCCCTGCTTGATGCCCTGGATATCGAGAAGGCCCATTTCATCGGCCTGTCCATGGGTGGCCTGATCGGTCAGTGGCTGGGCATAAACGCGGGTAACCGCCTGCTCAGCCTGGCGCTGTGCAACACGGCGGCGAAGATCGCCAGTGACGAAGTGTGGAACACCCGCATCGACACCGTGCTCGCGGGGGGCCGGCAGGCCATGGCCGACTTGCGCGATGCCTCCATCGCCCGCTGGTTCACCCCGGCGTTCGCCGCCGCCGAGCCGGAACGCACCCTGCGTATCTGCCAGATGCTGGCGCAGACCTCGCCGGAGGGCTACGCGGCCAATTGCGCCGCGGTGCGCGATGCCGATTTCCGTGACCAGCTCAACCAGATCCAGGTGCCGACCCTGATTGTCGCCGGTAGCGCCGATGCGGTGACCACCCCCGAGCACGGTCGCTTCATGCAGGCCGGCATCCTCGGCGCCGAGTACGTGGAGTTTGCGGCGGCGCACCTGTCCAATGTCGAGATCGGCGCGCCGTTCAGCCGCCGTATGCTCGACTTCCTGTCGAGCCGCTGAGGAGTACACCGTGGACGAGAAACAACGCTACGAGGCGGGCATGCAGGTACGCCGTGCGGTGCTGGGCGACGCCCATGTCGACCGCAGCCTGGAGAAGCTCAACGACTTCAACGGCGAGTTCCAGGAGATGATCACCCGGCATGCCTGGGGCGATATCTGGACGCGCCCCGGCCTGGCGCGGCATACCCGCAGCCTGATCACCATCGCCATGCTGATCGGCATGAACCGCAACGACGAACTCAAGCTGCACCTGCGCGCCGCCGGCAACAATGGCGTGACGCGCGAAGAGATCAAGGAAGTGATCATGCAGAGCGCGATCTACTGCGGGATCCCGGCGGCCAACGCCACGTTCCACCTGGCCGAGTCGGTGTGGGATGAACTGGGGGTGGAGTCGCGGCTGTAGGCTTGCGCGCTTCCCTGTAGGAGCGGCCTTGTGCCGCGAATGGGCTGCGCAGCAGCCCCATCGCGGGGGACGCCGAAGCTGCCGGGCCGCTTTGCGGCCCTTTCGCGGCACAAGGCCGCTCCTACAGGCCTCGAGGTGGGGTCAGATCGCCGCTTTCTTCTGGCGGATGGCCACCGGCCCGGCATTGGCCTCCACGGCCTTTTTCAGCTCAGGGCACAGCCCGGCCATGAACGCCAGCTCCGCCACCACGAACAGTGGCCCGATGATCAGCCCGCTCAGGTCATCGACGAACGCCGGCTTGCGTCCTTCATACCAGTGTCCGACGAACTGGATGATCCAGCCCACCACGAACGCCCCCAGCCCGGCGCTCAGCCACAACCCGGTGCTCTGCACGGCCAGCGCCTGGCCGGCCCACAGGCACAGCCCCAGCAGCAGGCCCATCACCAGCCCGATGCGCAGGTCCAGGCGCAGGTAGAACCACACCGACCAGCCCGCCAGCAGCAGGGCCGGCGACAGCCAGACGCCGGCCAGGTCCCAGCCGGGGCGCGACAGCAGGATGGTCACGGCCAGCACGATCAGCGGAATGCCGATGAAGTGAGTGGCGATGTTGCGCGGATCGCGGTGGTAGGCCGCGTATTGACTCAGGTGCTCGACGAGGTTTTTCATTGTTGTTCCTCCATCAGGGGTGAGCGCAGCTTGCCCCTGTTCAGTCACCGTCGTCTGTCGCCTGGCCGACAGAGTTCGTTTTGCGAGGCGCCATGCACGACCCGCGTACCCAGCTGCTGCATGGCCAGTGGTTCCGGCAATTGCCCGCTACCGTTCAGGATAGCCTGCTGGCCCTGGGCCGTGCGCGTGAGCTGGCGCCGGGGCAATGCCTGTTCCAGCGCGGTGATGCGCCCTGTGGCCTGTATGCGGTGCTGGAGGGGGCGATGCGGGTCGGCGCGGTCAGCAGCGAAGGCAAGGAGGCACTGTTGACGCTGGTCGAGTCGCCCCACTGGTTTGGCGAGATCAGCCTGTTCGATGGCCAGCCGCGTACCCACGACGCCTATGCCGAAGGGCCGACGCGCCTGCTGTGGATCCCCCAGGCGCCGCTGCTCGAGTGGCTGGCGCGCGAGCCTGTGCACTGGCGCGACCTGGCCTTGTTGATGAGCCACAAGTTGCGCTGGGTGTTCGTTGCCCTGGAGCAGCAGAGCCTGCTGGCCGCCGCGCCGCGGGTGGCCCAGCGCCTGCTGCAGATGGCCGAAGGCTATGGCGAGCGCGATGTCGCCCAGTGGCGGTTGCAGGTGTCCCAGGAACAGCTGGCGCTGATGTTGTCGCTGTCGCGCCAGACCATCAACCAGATCCTCAGGAGCTTCGAGCAGTCCGGCGTGGTGCGCCTGGGCTATGGCGAGGTGGAGATTGTCGATGCCCGGCGTCTGCGGGCGATGGGGCAGCATCCAGGCTGACCAGGGTGTCGATCATCGCCCGCGCCGCCGGTGACAGGCGATAGCCGCTGCGGCTGATCACCCCGCAGCGCACGCTGAGGACCTCCAGGCCCGGCGGCAGGTTGCGCCAGTGCAGGCGCACCAGATCGCCGGTGGCCAGGTCCTCGGCCACCGCCTCCTCGCTGGCCGTGCCGATGGCGTCGCTGGCCAGCACCACGCTGCGCAGCACCGCCAGGTGCTCGGTCTGCAGGTGCGGGGTGAAGTCGCTGCGTCCGCTGAGGTTGGCCAGGCGCTTGCGCACGCCCGGCGCCAGCAGCGCACTGGCCAGTGGGTAGGCGAACAGGTCGTTGGTCGACAGGCTGTCCTTGGCCAGCAATGGGTGACCCGGGCGGCAGAAGAACAGGCCGGGGCGCGGGGTCAGCGCTTCGGTGTGGAAGTTCGGATCGGCCTCGAAGGGGCGCACGTCATCGACGAAGAACTCGATTTGCTCTCGCCGCAGCGCCTGGCTCAGGCGTTCGGCGTTGTCCACCAGCAGCGCGGTGCGGATGCCTGGGTGGCGATCGATGAACTGTTGCAGGGCCTGGGGCACCAGGCGCACGGCCAGGGCCGGGCCACTGCCGAAATGCAGTTCGCCGGCATCGAGCTTGGTCATCTGCAGCACGTCGTTGTTCAACTGCGCCGCGCCTTGCACCAGGCGGCGGGCGTGTTGCAGTACCACCTGCCCCTCGGGGGTAGGGGGCAGTGACTTGTTGGCGCGATCAACCAGGGCGCATCCGAAGGTCTGCTCGAGGTTCTGGATGGCGCGGCTGAAGGCGGGTTGGGTGATGCCCATGGCTTCGGCGGCGCGGACGAAACTGCGGTATTCGGTGAGGGCGATGAAATAGCGCAGTTGGCGGAGGTCCATGCTCGGGCTCTGGTGCGGGGATCAGGGCTCGGTTTTAGCGGGTTGCCATATATAACGTCAAAGAATGTTATTTGATTTATATATTCCTTTAGATTCTTTAGTGTGGCCACCGGCCTCTTCGCGGGTAAACCCGCTCCCACAGGTATAACACTGGACTCCAAGGCTGTGCTGTCCCTGTGGGAGCGGGTTTACCCGCGAAGAGGCCAGACCTGCTAAAGCAGGTTCAGCGGATAACTGACAATCAACCGGTTCTCGTCGAACGCATTGCTGCTGAAGTCCCTGCGCATGGTCGAGTTGCGCCATTTCACCGACAGGTCCTTGAACGTCCCGGCCTGCACCACATAGGCCAGCTCGGTCTCGCGGGCCCACTCCTTGCCATCGTCCACCCCGCCGGCATGCACGTTGTCACCCTTGATATAGCGGTTCATCAGGGTCAGCCCGGGGATGCCCACGGTGACGAAGTTGAAGTCATGGCGCACCTGCCAGGAGCGTTCCTGGGCATTATCGAAGCTGGCGTTGTAGCTGTCGTTGGCCAGGGTACCGCCGCTGGTGCCGTTGACCCGCATCCAGGCATCGTCGCCGCTGACCTTCTGCAGGCCGATGTAGAAGGTGTGGCCCTGGTAGCGCGCCGAGAGCATGGCCGAGGCGGTGCGGTTGTCCAGGTCACCGGCACGGGCACTGCCGTCTTCCTTGCCGAGGAAGTAGCCCAGGTTGGCGCCCAGGGTCCAGTCGCCCAGGGGCTGGCTGTGCACCAGGTTCAGGTACTGCTGGCGGTAGATGTCCTTGAGGCGGGCGTCCCACAGGCCGACCATGGTGCGCTTGTCGTTGAAACTGTATTCGCCACCGGCGAAGTTGAAGCGGTCGGAGGTGATGCCGGCGCGCCCCTGCATGAACATGTCTTCCATGCTCGCGTCGTTGCGCGGGCTGTTGCCACGGAACTGGCCGGCATACAGAGTCAGGCCGTCGAGCTCCTTGGAGGTGAGCTGGCCGCCGCGGAAGGTCTGCGGCAACGAGCGGCCATCGTCCGAGCGCAGGATCGGCAGCACCGGCATCCACTCGCCGACCTTGAGCTCGGTCTGCGACAGGCGCGTTTTCAAGGCCACGCCCAGGCGGCCGAAATCATCGGCCGGGCGGCCATCGTCATGCACCGGCAGCAGGTGGGTGCCAGCCGTGCCCTTGCCGCCATCGAGCTTGACCGAGTACAGGCCCAGCACGTCCACACCGAAGCCGACGGTGCCCTGGGTGAAGCCGGAACGGGCGTCGAGGATGAAGCTCTGGGTCCATTCCTCGGCTTTGCCCTGGGGGTTGGCCGGGTCGACGAAGTTGCGGTTGATGTAGAAGTTGCGCAGGTTGAGGCTGGCCTTGGCGTCTTCCAGAAAACCGCTTTCGGCGGCGACGGCGGGCAAGGCGCAGGACAGGGCCAACAGGCCCGGCAGCAGCTGGCGTGCGGGTTGCAAAGTGCTCATCTGTCGTGGATCTCTTGTTTTTATTGGGCGAGCCGGTGCGCTGCGGGTGCGGGCCGCAGGGTCGGGCGTCTTTAGAGAGAGCTTGTGCAACGTTGCGTGGGCGATGGTGCGGGGGAGGGTGGGGGCGAGGCAATTCGTGGAACGCGGAATGGGGCGATTATCGAACCATATGTTGGCGCTGGTAGCCGGTGCAGACTGTGCTGGCCCTTTCGCGGGTAAACCCGCTCCCACAGGACGCTGCATTCCCCCTGTGGGAGCGGGTTTACCCGCGAAAGGGCCCTGGCAGTCAGCCAAAAAACAAAAAGCCCACCGCAAGGGTGGGCTTGATGCCGTTACCGCTCCAATCAGCCTTTCGGCGTCTGGATCGAGGCCTGCTGCTGGGTCTGTTCGTACCAGCCGCCACCGAGGGCCTTGTACAGGTTGACCTCGCTGACCAGCTGCGACAGGCGATCGCCGATCAGCGACTGCTGGGCGCTGAACAGGTTGCGCTGGGCGTCGAGGAAGGTCAGGTTGCTGTCGATGCCGATGCGGTAGCGACGCTCGGCCAGGCGGTAGTAGTCCTGGTTCGCCGCCACCAGGTCGCGTTGCGCCTGCAACTGCTCTTCGAACGTCTTGCGTGCGGCCAGGCCATCGGCGACTTCCTGGAAGGCGGTCTGGATGGTCTTCTCGTACTTGGCGACGTTGATGTCCTTCTGGATCTTCGAATAGTCCAGGCTGGCCTTGAGGCTACCGGCGTTGAAGATCGGCAGGTTGATCTGCGGCTGGAACAGCCAGGTGCCCGAACCACCCTTGAACAGCCCGCCCATGTCCGGGCTCAGGGTACCGGCGTTGGCGGTCAGGCTGATGCTCGGGAAGAACGCGGCGCGGGCGGCGCCGATGTTGGCGTTGGCGGCCTTGAGCAGGTGCTCGGCTTCCTGGATGTCCGGACGACGTTGCAGGATGTCGGACGGCAGGCCGGCCGGCACTTCGGCCAGCTGGTCGGCATTGAGCTCCAGCGGCTTGGGCAGGGTGGCCGGCACGCCGGTGCCCACCAGCACGGTGAGGCTGTTCAGGTCCTGGGCGACCAGGCGCTGGTACTGCGACAGCTTGACCCGCGCGCCTTCGACGGCGGTGCGGGCCTGGCTCAGGTCCAGCGCCGAAGCCACGCCCACCTCATTGCTGCGGCGGGTCAGGTTGTAGCTCTCTTCGTACGTCTTGAGCGTTTCTTCGGTCAGCTTCAGCAGCGCCTGGTCGGCCTGCCAGGTGTAGTAGGCGTTGGCCACGCTGGCCACCAGGCTGATCTGCGTGGAGCGGCGCGCCTGCTCGCTGGACAGGTAGGTTTCCAGGGCCTGCTGGGTCAGGCTGCGCACACGGCCGAACAGGTCCAGCTCATAGGCGCTGACACCGAGGGTGGCCGAGTACTGGCTGCTGATGGTGGATTCGCCGGTCTGCGACATGTTGGCCGGCATCCGCTGGCGGCTGCCGCTGCCATTGGCCGTCACGGCCGGCAGCAGGTCGGCGCGCTGGATACGGTACTGGGCGCGGTAGGCGTCGATGTTCAACGCCGCGACGCGCAGGTCGCGGTTGTTTTCCAGCGAGGTCTGGATCAGCTGCTGCAGCGCCGGATCGTGGAAGAACTGGCGCCAGCCTTGCTCGGCCGCGGCGACGTTGGCCGACTCGGTCGGCGAGTACGCAGGGCCTTGCGGCCACTGCGCCGCCACCGGCGCCTCAGGCGTCTGGTAGTCGGGGATCAGCGAGCAGCCGCCGAGGATGAAGGCGGTTACCGCCAGGGACAACAAAGACTTGGTCATTGCCCAGCCTCATAACGTGGAGTTTCAGGGGTGGCGTGTTCTTTCGGCTCTTTGCTGCCGAACAGCGACGACACTGCGACGAAGAATAGCGGTACCCAGAAGATCGCCAGCACGGTCGCACTGATCATGCCGCCGATCACACCGGTACCGATGGCGTGCTGGCTGCCGGCGCCGGCGCCGCTGGCGATGGTCAACGGTACCACGCCGAGGATGAACGCCAGGGAGGTCATGATGATCGGGCGCAGACGCATACGGCAGGCCTCGATGGCCGCGTCGTACAGGCTTTTGCCCTGTTCGTGCAGTTCCTTGGCGAATTCGACGATCAGGATGGCGTTCTTCGCCGCCAGGCCGATGGTGGTCAGCAGGCCGACCAGGAAGTACACGTCGTTGGACAACCCGCGCAGGCTGGTGGCGAGCAGTGCACCGATGATGCCCAGCGGCACGACCAGCACCACCGCGATCGGGATCGACCAGCTTTCGTACAACGCTGCCAGGCACAGGAACACGAACAGCACCGAGAGGGCGAACAGCGCCGGCATCTGCGAGCCGGAGAGTTTTTCCTCGTAGGACATGCCGGTCCAGGAGAAGCCGATGCCGGTTGGCAGTTCGCCGGCGATGCGCTCGACTTCGGCCATGGCCTCACCGGTACTGTAGCCCGGTGCCGGGGTACCGAGGATCTCGACCGCCTCAACGCCGTTGTAGCGCGACAGCTTCGGCGAGCCATAGCTCCATTCGCCCTTGGCGAAGGAGGAGAACGGCACCATCTCGCCCTTGCCGTTGCGCACGTACCACTTCTGCAGGTCTTCCGGGCTCATCCGCGAGTTTGGCTCGCCCTGGATGTAGACCTTCTTGACCCGGCCACGGTCGATGAAGTCGTTGACGTAGCTACCGCCCAGGGCGATCGACAGGGTGTTGTTGATGTCGGCGATGGTCACGCCCAGGGCACTGGCGCGTTCGTCGTCGATGGTCAGTTGGTACTGCGGCTCGTCGTTCAGCCCGTTCGGACGCACGGCGCTGAGGATCTTGCTCTGCGCGGCCTTGGCCAGGAACTGGTTGCGCGCTTCCATCAGTTTCGCGTGGCCGACGCCGGCGCGGTCCTGGAGGAACACGTCGAAGCCGGTGGCGTTACCCAGTTCGAGCACCGCCGGCGGGGCGAAGGCGAACACCATCGCGTCGCGGAAGCTGAAGAAGTGCATCTGCGCGCGCTGGGCGAGGGCGAACACGCTGTTCTCCTTCGAGCGCTCGTCCCACGGCTTGAGCATGATGAACGCCATGCCCGAGCTCTGGCCACGACCGGCGAAGTTGAAGCCGTTGACGGTGAACACCGATGCCACGGTATCGGCTTCCTTGTCGAGCAGATACTCGCGCATCTGGTCGACCACCACCTGGGTGCGTTCGGCACTGGAGCCGGCCGGGGTCTGCACCTGGGCGAACAGCACGCCCTGGTCTTCCTCGGGCAGGAACGCGGTGGGGATGCGCGCGAACAACCAGATCATGCCGACCACGATCAGGGCGTAGGCCAGCAGGAACGGGATCTTGTTGCGCAGGATGGTGCCGACGCTGCGTTCGTAGCCGACGACGCTGCGGTCGAAGTTGCGGTTGAACCAGCCGAAGAAGCCGCGCTTGGCCACATGGTGCTCGCCCTTCTTCAGCGGCTTGAGCATGGTGGCGCACAGGGCCGGGGTGAAGATCAGCGCCACCAGCACCGACAGGCCCATGGCCGAGACGATGGTGATGGAGAACTGGCGATAGATCACACCGGTGGAACCGCCGAAGAACGCCATTGGCAGCAGTACCGCCGACAGCACCAGGGCGATACCCACCAGGGCGCCCTGGATCTGCTCCATGGAGCGCTTGGTCGCCTCCTTGGGCGGCAACCCTTCCTCGGACATCACCCGCTCGACGTTCTCCACCACGACGATGGCATCGTCCACCAGCAGGCCGATGGCCAGGACCATGGCGAACATGGTCAGGGTGTTGATGCTGAAGCCGGCGGCGGCGAGGATGCCGAAGGTACCCAGCAACACCACCGGCACGGTCATGGTGGTGATGATGGTGGCGCGGAAGTTCTGCAGGAACAGGTACATCACCAGGAACACCAGGACCACGGCCTCGATCAGGGTGTGGATCACCCCGCTGATCGATTCGGTGACCACCGGGGTGGTGTCATACGGGAACACGGCCTTCACGCCCGGCGGGAAGAACGGCTCCAGGTCGCTGATGGTGGTGCGCAGCGCCTTTGCGGTGTCCAGGGCGTTGGCGCCGGTGGCCAGCTTGACCGCCAGGCCCGAGGCCGGCATGCCGTTGTACTGGGCACTGATGGCGTAGTTCTCGCCGCCCAGGCCGACCGTGGCGACATCCCCCAGGCGGACCTGGGAACCGTCGTTGTTGACCTTGAGCAGGATCTTCTCGAACTGCTCGGCGGTCTGCAGGCGGGTCTTGCCGATGATGGTGGCGTTGAGCTGGGTACCCGGCAGTGCCGGCAGGCCGCCGAGCTGGCCGGACGAGACCTGGACGTTCTGCGCGGCCACGGCGGTGCGCACGTCGACCGGGGTCAGCTGGAACTTGTTCAGCTTGGCCGGATCCAGCCAGATGCGCATGGCGTACTGCGCACCGAACACCTGGAAGTCACCGACGCCCGCGGTCCGCGAGATCGGGTCCTGCATGTTGGAGACGATGTAGTTGGCCAGGTCGTCCTTGCTCATGCTGCCGTCTTCGGACACCAGGCCGATCACCAGCAGGAAGTTCTTCACTGCCTTGGTGACGCGGATACCTTGCTGCTGCACTTCCTGCGGCAACAGCGGGGTGGCCAGGTTCAGCTTGTTCTGGACCTGGACCTGCGCGGTGTCGGAGTTGGTGCCCTGCTCGAAGGTGGCGGTGATGGTCATGCTGCCGTCGGAGTTACTTTCCGACGACACATAACGCAGGTTGTCGATACCGTTGAGCTGCTGCTCGATCACCTGCACCACGGTGTCCTGCACCGTCTGCGCCGAGGCGCCCGGGTAGGTCACGGAGATGGCGATGGCCGGCGGGGCGATGCTCGGATACTGGTTGATCGGCAGCTTCAGGATCGACAGGGCGCCGACCAGCATGATCACCAGGGCGATCACCCAGGCGAAGATCGGGCGATCGATAAAGAACTTCGACATGGTTTACTCCGCTTTGGCGTCGGCTTTGGCCGTGTTGGCCTGAGCAGGGCCGGCCGGCTTCTTGACGTTGGTGGCTTCGCTGACCTTGACCTCGACGCCCGGTCGCACGAATTGCAGCCCTTCGGTGATCAGACGGTCGCCCGGGTTCAGGCCTTCCTCGATCAGCCAGTCGCTACCCAGGGTGCGGCTGGCCTTGAGCTGGCGCAGTTCGACCTTGTTCTCCTGGTTGACCACCAGCGCGGTCGGCGCGCCCTTGAGGTCGCGGGTCACGCCCTGTTGCGGGGCCAGGATGGCGTTGGCGTTGACCCCGGCCTTGAGCCGCGCATGGACGAACATGCCGGGCAGCAGGGTGTGGTCGGGGTTGGGGAAGATCGCGCGCAGGGTGACGGAACCGGTGGTCTCGTCGACCGCGACTTCGGAGAACTCCAGGCGACCCTGCTGCTTGAACAGGCTGCCGTCTTCCAGCACCAGCTGCACCTGGGCGGCGTTGTCGCCGGCCTTCTGCAGTTGGCCGCCTTCCAGGTCACGGCGCAGCTTGAGCAGCTCGGCGGTGGACTGGGTGACGTCGACGTAGATCGGGTCGAGCTGCTGGATGGTGGCCATGGCGTTGGTCTGGCCGTTGTTCACCAGGGCGCCTTCGGTGACCGAGGAGCGACCGATGCGGCCACTGATCGGGGCCAGCACCTTGGTGTAGCGCAGGTCGATCTGGGCGCTCTTGAGCGAGGCCTCGGCCTGCAATCGTTTGGCGTTGGCGTCGTCGTATTCCTGCTTGGAGACGGCCTGCTCGTCGATCAGTTGCTTGTAGCGTTCGGCCAGCGAGCGGGTAGCCTGCAGGTTGGCCTGGGCGTTGGCCAGGGTCGCCTCGTAGACGGCCGGGTCGATCTGGTAGAGCTGCTGCCCTTCCTTGACGTCGGTGCCTTCCTTGAACAGGCGCTTGAGAATGATGCCGTTCACCTGCGGACGAACCTCGGCCACACGGTAGGCGCTGGTGCGCCCCGGCAGTTCCGAGGTCAGGGTGAAGGCTTGCGGTTGCACGGTCACGACGCCGACCTGAGGAGCCTGGGGCGCTGGCGCGGCTTCCTCTTTCTTACAGCCACTGAGCAGGGTTGCCAGGGCCACGGCGGAAACCAGGGCGGTTACGGCTGGCTTGAATTGCATGAGGATCCTCGGGTCGCAGGAGCAAGGGAGCTCAAGAATATAGTGGAAGAGTCTTAAGAGAAAAACGCTATCCGGTGGATAAATAGCTTGCTAAGGAATATACTTACATTCATGGTTGTTTGTAAATACCGTCGGTGAGTCGCCGCGGATCGTCCACATGCACCCGGGAGTGGCCCATGAAGCGCTCGCCCCGGCCCGATTCCCGTCCGCCAGCTGAGCGGGCGGGGCCTGATGAGGTTGTACTGCCATGGTCCGTCGAACCAAAGAAGAAGCCCAGGAAACCCGTGCCCAGATCATCGAGGCGGCGGAAAAGGCCTTCTACAAGCGCGGGGTCGCGCGTACCACCCTGGCCGACATCGCCGAGCTCGCGGGGGTGACCCGCGGTGCGATCTACTGGCATTTCAGCAACAAGGCGGAGCTGGTGCAGGCGCTGCTCGACAGCCTGCACGAGACCCATGACCACCTGGCCCGGGCCAGTGAAAGCGAGGACGAACTCGACCCGCTCGGCTGCATGCGCAAGCTGTTGCTGCAAGTGTTCAACGAGCTGGTGCTCGATGCCCGTACCCGGCGTATCAATGAAATCCTGCATCACAAGTGCGAGTTCACCGACGACATGTGTGAGATTCGCCAGCAGCGCCAGGGCGCGGTGCTGGACTGCCATCAGAGCATCGCCTTGGCCCTGGGCAATGCCGTACGTCGTGGCCAGTTGCCCGGGGAGCTCGATATCGATCGGGCTGCCGTGGCCATGTTTGCCTATGTGGATGGCCTGATCGGCCGCTGGCTGCTGCTGCCGGACAGCTTCGATCTGTTGGCCGATGTCGAAAAATGGGTCGATACCGGGCTGGATATGCTGCGCTTGAGCCCGGGCTTGCGCAAATGACACTTTGTTAAGGATTGTGAGGAAGTGTTACTCCCATCCTATTAACGCAGAATTAATAACGTGGGAGCGGCGGTGCGCCGATGCGACTTGCCCCGCGATGAGACCTTCCAGGCCATGACGTCACCTGGGCGGAACGCTATCGCGGGGCAAGTCGCATCGGCGCACCGCCGCTCCCACAACTTTCAGCGCCCGCGCAACTGCCGGTCCGGCAGTGCCAGCGCCGCCAGCAGTCCGATCAGCGAAGCCCCGGCACTGACCAGCAACAGGTCGCGGAAGGTTTCCAGCAAGCGCACCTGGGTCTGCGGATCCGCCTCGCCCGCCTTGAGGCTGCCCAGCAATGGGTTGCCCAGCATCTCCAAGCCGCCCTGATGCAGCAGCGCCAGCAGCAGGCTGGACATGCACGCCACCCCCATCGCCCCGCCGAGCGAGCGGAACAAGTTGGTGGTGCTGGTCGCCACGCCGATGTCCCGGCTGTCCACCGCGCTTTGCGTGCCCACCAGCGAGGTGGGGAACTGCAGGCCGCAGGCGATCCCGGTCAGCAGCATGAACAGTGCGCTGAGCAACCCCGATTGCGGCGGCGTCAGCGCCATGGCGGCGATGGCCAGCGGCATCAGCAGCGCACCGGTGAGGATCTGCGGCTTGAAGCGGCCGGTGCGGCTGGTCATGCGCCCGCCGGTGAAGGCACCGATGGGCAGACCCATGGCCAGCGGCAGCAGGTGCAGTGCCGCGCTATCAGCGCCGGCCCCGGTGATGCCCTGGTAGCGCAGGGGCATGAGCATGGTCAGCGAGATCGATTGGAAACTGGCGAAGAAAATCACGCACCAGCACAGCACCGCGACCCGGTTGCCGAACAGGCCCAGCGGCAGCAGCGGCTCACGGCAACGGCGCTCGTGGGCGATGAATGCCAGTAGCCCGAGCAGCGCGCAGCCCAGCAGCGCCAGCACCTGCGGCGACAGCCAGGCATGCCCCTGGCCGACCAGGGTGATGCCCAGCAGCAGGCTGCCCAGGCCGAGGATCATCAACACCGCGCCCAGGTAGTCCACCCGGGCCTCGCGGCGCTTGACCGACAAACCGTCCAATGCCCGGTGGATCACCCACAGCGCCACCAGCCCCAGCGGCAGGTTGATCCAGAACACCCAGCGCCAGGACAGGTACTCGGTCAGCCAGCCGCCGAGCACCGGCCCGGCGACACTGGCCAGGGCATACATGCTGCTGAAATAACCCTGGTAGCGGCCGCGCTCGCGGGGCGGCACGTAGTCGCCGATGATCGCCTGGCTCACCGACACCATGCCGCCAGCACCGATGCCCTGGAGCACCCGCGCCAGCACCAGCTGCGGCATGTCCTGGGCCAGGCCGCAGGCCACCGAGGCCAGGGTGAACAGGGCAGTGCCGGTGAGGATCATGCGCCGCCGGCCATACAGGTCGCCGAGCTTGCCGTAGATCGGCACGGCGATGGTCATGGCCACCATGTAGCCGGAGATGACCCAGGCCAGCAGCCCGACATCATTGAATTGCGCGGAAATCGCTGGCATGGACACGGCGACGATGGTCTGGTCGAGGGCGCCGAGGAAGATCGCCAGCATCAGGGCGGTCAGGACGCTGCGCAGGACGGTGGGGGGCAGGGCGGCGGTCACGTTCGGTTCCTTTTTCTTGTAGGAGCGGGCTTGTCCCGCGAACACCGGCCAAGCCGGTGCCGCGCAGTGCGGTGTGGCCATCGCGGGGCAATCCCACTGCCACCAGCGAGACAATTGTACCCTGAGTTACATAGCTACCTATGTACTCCGTGCATCCCCTATGCAAGATCGGCATTGGCGCATTCATCCAGTGCTGCATGGCCGCGTGATATCGTGGCTAGGCCGCAGAGGCTGAAATCCGGGGCCCGCACCAGCATGGTGCAGCCATTTGCCGCAGGATTTCGCGTCGCTGTATGTCCACACCTTCTATTCCTCTGCCTGCATGTCGAGCATGACCGCCCAGATGGCGACGGTTGGAACAGTCAGGTAGACCCGATTCAGGGGTCGGTTGTCAGCCGTTCACAAATTTCATTACAAGCGGAGTGATCATGCCCAAGGCTTCCCACCACGATCTGCGTTTTGCCTTCCGCGAACTGCTTGCTTCAGGTTCGTGCTATCACACCGCTTCGGTCTTCGACCCGATGTCCGCCCGTATCGCCGCGGACCTGGGCTTCGAGGTCGGCATCCTCGGCGGCTCGGTCGCCTCGTTGCAGGTCCTGGCCGCGCCGGACTTCGCCCTGATCACCCTCAGCGAGTTCGTCGAGCAGGCCACCCGCATCGGTCGCGTCGCCCAGTTGCCGGTACTGGCCGACGCCGACCATGGCTATGGCAATGCGCTCAACGTGATGCGCACGGTCATCGAACTGGAGCGCGCCGGCGTGGCCGCGCTGACCATCGAGGACACCTTGCTGCCGGCCCAGTTCGGTCGCAAGTCCACCGACCTGATCTCGGTGGAGGAGGGCGTGGGCAAGATTCGTGCGGCGCTGGAGGCGCGTGTCGATTCGGCGCTGGCGATCATCGCCCGGACCAATGCTGGCGTGCTCACCACCGAGGAAATCATCGTCCGCACCCAGAGCTACCAGAAGGCCGGCGCCGATGGCATCTGCATGGTGGGGGTGAAGGACTTCGAGCAGTTGGAGCAGATCGCCGAGCACCTGAGCGTGCCGCTGATGCTGGTCACCTACGCCAACCCGAACCTGCGTGACGACGAGCGCCTGGCGCGCCTGGGCGTGCGCATCGTGGTCGATGGCCATGCCGCCTACTTCGCCGCGATCAAGGCCACCTACGACTGCCTGCGCCAGCAGCGCGGCCAGCAGCACAAATCGGACAACCTCGGCGCCACCGAGCTTTCGCACACCTACACCCAGCCCGAGGACTACATCCGCTGGGCGAAAGAGTACATGAGCGTCGAGGAGTGATCCTCTCTACCTGACGGCGCTCAGCGTGGCGCTATGAGGGACGCAGTGCTCGTGGACGCAGCTGGCGGCCGCGTTGGGCTGGCTGCGCAGCAGCTCGACCCGCCAGCAGGCCGAGCCGTAGAGCCCGGCCACCGCGACCAGGGCAAAGACGAGGGCGCAACGCCTGGATTTGATGCTCATGGTGCGGACCTCCTGTTGGTGCAACAGGTGATACCTTCAAGCATAGGCCTTGTGCGCGGATCTGCATGGCCTGGACTCAGCTCAATCCCTTGTCCCACTCCGGCTCGTCGCCGAACCGCTGCGCCAGGAAATCCAGCATGCTGCGCAGTGTCGCCGGCATGTGCTTGCGCGAGGTGTACACAGCGTTGAGCGTCAACTCTCGTGGTTTGGCGTATGGCAGCAACCGCACCAGGTCGCCATTGCGCAACGCAGCAGCCGCCTGGTAGGTGGGCAGCATGGCGATGCCGGCGTGGGCCAGGGCGGCTTTCTGCAGGGTCATGGCCTCGTTGGCGCTGATATTGCCCTGCACCGGCACGGCGACGTTCTGCCCGTCCACCTCGAAATGCCACAGGCTGTGACCGAAGTAGGCATGGGTCAGGCAGTTGTGCCGGCTCAGTTCCTCGACCTGGCGCGGCGTGCCGTGCTCGCGCAGGTAGGCGGGGCTGGCGCAGACCACCGAGCGGCACACGCTCAGGCGTCGGGCGATGAGGTTGGGATCGACGTCGTTGCTGGTGCGGATGGCCAGGTCGATGCGCTCGTCCACCAGGTTGACGGTGCGGTCGAGCATCTGCAGCTCCACCTTCACCCCGGGGTAGCGTTTGACATAGGCCGCCAGCGCGTCCACCAGCTGGGCCTGGCCGAACGAGGTGCTGACGCTGATGCGCAGTTCACCGCGGGGGGCGTCGTCCGGCTGGCGCACGGCGTTCTGCAGGTCGCCGGCCAGCTCCAGCAACTGGCGGCAGCGGGGCAGGGTTTCGAGGCCCGCCGCTGTCAGGCTTAGCTTGCGCGTGGTGCGCTGCATCAGGCGCGCGCCGACCCAGTCCTCCAGCTCCGCCAGGTAGCGTGATACCACGGGCCTGGAAAGCTCCAGATGATCCGCCGCGGCGGACTGGCTGCCCAGGTCGACGACGGTGACAAATACGCGCATGGCGTTGAGGCGGTCCATGATCTGTCCGATTTCAGAAACAAACTATGTCGAAGCATCGCATTTTTTGTATTGGTTCGGGCAACTAAGCTTGCCTGCATCGTCCCACTCACAGGATCTTGCGATGTCTCTTCTCACTCCCTTGCGCGGTCTGCTGCTGGCCTGTCTCACCCTCGGCGGCCAGGCCATGGCCAGCGAACCGCTCAAGCTCGAAGCCTACAACCCTGGCCACGCGGCGATTTTCCCGGTCAGTTCGGTGATCGTCAGCGGCGCCCACGACGCCATCCTGGTCGACGCCCAGTTCGGCAAAGGCCAGGCCGAGCAGGTGGTCGAACGCCTGCGTGCCAGCGGCAAGCAGCTGACCACCATCTATGTCAGCCATGGCGACCCCGACTACTACTTCGGCCTGGACACCATCACCCAGGCGTTTCCCAAGGCCCGGGTGGTCGCCTCGGCCGCCACGGTCGAGCACATCCGCAAGACCATGGACGCCAAGCTGGCCTACTGGGGCCCGCAGATGGGCGCGGACAAGCCGGCACGCCTGGTGGTGCTGCAGGTCCTCGAGGGCAATCGCCTGGAGCTTGAAGGCCAGGCACTGGAAGTTGTCGGCCTGGACGGTCCACAGCCGGACCGCAGTTTCGTCTGGATTCCCTCGATCAAGGCAGTGGTCGGTGGTGTGGTGGTTTCCGAGCACATCCACGTGTGGATGGCCGACACCCAGACCGCGAAATCCCACGCCGACTGGCTGAGCACCCTGACGAAGATCGAGCAGCTGGCCCCGCGCACGGTGATCCCCGGGCATTACCTGGGCGACAGCAGCCGTTCGCTGGATGCGGTGCGCTTCACCGCCGGCTACATTCGTGACTTCGATACCGAAGCCGCCAAGGCCGCCGATTCCACCGCGCTGATCGCGGCGATGAAGCAACGCTACCCGAACCTTGCCGACGAGAGCTCCCTGGAACTGGGGGCTAAGGTCGCCAAGGGCGAGATGAAGTGGTAATCCCTTTCAACCTGTTGGAGTGTTTCCCATGAGCAAGATCGCAATCATCGGCGCCACCGGGCGCGCCGGCAGCCAGTTGCTGGAAGAGGCCCTGCGTCGTGGCCACAGTGTGGTGGCCATCGCTCGGGATCCGGGCAAGCTGCAAGGCCGTGACGGCGTGACGGTCAAGGCGCTGGATGCCAAGGACAGTGCCGCCCTGCAGGCGGCCGTGGCGGGCTGCGACGCGGTGTTGAGCGCGGCGCATTTCTCCACCCTCGAGCCTGGCGCGATCATCGAGCCGGTCAAGCGTGCCGGGGTCAAGCGCCTGCTGGTGGTGGGTGGTGCCGGCAGCCTGCTGCTGCCGTCCGGGCACCGGGTGATCGACAGCCCGGACTTCCCGGAGGCCTACAAGGCCGAGGCCAGTGCCGGGGTGCGCTTCCTCGAAACGCTGCGCCGCGAGCCGACCCTGGACTGGACCTTCCTGTCGCCGTCGGCGGAGTTCGTCGAAGGTGAGCGCAGCGGGCACTACACCCTGGGCAAGGACCACCTGCTGATCGGCGCTGATGGCAAGAGCTGGATCACCTTTGCCGATTACGCCATCGCCATGCTCGACGAGCTGGAGAAACCGGCGCACTCGCGGGCGCGGTTCACGGTCGGCTACTGAGTCACGCGGTACCCTGTAGGAGCGGCCTCGTGCCGCGAAAGGGGCGCGCAGCGGCCCCAGGATCACGGCCATGGCATAGATCGCCGGGGCCGCTATGCGGCCCTTTCGCGGCACAAGGCCGCTCCTACAAAGGTTGCGCAAGGCTTGAGGCGCGCGTCTGCAGCCACTCCACCAACTCGACCAGCCCCGTGGGCATGGTCTTCGACGGGCTCACCAGGTAATAGCCCTTCCCGGTCGTCACCTTCAGCTCGAACGGCATGCACAACCGGCCTGTGCGCAGGTCGTCGCCGATCAGCGAGAAATCGCCGATGGCGATCCCCGTCCCCTGGGAGGCCATGGCCATTGCCATGTCCAACGTCTCGAAGTGCTGCTTCGGCCCCTGGGGCTCGAACCCGGCGTTGGCCGCCTGCAACCACAGCTGCCAGTCGTGTTCGTCCCGCGAGGGGTGCAGCAGCATCTGCCGCGCCAGGTCCTGCAACTGCAAGAGGTCGCTTGATACCGATGGCGCGCAGACCGGCGTCAGTTGTTCATCGAACAGCTTGCGTACCTGCAGCCCATGGTTCG
Organism: Pseudomonas sp. NMI760_13; assembly: GCF_021283245.1. Taxonomy (NCBI): domain Bacteria; kingdom Pseudomonadati; phylum Pseudomonadota; class Gammaproteobacteria; order Pseudomonadales; family Pseudomonadaceae; genus Pseudomonas; species Pseudomonas sp. NMI760_13. The sequence continues at coordinate 56,098 of NZ_JAJSRC010000001.1, read as the reverse complement.
GCGCCGCGCCATACACCACGGCCGCATCGAAGCCCTCGCGGCGAAAATCCACGCCGTGCTGCACCGTGGTGGTCAACTCCACCGGCACGTCCGGGCGCAGTGCCTGCCATTCCAGCAAGCGTGGCAGCAGCCAGCGCATCACGCAGGTCGGCGCCTTTAGCTGCAGTGTCGCGCTACGCCCGCCGACCTCGCGCACGCCTTGCTCGATCAGGGCAAAGATCTGCTGCACCCGGGGCAGCCAGTCCTGCCCTTCGCGGGTCAGCGCCAGGCCCCGGGCCTGGCGCTGGAACAACGCGTAGCCCAGGTGCTCCTCGAGCCCGGCGATCTGCCGGCTGACCGCGCCCTGGGTGATGTGCAGCTGTTGCGCGGCGCGGGTGAAGTTGCAGTGCCGGGCGGTCACCAGGAAGGTGTGCAGGGCGGGGAGGGGCGGCAGGCGTTTCATTGTGACAAGCCATGATGTGAGGTCATGGCTAGTATGTGTTTTTTTGCATTGTGGCGGTAGTCGGCGCTTGGTTCCATGAGCACAGGTCTCAACAAGAATCGGGTACTCGATGATGGCAACCTGTGGTGAAGTGCTGGTCAAACTCCTCGAAGGCTATGGCGTCGATCATGTCTTCGGCATTCCCGGCGTGCATACCGTGGAACTCTACCGCGGCCTGGCCGCCTCCTCGATCCGTCACATCACCCCGCGCCACGAGCAGGGGGCCGGGTTCATGGCCGACGGCTACTCGCGTACCCGGGGCAAGCCTGGGGTGTGCTTCATCATCACCGGCCCGGGCATGACCAACATCACCACCGCCATGGGCCAGGCCTATGCCGACTCGATCCCGATGCTGGTGATTTCCAGCGTGCAATCGCGTAGACAGCTGGGCGGTGGACGCGGCAAGCTGCACGAGCTGCCCAACCAGGCTGGCCTGGTCGCGGGGGTGGCGGCGTTCTCGCACACGCTGATGAGCGCCGATGACTTGCCCGAGGTGCTGGCCCGCGCCTTCGCCGTGTTCGATGGCGCCCGACCTCGCCCGGTGCATATCGAGATCCCGCTGGATGTGCTGGTGGAACCCGCCGATCACCTGTTGCCGGGCCGCGTGGTGCGCACCACCCGGGCCGGCGCCGCGCCACAGACCGTGCAACGCATGGCCGTGCGCCTGGCCAAGGCGCGGCGTCCGCTGATCCTGGCCGGTGGCGGTGCGCTGGAGGCGGGCGCCGGGCTGGCGCGGCTGGCCGAGCACCTGCAGGCGCCGGTGGCGCTGACCATCAACGCCAAGGGGTTGTTGCCCGCGAACCATCCGCTGCAGATCGGCTCGACCCAGACCCTGCCGGCCACCCGTGCGCTGGTGGCCGAGGCCGACGTGGTGCTGGCCATCGGCACCGAACTGGCCGAAACCGACTACGACGTGACCTTCAAGGGCGGTTTCGAGATCCCCGGCAGCCTGCTGCGGATCGATATCGACCCGGACCAGACGGTGCGCAACTACCTGCCCGAACTTGCCCTGGTAGCGGATGCCGCCCAGGCTATTGAAGCGCTGTTGGTGGCCCTGAACCTGCAGGCGCAACCGCCGCGCGAAAGCGATTGGGGAGCGGCGCGGGCCGCCCGTCTGCGCCAGGACAACGCGGCCAGCTGGGACCAGCCGACCCTGAGCCAGACCCGTCTGCTGACCAGCATCCTGCAGACCCTGCCGGACGCCATCCTGGTGGGCGACTCGACCCAGCCGGTCTATACCGGCAACCTGACCCTGGACATGGCCAGGCCGCGTCGCTGGTTCAATGCCTCCACTGGTTACGGCACGCTGGGATACGCGTTGCCGGCCGCCATGGGCGCCTGGCTGGGCAGCGCCGAGTCGCCCGCCGTACGCGCGCCGGCGGTGTGCCTGATCGGTGACGGCGGGCTGCAGTTCACCCTGCCTGAGCTTGCCAGCGCGGTCGAGGCGCAGGTGCCATTGATCGTGCTGCTGTGGAACAACCAGGGGTACGAGGAGATCAAGAAGTACATGGTCAACCGGGCGATCGAGCCGGTCGGCGTGGACATCCATACCCCGGACTTCATTGGCGTGGCGCGGGCGTTGGGGGCCGAGGCAGAGGACGTGGGTGATGTGGCGCAACTGCAGGCAGCGTTGGGCAGGGCGGTGGAGCGCAGGGGGCCGACCTTGATCCAGGTGGATCAAGGTCAGTGGCAGCGGGCGGTTCAGGGCTGAAGCTGCAGCGAGGGCTTTGCCCTCGATCGCGGGGCAAGCCCGCTCCTACAGTCGCCCGATGTTTGTCTCTTTTCAGCTGGCGCTGGCGCGCAGGCGCGCCACGTCGCGAATCGGCGGCGCGCCGTACAGGCGGCTGTACTCGCGGCTGAACTGCGACGGGCTTTCATAACCTACCCGGTAGCCAGCCACCGCGGCCTCCAGCCCGTCGTTGAGCATCAGTCGCCGCGCCTCCTGCAGGCGCAGCTGCTTCTGGTACTGCAACGGGCTCATTGAGGTCACGGCCTTGAAACGGTGGTGCAGGGTCGAGGTGCTGAGGTTGACCTCGCGCGCCAGGTCCTCGATGCGCAAGGGCTCCTGGTAATGCCGATTGAGCCAGGCGATGGCCTGGCATACCCGGTGGGTCTGGCTGCTGGACAGGGCGATCTCGCACAGCCGCCAGCCCTGGGGGCCACGCAGCACGCGATACATCAGCTCGCGGCGCACCAGCGGGGCGAGCACGGCGATGTCCCGTGGGCTGTCGAGCAGACGCACCAGGCGCAGCAGTGTGTCGAGCAGTTGCGGATCGCTTTTCTCCACGAACAATCCGCGGCCGGAAGACTGGCCGGGGACCAGTATCGGCCCGCTCTCGGCGATCAGCTGGCTGATCTGCGCCGGGTCGATGTCCAGGCGCAAACCCAGGCAGGGGTTCTCGGGGCTGGCTTCGAGCAGGGCGCCGGTGATGGGCAGCGTTACCGAGACCACCATGTAGTGCAGCGGATCGTAGGTATAGCGCTCGTCGCCCAGGAACAATGTCTTGCTGCCCTGGGCCAGGATGCACAAGGCCGGTTGCGCCAGGGCCGGCATGCCGCGCACATCTTCTTCATAGCGAGTCAGGTACAGGTCTTCGATGGCCGACACCGCGCCATAGGGGCCATTGGCGTGACGTCGGATCAGCCCGGCCAGCTCCTGGCGTTGCTGTTCCAGAAGCGGATCGAGGGGCGTGGATGAACTCATGGCGGGATTCCTCTGCTGACCGACGCAGCATAGGTTTGGGCAATGGCAGGCGCTAGTCGAAAGCTGCAGATCGATTGCCTGATCCTGCCGCGTTGCAGGATCAGGCAATCGGCCGGCAGTAATGGCCTAACGTCCCGCGCGGGCGAACCTCTAACCTTGGCAGCCTGGTTTTCCCGTCCGTAGCGCTTCAAGGAGATCGTTCATGACCCAGCAACAACCGGTCACACACCTGGCTTTCATCCGCGCCAGCAACGGTCGATCCGCAGAACTCGGCGTGCGCCTGCGCGACTTGCTCGAGCCGTCGCGACGTGCGCCGGGCTGCCTGAGCTTCAGCGTGCAGCGCTCGCAGGTCGATGCCGACCTGTGGCTGCTCAGCGGCAGCTGGTGCGACCAGCAGGCGATGAGTGGCTATTTCGCTTCGCCCACCCTCGACGTGTTCGGGGAGCTGGTGCAGGAGCAGGTGGTCAGCAGCCTGGACCTGCATACCTTCGCCTAACGTGTAGAATGCCGCCCCTCGATCACACAGGCGCAAAGCGACATGGCACGTAGAGAATTCCCCCACTTCGAAGCGGTTTCGGCAATGGTCCCGGTGCAAGGCGGCGGCTACCACGCGGCGATCGCCGTGAAGGCCCTGGTCATGGGCGGCGCGCCGCGCTTTCACAAAGTGCTGGACGGGCAGGTGTTCCAGTCGGCGATCGCGGCCGACCAGGCCGCTTGTGCCGAACTCGAACGCCTGCAGGGCGTGAGCGAGGAAGGTGAACTGGTCTTTTGATCAGACCTGTGGGCGAGCCATCTTGAACAGCTCGCCCAGCGCGAAGTAGTCGGCCGGGCCGCCGCCACGCAGGATCGGCTCGGCGGCGGCGGTGTCGTAGATGCCGTCCTTGAGCAGGTGCTCGGCAATGTGCACCGCCACCACCTCACCGAGGATCAGCCAGCTGGGAACCACTTCCTGGTCGGCGCGCTTGAGCTGGACGATCTGGCTGACCTTGCATTCGAAGCTCACCGGGCTTTCGCCCACGCGCGGCACCTTGACCACATTCGAGGCGGTCGGGGTGAGGCCGCTGAGTGTGAACTCGTCGACATCCGCCGCCACGGCGGCGCAGCTCTGGTTCATCTGCTGCGCCAGCGGACGGGTGGCCAGGTTCCAGACGAACTCACCGGTCTGCTCGATGTTGTTCAGGCTGTCTTTGCGCCCGACGCTGCAGAAACCGATGATCGGAGGGATGTAGTTGAAGGCGTTGAAGAAGCTGTAGGGCGCCAGGTTCAGGCGGCCTTCGCGGTCGTGGCTGGAGATCCAGCCGATGGGCCGTGGGCCGACGATGGCGTTGAACGGGTCGTGGGGCAGGCCGTGGCCTTTGGCGGGTTCGTAGTAGTACATCTGCGCAAGGCCGCGAGGCCCTTCCTGGTGGGAGACAAGGCGCCTAGTGTGCCAAGGCTTGGCCCGGCTGCAAATGATCAAGCCCGGCCGAAGCCGGGCTGGTTGCGCGCATCAGCGATCAGCTGATGCGGTGGCCGTTGGTGCGGTCGAAGCCATCTTCGGCGAAGCGTTGGCCGCCGGTGCGATCAAAGCCATCTTCGGCGAAGCGTTGGCCGCCGGTGCGATCAAAGCCGTCTTCGGCGAAGCGTTGGCCGCCGGTGCGATCAAAGCCATCTTCGGCGAAGCGCTGGCCGCCTGTGCGATCGAAGCCGTCTTCGGCGAAGCGTTGGCCGCCGGTGCGGTCGAAGCCGTCTTCGGCGAAGCGCTGCCCACCGGTACGATCGAAGCCATCTTCTGCGTAGATAGCCGACTGACTCTGCACGGCAGCGAAGGTGTGGGCGCCGGTACGGTCGAAACCGTCTTCGGCGAAGGCACCCGGGGACAGAACAGAGAGGGCGAGGGTGAGGATCAGTTGGTTTTTCATGGCCGTTGCTCCGGTGGATTGCTTGGGGTTGTTGTTTCTATGGGTTTAATGCTACGCCTATTAATTTGATTAAAAAGCGCAAAAAACCACGTATAAGAATCGATTAAGTCGATTGTTTTTGGCGCGGGTAACTGCAGGAAGTTGCCATTGGCGCCCCGGCCGCCGCCCAGCACCGCTCCCATCGGTTTTCGGGAGGGCCAGGCGGTGGCAGGGCCATTTCAGAATGAGCCCAGGCAGTTAATTGGGAATTAAGGGAGGAGGCGGCTTTTCACGAGAGGGAGGCCTGTTACCCGTGATGCGAGGTTCAGCGAGCGGTCGAGCTTTTCAGAGTGCTCGTTGAGCAGCCCCGCTCATGTCTCCTGGGTATTCACCCTGTAGCGGGTGCTTCGTCCGCCGCCGGGCAGACGAACCAGGCAGTGCTTGTCCAGCAGGTCGGCAAGGTGCCGGGTGGCTGTGGCCTTGGAGACCTTGGCCACAGCCTGGTACTGGCTGGCGCTGATCCCCGCCTCGAAGCCGCGAGGGCCACCGTCGAGCAGGCGATTGAGCACTTTGACCTGTTCGGGCAACAAGCCGTCGCCGCGATGGATCAGCCAGAAGCGTGCCTTTGCCAGCACCCGGTCGATGCGCGCCAGCGCTTGCTGGAGGCTGCGCAGCAAGGTGGCAAGGAACCAGGCCAGCCATTGTGTGACGTCCAGGCCGCCGCGCTGGCTGCTTTCAAGGACTGCGTAGTAGCCGGCCCGGTCTTCCAGGATGCTGCTGGACATGGCGTAGAAACGGACCGCCCGCTGCTCGCCCTGGGCCAATGCCAGGTCTGTGATGGCGCGGGCCAGGCGGCCATTGCCATCGGCGAAGGGGTGCAAGGTGACGAACCAGAAATGGGCGAGCCCCGCACGTAGCAGGGGGTCGAGTTGCCGATCACTGCGGCTTCTCTCGAACCAGTCGAGGAACTGCTGCACCTGCTGCTCCAGGCCGGCACGCGGCGGTGCCTCGAAATGTACCCTGGGTTTGTCAATACGACCCGATACCACCTGCATCGGGGCATCGTCGCGCCATGCGCCGACTGGCATGGCCGGTGCGAGCGAATCGTCATGCTCGGGGAACAGCCAGCGATGCCACAGGAACAGGCGCTGCTGATCCAGTGGCCGAACATAGCCCATGGTCGCATCCACCATCAGTTCGGCCAGGCCCTCGCTGCGTGTCGTGGTCGTTCCTGGTTCGGCAATTCCGAGCCGGCGGGCCAGGGAAGAGCGAACGGACTCCACATTGAGCTGCTCACCCTCGATGGCCGAGGATGTGACAATGTTCTGCAGCAGGGTATCGAGCGTATCGAGGTTGGCATTGGCCTCGGTCACCGCCCCCGCTCTGCCCAGCAGGCAGCCTTGCGCCTGGACGCAGTCCCTGAGCAAGGTTGCCAGTTGCGACGCGTCCCAACGAACGTCGGGCCAGTCGGCCTGCTGCCAGACCCAGACGGTGTCTGCAGCCGTGTGCGCTTTTGGGTTCATGAGCCAAATAATAGCGTCATTCGGCTCATGATGTGAGCCGAATGACGCTATTATTCGGCTCACAATCCATTAAAAAAGGGGCGCCCGGTCATCCGGAGCGCCCCTTTTCAGTTCTGCGAGGAGGGATCAGTCGGTGGTGATCCGCGAATGCTGCTTGGTGTCCTTCATGGTCGCGTACACCAGCAACGAACAGGCGATGCAGGCGGTGACGTACCAGTAGTAGCCAGTCTCCATGCCGGCGCTCTTGAACCACAGGGCCACGTACTCGGCGGTGCCGCCGAAGATCGACACGGTCAGCGCGTACGGCAGGCCGACGCCCAGGGCGCGGATCTCGGTCGGGAACAGTTCGGCCTTGACCACGGCGTTGATCGAGGTGTAGCCGCTGACGATGATCAGCGCGGCCATGATCAGGAAGAACGCGCCCCACCAGGTCTGGATGGTGTGCAGGGTGCTGAGGATCGGCACGGTGAACAGGGTGCCGAGCACGCCGAAGGCGATCAGGATAGGGCGTCGACCGATCTTGTCGGACAGCCCGCCGATCACTGGTTGCAGGCACATGAACAGGAACAGCGTGGCCGCCGAAATGGTGGTCGAGTCGCTGATGCTCATGCCCACGGTGTTGACCAGATACTTCTGCATGTAGGTGGTGTAGGTGTAGAAGGCCAGGGTTCCGCCCATGGTCAGGCCGACTACGGTCATCAGCTCCTTGGGATGGCGCAGCAGGGTGCGCATCAGGTTTTCCTTGGATTTTTCCTTCTTGGTGAAGGACGCGGTTTCTTCCATGCCGCGACGCAGGTACAGGGCGACCACCGCGCACAGCGCGCCGATCACGAACGGCACGCGCCAGCCCCAGGCATACAGCTCCTCGGTGGTCAGGGTGTTCTGCAGGACGATCAGCACCGCCAGGGCGATGAGCTGACCCGAGATCAGGGTGACGTACTGGAAGCTGGAGAAGAAGCCACGGCGTTCCTTGCTGGCCATCTCGCTCAGATAAGTGGCGGAGGTACCGTATTCGCCACCCACCGACAAGCCCTGCATCAGGCGGGCGATGACCAGCAGGACTGGCGCGGCGACGCCGATGGTCTCGTAGCCCGGGGTCAGGGCGATGACCAGGGAGCCTGCGCACATCAGCAGCACCGAAGCCATCAGTGCCGCCTTGCGGCCCTTGCGGTCGGCGTACAGGCCCATCAGCCAGCCACCGATCGGGCGCATGAGGAAGCCCACGGCGAAGATCGCGGCGGTGTTGAGCAGTTGGGCGGTGGTGTCGCCGGCGGGGAAGAAGGCTTTGGCGAAGTACAGCGAGAATGCGGCGTAGACATACCAGTCGTACCATTCGACCATGTTGCCGATGGAACCACTGAAGATCGATTTGAGGCGGCTGGCGGTGGACTTTTGCGCGGCGGGCGCAACGGCCGCCCCGGTGGGCAGAGTGCTGGCGTTATCCATCAGGGATACCTTCTCGTTGTTTTTGTGGAGCGCGCTCGAGGCGCAGCTTGAGAAGGGTTTTGCAGGAGGTGTGCCAGGTGGGGGCGCAGTGATCCGTTTGGGTGCATCGTGAGCCGGTCCGCTCCCACGCAACCCCTGTAACCTGCGGGTAATGCATATCCTTGTAGGAGCGGGCTTGCCCCGCGAAGAAGTGCCTCGGAGGATCAGTGAGTGAGCGGAATTTCGCTTGTTCTCGCCAATGGATAGGCAAGAATCCGCTCATTCGCGCTCAAGAAAGTCCTCTCTCGCCAACCCATGCCGCTGCATCTTTTCATTGAGTGTGCGCCGCGGCAGTTGCAGTGCCTCCATCACGCCCTTGATCTCACCCTTGTGCTGACGCAATGCAGCGCGCAGACACTGGGCCTCGAACGCTTCCATCTGCTCGACCAGGGATTGCCCGCCGGACGCGACCTCCAAAGCCGGCGAGCCCAACCCCAAGGCATGCCGTTCGGCGGCATTGGCCAGCTCGCGCACATTGCCCGGCCAATCGTGGGCCAGCAGGCGCGCCAGTTGCGCGCCGCTCAGCGGTGGGGCGCTGCGCCCCAGGCGTTCGGCGGCGCCGCGGGCAAAATGCTCAAACAGCAGCGGGATGTCCTCACGCCGTTCGCGCAGGGGCGCCAAGCGCAGTTCGGCGACGTTCAGGCGATAGGCCAGGTCTTCGCGGAAACGCCCGGCGCGGGCTTCTTCAAGCAGGTCCGGCTTGGTCGCGGCAATGATGCGCAGGTCGACGCTGATGCTCTGATTGGCGCCCAGCCGCTCAAGCTTCTGTTCCTGGATCACCCGCAGCAGCTTGGCCTGCTGGGCCAGTGGCATGCTTTCGATTTCGTCGAGGAACACGGTACCGCCATTGGCGTACTCCAGTTTGCCGATTCGCTTGCCCTGGGCACCGGTGAACGCGCCGCTCTCATGGCCGAACAGCTCGGCCTCGAACAATGTTTCGGGAATGGCCGCGCAGTTGAGGGCGACGAAGGGTTTGTCGGCGCGCGGGCCGAAGTCGTGCAGGCAGCGCGCCACGCGCTCCTTGCCGCTGCCGGTTTCACCGCGGATCAGCACGTTGACCGGCAGGCCGGCCAGCTCCAGCACCTGGCGGCGCAGTTGCTGCAAGCCCTGGGACATGCCCAGCAGGGTGTTCTCCAGCTGCGCCTTGAGGTCGGCCTGCTCATGCAGGTGGCGGTTCTCCAGGACCAGCTGGCGCTTTTCCAGGGCCCGGCGCAGGCTGCCCATCAGGTGCTGTGGTGTGAACGGCTTTTCCAGGAAGTCATAGGCGCCATTGCGCATCGCTTCCACGGCCATGGGCACATCGCCATGGCCGGTGAGCAGGATCACCGGCAGGTCGGGGTCGTTCGCCTGCAGCTGTTCGAGCAGTTGCAGGCCGGACATGCCGGGCATGCGTACGTCGCTGAGGATCACCCCGGGGAAGTGCGGCTCGAGCCTGTCCAGACAGTCTTCGGCGCGGGCGAACAGTTGCACGCTGAAGCCCGACAGGCTCAGCCACTGTTCCACCGCGGTGCGGATGCTCGCTTCGTCGTCGACGACAATCACCGAATTCAACATACAGGCTCCAGGTCGCGGGGCAGGGTGAGGCTGAAGCGGGCACCGCCCGGCAGGTTCTCGACCTGCAGGCGGCCACCGGCGTCGATGACGATGCCATAGGAGATGGCCAGGCCCAGGCCCAGCCCTTCACCGACCGGCTTGGTGGTGAAGAACGGATCGAAGACCCGGTCCAGGTCGCAGTCGAGGATGCCACCACCGGAATCGAGCACGCTCAGGCGCCATTGCCCATCGTCTGCCTCGATGCGGATCTCCAGGCGTTTGTAACGTTTGTCGGCCATGGCGTCGATGGCGTTGCGCAGCAGGTTGATCAGCACCTGCTCGAGGCGGATCGCGTCGCCGCGGACCCAGGCCGGGCGGGCCAGGTACAGCGCCACTTCGACGCCTTCGGCGCGGATGCGGGTATCCAGCAGGTGCAGCGCCTGGTCGACCACCGTGGCCAGGTCCAGGCGTTCGCGCAGGCCGCCGGGGCTGTTGCGGGCGAAGGTCTTCAGGTGGCCGGTGAGCGCGGCCATGCGGGTCAGCATCTGCTCCAGCGGCTCCAGGGCCTGGCGGGCTTCGTCATGGCGGCCATGGTCGAGCAGCAGGCGCAGGGTTTCCAACTGCATGCGCTGGGTGGTCAGCGGCTGGTTGATTTCGTGGGCCAGGGCTGCCGACATCTGTCCCAGCGCCGCCAGCTTGGCCGATTGCACCAGGCCTTCCTGGGCGGTATGCAGCTCACGGGTGCGCTCCTCGACCAGGCGCTTGAGCTCTTCGCGGCTGCGTTGGCGCAGGCGGGCCAGGCGCAGGCGCTGGCTGACGAACAGCGCGGCGAACACCAGGCTTAGCCAGATGGCTGCAGCGGCGAGGGCGGCGTTGCGGCCATCCTCGGCGACCTGCGGCTTGCGCAGCAAGTGCAGGGTCCAGCCTTCGGCCTCCAGGGGCAGGCGCTCCCACAGGTACTCGGCGGTGCCATCCGGGCCTTGCACGCGGGTCAGGTGGCTGGTGTCGGTGAAGCGGGTCAGGGCCTGGTGCTGCAGGGGCACCAGCGGTTGCTTGTCGTACTGGCGGGTTTCGGCCAGTTCGGCGCGGTCGGCGCCGGACAGCGGTTGCAGCTCGCGGTAGCGCCAGCCGTCCTGGTTGGCGATGAAGGTGATGCCGCGGGCATCGCTGACCAGCAGGATATCGCTGCCCTGGCGCCACTCGCGTTCCAGCTCCGGGAACTCAAGTTTGACGACCATGGCGCCGAGGAAGCGGCCATGTTCGTCGTTTACCGCGCTGGACAGGAAGTAGCCCGGCACGCCACTGGTCACGCCGACGGCATAGAACCGGCCGCTGCCCTGGCTGCGGGTCTGCTTGAAATAGGGGCGAAAGCCGTAGTTGGAGCCGACATAGGTGGTCGGCAGGCGCCAGTTGCTGGCGGCGATGGCCAGGCCCGTGCGGTCGAGCAGCTCCAGGGTGGAGGAGTTGGCGGCGCCGTTGATGCGTTCGAGCTTGCGGTTCAGGGCGTCCTGCACCGGCTCGGTGATCGGACCGCGCAGGGCCGCGATCAGCTCCGGATCCAGCGCCAGCACCGCAGGCAGGGCGCGATAGCGCTCGATCAGGGTGTGCAGGGCGTTGGCATACAGGCCCAGTTGCTCGCTGGCCCGGCGGGCGTCGGTTTCCATGGCCTGGCGCTTGGCCTGGTGCATGGCCCAGCCGGCGCTGAGGGTGGTGCCGACCAGGATCAGCAGGATGATCAAACCCAGGCGCAGGGCGCGGAAGGATGAGGGCATGGGGCGGATCCGGGATCTCGGTTGTCTGTGCCGGCCTCATCGCGGGGCAAGCCCGCTCCCACAGGATTGCAGATGTTCCTGTGGGAGCGGGCTTGCCCCGCGAAGGGGCCGAACCTGCTTAACGCAGCTCGAAGCTCTGCTGCTGCACCGCCTGCGAGTCGAGGCCGATCTGCACATTGAACTGGCCAGCTTCGGCGACGTGCTGCAGTTGGCCATTGTAGAACTTCAGGTCCTGCTCACTGATGTCGAAGGTCAAGGTTCGCGCTTCGCCGGCCTTGAGCATGACTTTCTGGAAGTTCTTCAGTTCCTTGACCGGGCGGCTCATTGACGCACTCTGGTCCTGGATATACAGCTGCACCACGGTCTCGCCGTCACGCTTGCCGGTGTTCTTCACCGTAACCTTGGCCTGCAGGGTGCCGCCACGCTTGAGTTCCTTCTGCGACAGCGCCAGCCCCGACAGCTCGAAGCTGGTGTAGCTCAGGCCGTAGCCGAACGGGTACAGCGGGCCGTTGGGCTCCTCGAAGTACTGCGAGGTGTAGTTGCCCGGCTTGCCCGGGGTGAACGGACGGCCGATGCGCATGTGGTTGTAGTACATCGGGATCTGCCCGACCGAGCGTGGGAAGGTGATGGCCAGGCGACCGGACGGGTTGTAGTCGCCGAACAGCACGTCGGCGATGGCGTTGCCGCCTTCGGTGCCGCTGAACCAGGTCTCGAGGATGGCGTCGGCCTGCTCGCGCTCCCAGGCAATCGACAGCGGACGGCCGTTCATCAGTACCAGCACCAGGGGCTTGCCGGTGGCCTTCAGCGCCTTGATCAGGTCACGTTGCACCGCCGGGATCTCCAGGGTGGTGCGGCTCGACGATTCGTGTGACATGCCGCGGGACTCGCCGACCACGGCCACCACCACATCCGACTGCCTGGCGGCCTTGACCGCTTCGTCGATCAGCACGGCGGCGGGACGTGGGTCATCGACGATTTCCGGTGCGTCGAAGTTGAGGAAGTTCAGGTAGTCGAACATGGCCTTGTCGCCGGTCACGTTCGAACCCTTGGCGTAGACCAGCTTGGCCTTGCCTTCCACGGCACGGCGCAAGCCCTCGCGCACGGTGACCGAGTGCTGCGGTTTGCCGTCGGCGGCCCAGCTGCCCATCATGTCGATCGGCGCATCGGCCAGGGGACCGACCAGGGCGATGGTGCCGGCCTTTTTCAGCGGCAGGGTCTGCTCGCGGTTCTCCAGCAGCACCAGGCCACGGCGTGCCACGTCGCGGGCGGTGTCACGGTGCAGGCGGTCTTCGGCGTAGTAGTCCTTCAGGTCGGTTTCGGCCTTGGGAATGCGCACATAGGGGTCCTTGAACAGCCCCATGTCGTACTTGGCGCCCAGCACTTCACGCACCGCCTGGTCCAGTTCGGCCTGGCTGACTTCGCCGGACTTCAGCAGCCCTGGCAGCTCCTCGCCGTAGAGGGTGTCGTTCATGCTCATGTCGATGCCGGCCTTGATCGCCAGCTTGGCGGCCTCACGGCCGTCGCGGGCAACGCCATGGCGGATCAGTTCCTGGATGGCGCCGTGGTCGCTGATGGTCACGCCCTTGAAGCCCCACTCCTTGCGCAGCAGGTCGTTCATCAGCCAGGTGTTGGAGGTGGCCGGCACGCCGTTGATCGAGTTCAGCGCCACCATCACCCCGCCGGCACCGGCGTCGAGCGCGGCGCGGTAGGGCGGCAGGTAGTCGTTGTACATCTTCGGCAGGCTCATATCGACCGTGTTGTAGTCGCGCCCGCCCTCCACCGCGCCGTACAGGGCGAAGTGCTTGACGATGGCCATGATGCTGTCGGCGTTGGCCGGGCTCGAGCCCTGGAACGACTTGACCATCACCTGGCCGATCTTCGAGGTCAGGTAGGTGTCCTCGCCGAAACCTTCACTGGTGCGGCCCCAGCGTGGGTCGCGGGCGATGTCGACCATCGGCGCGAAGGTCATGTCCAGCGAATCGGCGGCGGCCTCGATGGCCGAGGTGCGGCCGACCTTGGCGATGGCGTCCATGTCCCAGGACGAGGCCAGGCCCAGGCCGATCGGGAAGATGGTGCGCTCGCCGTGGATAGTGTCGTAGGCGAAGAACATCGGGATCTTCAGACGGCTGCGCATGGCCGCGTCCTGCATCGGCCGGTTCTCGGGGGCCGTACGCGAGTTGAAGGTGCCACCAATGCGTCCGGCGGCGATTTCCTCGCGGATCTTCTCGTGGGGCATCTCGGGGCCGATGCTGATCAGGCGCAGTTGGCCGATCTTCTCGGCCTCGGTCATCTGGCCGACCAGATGGTCGATGAACGCCTGCTTGTCTTGCAGGGGCGCGGCGGTTGGGGCGGCAAGGGCCGCCTGACTGGCAAGGCCCATGGCCAGGCCCAGCAAAGACAGTTTCATCATCAATTCCGTTGTCGAGTGATATGCGGCTGGCCGAGACGTTTCGTACGCCTGTTATTGTCGCGTCCGCTGGCGGTTCTGTGGATCATTCATCCATGATCCGGCGCAGTCGCGGATTATGCCTTATATGAGGCGTTTGTTGAGATACACTCTCGCCCACCCGATTGCCGGGATAACAACGATAAGAACGCTCGAGAGACGATGGCATGACCGAATACGAACAGCGCCAGATCGCCGAGGCGATCGCCCGCGCCGAGCGGCGTACCGATGCGGAGCTGGTGACCGTCCTGGCCCGCCGCGCCGACGACTTTCCCTACTTGCCGCTGCTCTGGGCCGCCCTGCTGGCCTTGCTGATCCCTGGCGCGTTGCACCTGTGGCTGGGCGGCATTGGCGTCAATGGCCTGCTGCTGGCGCAGATGCTGACCTTCATCAGCCTGTGCCTGCTGTTGCGCCACCCGCGCCTGGCGGCCTGGGTGGTGCCGGTGATGCTGCGGCGCCGGCGTGCGTCGGGCCTGGCCCGCCAGCAGTTTCTCGAGCTCAACCTGCAGCGTACCGCTGGTGCCACGGGGGTGCTGATCTTCGTCAGCGAAGCCGAGCGTCATGTCGAGATATTGGTTGATGAGGGCATTGCCCGGCACCTGCCCGAGCAGGCACGCGAGGCGATCGTCGCCCGCTTCACCGATCAGGTGCGCCAGGGCCATACCCTGCAGGGTTTCGTCGAGTGCATCGAGGCCTGCGGCGAGCTGCTCAGCGAACACGTGCCGCCCACCCATGCGCGCAACGAGCTGCCCAACCGCCTGGTGATTCTCGACTGATTCTCGTGGTCTGAATCAATGCTTGTTGTCGTGGGAGCGGGCTTGCGCCGCGAACACCGGCGAAGCCGGTGTCATGCATCGAGTTATCGGCTTCGCGGGCAAGCCCGCTCCCACAGGGGTTCGCGATGGCCTGACATCGACGTAGAATGCCAGGCATTGCGCATCGCGCCCCCGCATTCCGAGGCACCCGTTCCCATGTCGTCCCCTTCTTCCGCCCCCACCGCGCCGGACCCGCGTGCCCAGTTCCTGAGCCTGCTAGCCGATGCCCTGGCTGATGGCAGCCTGAGCAAGCTGGTGCTGGCCCGTCATGTCGGCGCCGACCAGACCCTGCAGCGGATCATCGCCAAGCCGGTGCAGATCAAGGGCCAGGCCTGTCTGTCGCTGGTCTACCGTCACCAGACCCGCGACATCACCCGCAACCTGGGGCTGGACCCGGCGCTGGCGCTGGTGGCCGAGCTGCTGCCGGAGAGTTTTCGCAACGCGCACCTGTTCACCGCCGCCGGCGAGGTGCAACTGGAGTTCAGCAAGAAGGGCAAACCGATGCTGCGCCGTCACCTGGCCCAGCCGGCGCCGCGTGAGGCGGGGGCTGGCGGGCACGACCGCGAGAAAAAGCGCTACCTGGAACTGTCGCGACCGTTCCTGCGCGACCTGGGGGTGACCGATGGGCAGGGCGCGCTGATCCCGTCGATGTCGCGCAAGTGGAAGCAGATCAACAAGTTCATCGAAGTCTTCGACCATGCCTTGAGCGGTGCGCCGGTGGATGCGCAGCAGGCGCTGAAAGTCGCCGACTTCGGTTCGGGCAAGGGCTACCTGACCTTTGCCATGCACGACTACCTGCGCAATACCCTCGGGCGTGAGGCGCAGGTCACCGGGGTCGAGTTGCGTCCAGACATGGTCGAGCTGTGCAACGCCGCCGCCGCGCGCCTGGAGCATCCGGGCCTGGTGTTCGAATGCGGTGATGTGCGCAGCGTGGTGCCTGAGGCCATCGACGTGATGATCGCCCTGCATGCCTGCGACATTGCCACCGACTACGCCATCCACACCGGCATTCGCTGCAACGCCGCGATCATCATGTGCTCGCCGTGCTGCCACAAGCAGGTTCGTCCGCAACTGCGCAGCCCCGGCCTGTTGCAACCGATGCTGCAATACGGGCTGCACCTGGGGCAGCAGGCCGAAATGCTCACCGACAGCCTGCGCGCGCTCTATCTTGAGGCCTGTGGCTACGAGACCAAGGTGTTCGAATTCATCTCGCTCGAGCACACCAACAAGAACAAGATGATTCTTGCGGTCAAGCGCCGACAGCCCCAGGACAATGCCGCGCTGCTGGAGAAGATCGCCGAGCTCAAGGCGTTCTATGGGGTACGCGAGCATTGCCTGGAAACCCTGCTGCAGGCGGATGGTCTGATTGCTGGGTGATTGAACCTACAGCACCTTCCCAGTTTCGGTTAGGCCGTTTCCGAAAGAGTCTTTCTGAGCCTGTTGCAGCCTCTCTGGCACCTAGTCTGGCTTGTGGTGACGCCCGTCGGCGTCGCATGGTTGTCACTTGACAATCTTATTCCCATGCCCATACTGGAGCTCAATCGATGGCCCGTCCTCTCCATCCAAACAAGGAAGTCGAGCAGTCCCTGACACACGCTGAGGCGCAGGGCTGGAAAGTCACGGTGCGGGGCGGCCATTGCTGGGGGCGGATCTATTGCCCCAACAACGACCGCGAATGCCGCTGTGGCGAGTTCTGCATCACCAGCGTGTGGAGCACACCCAGAAATCCGGGCACCTTCGCTCGCCAGTTGCGCCGGGTCGTGGACAACTGCACGTCGATGCGTGGGATCGTCAATCAGCCAGTGGAGCGAAAGTGATGGAGTACGAATTCACCCTCAAGTACCAATTGCACGACGGCGTGGATGTCGATGCACTGATCGAGCTTCTGGGAGAGGCCGGTTGCGATGACGCGGTGGTCGGTAGTGGTCAGCCCGGTCGCCTGGCCCTGGCCTTCGCCCGCGAGGGCAAGACTGCGCGGGAAGCGATGCACAGCGCCCTGGAGAATGTCCGGCAGGTCTTGCCGGAGGCCCGCCTGATCGAAGCCAGTCCGGACCTGGTCGGCCTGACCGATGTGGCGGCGCTGGTGGGGGTGTCCCGACAGAACATGCGCAAGCTCATGCTCACGCATCACCGCACTTTCCCGGCCCCGGTGCATGACGGCAGCCTTTCGCTCTGGCACCTGGCCGACATCCTGGCCTGGATGCAGGAACGGGGTACCCACGCCGTTGCCCAGGCGCTCCATGAACTGGCTGTCGTGGCGATGCAGGTGAATGTCGCCAGGGCCCAGGAACGGGTGGCGAGTGGCAGGTGATGCAGTCCATTGCATCATCGCCGTTGCGCAGGATCAGAAGAACCGGGTCACGCTGATCTTGGCATTGCGCCCCTGGGTGTAGGCGTTCTCGCCCGACAGCTCCGGCCGGATGGCCTTGTTGAACAGGTTGTCCACGGTCAGGTTGACCTCGGTGCCCTTGAGGTACGGCTGCTGGGGTTTCCAGTTGGCGAACAGGCCGTGAATCTCGTACTTCTCATTGCCGAAGTTGTCGTAGTAGCGGTCGCCCAGGGCACTGGCCGGGCCCTCGAAGTACTTGTCACTGGGCAGGTGGTGGGTGGCGCCGACGAACTGCGCGGTCCAGCCGACACGGGCGTCCCAGGACGGAATCTTGACCCCCAGGGTGGTGATCCATTTCGGCGCAGGCACATCCTTGGCCCACACGTCGGGGCCCCAAGGGTTGGTGTAGGCGCCCTCGTGGCGACCTTCCATCCAGGCGTACGACACCGCGCCGAACAGGTAGGTGGAGTCGTAGAACGTCTCGATCTCGAAGCCCTTGTACTCTACGTCGCCGATGTTGCGGTAGTTGCCCATCAGGCCGCCACCGCAGGTGTTGGCGATGCTGCCGCCGGTGGCCAGTTGCTCCTGGCAGCCGACCCCGGTGGCCTTGAAGATCTCGTCGGTGATCTTGTTGCGGAACAAGGTCGTGCGTACCTGGGCGCTGTCGCCCTGGACAAACACGTTGGAGAAATCGCTGATGCTGCCCACGCGCACGCCGGTGATACGTTCCGGGTCGAGATTGCGGCTGGTGGATGTACGGCTTCCCACGCCTTGCACCTCGTACTGCTCATCCAGCACGGGGGCGCGCCAGGTCTTGCTGTAGTCGGCGAACAGCACGGTCTGCTCGGTGGCCTTCCAGAACAGCGACAGGCGTGGCGACCAGCCGCTGTAGGTCTTGTCGCTGTAGTCGTGGCCGGCCGCCGGGTTGTTGTAGTAGGGCGCCTGGTTGGGCTTGCCCTCGTTGGTGACGTGGTCATAGCGCAACGACGGCGTGATGGTCACGCTGCCCAGGGTGACCGCGTCCTGCAGGTAGTAACCCTGGCTGTCGACCTGGCCGCTGGGCATGAAGTACGGCTGGTAGTGGCCATAGTTGTACTTGGGCACTTCATAGGTCTTGCCGGGCATCCACATCTGCGTGTCGCGATCGTGGCGGCGAACCTGCACGCCTGCGGTGAGCGCGTGTTCCAGCGGACCGGTGAGGAAGCTGCTGGTGTTCTTCACATCGAGCATGCGGTCCTTGTACTCGGTGTCCATCTTGCGACCACCGGTGGACGGCTGGAAGAACGCCGTGGCTTCACGCTCGTCGGTCTGCTTGGTGTCGGACTCGGAGTATTTCACCTGCAAATCGACCCACGGATTCTCGATGGGCTGGTACTTGTAGGTGGCCGACCAGGTGGTGTCGATGGTGGTGCGATAGGCCAGGAAGCGTTTGAGAGAGCCTTCATAGCCGTACTTCCTGATGTCCGCCGCCGAGGGGGGCGCCGGGTAGGCGGTGGCGGCGAAGGTGGTCCAGCGGTCGGTTTCGGAGCGCGAGTAGGAAAGGCCCAGGCTGTGCTCGTCGGTGAAGTGGACGTTGCCCTTGAGCAGCATGCCGTCCAGGTCCAGGGCGCTGTAGGGCACGCGCTTGGGGTTGACCGGCCACTGGTTGTTCGGGTCCGGCAGGTTGTCGGCCATTTTCAGGTTGCCGCCGTCGCGCTTGGTGTAATAGACCAGGCCGTCGAAGCGCCGGTCATCGCTGCGGCCGAAAAGCGCCGAGCTGTAGATCTGCTGATGGTCGTTGCTGGCATAGCCATACTTGAGCATGGCGCCGCTGTTGCGGCCTTCCTGCAGCAGGTCGCCGGCGTCCTTGGTCTCCATGTTGACGCTGCCGCCGAAGCCGCCGTTGCCGGTCTTCACCGAGTGCGGGCCTTTCTCCACCTCGATGTGCTTGATCAGTTCCGGCTCGATGAAGATCGTGCCTTGCTGGTAACGCTCGAAGCCGCTCTTGGGCGCGCCATCGAGGGTCATCGGCACGTCCTCGGCGTCGCCCAGGCCCCAGATGTTGATGGTCTGGCCGCCGGGCTTGGCCGAGCCACCCATGTTCACGCCTGGCAAGGTGGCCAGCACGCTGGGGATGTTGTTCGGCTGGTAGCGGTCGATCTGTTCCTGGTCGAGGGTCGAGCGTCCGACGTTGCCGGGCTCCACCTGCTTGCCGTCGCCAACGATGCTCAAGGCGCCGAGCTGGATGCTGTTGTCGGCACTCGGGGCGTCCTCGCGCAGGCGCACCACGTAGGTGTTGCCCATGCGTACGACACTGAAGCGGCTGCCCACCAGCAGGCGCCCGATGGCCGCCTCGGCCTCGAAGTCGCCCTTGAGCGCCGGTGCCTGGGCGCTGCCGAGCAGGGCCTCGTCGAACAGCAACTGGACCTTGGCCTGCTGGGCCAGCTGGCTCAGCGAACGGGCCAGCGGTTGCGCCGGCAGGTCGAAGGGCACCGGCGCGGCTTCGGCGGCCAGGCTCATGGCCAGGCACAGGGCCAGCAGGGTGGGTCGGGCAGGCAGGCAGTGCAATGGACGCAACGCGGACAACATGAATTCCCCCAAACGGCAAAAGGCCGGAAAAAGCCCGCCATCACGCGGCAGGCGGGGAGGAAGACGCGGCGTTGCGACAAAACCTCACCTGCGAATGATAAAAATTCTCAAATTATTTTTTTAGCGTCGCTCGATGCGCAGGCGCCCGTCGGCGAGCAAGGTGGTCTTGACCGGCAACAGCGCCGGCAGGGCATTGAGCAGGGCGTCCGGGTCGTGCACGTCGAGGTTGCCGGACACCTTGTAGCGGCCGAGCGCCGGATCGGCCAGCACCACCGGGTGCTGGCGATACAGGCCGAGCTCGTCGACCAGGCTGGCCAGTTCGCGGTTGCGGAAGCTCACATGGCCCTCGCGCCAGTCGGCGACTTGCTGCTCACCGAGTTCGTGGCGTGTCAGGCTGCCGCGCGCCAGGTCGTAGGTGGCACCCTGACGGGCTCCGAGCAGCACGGGCGGTTGTCGTTCGCCCGGCGTATCGAACGCCACCTGGCCGTGAGCGACCGCCACCACCAGTTCACGCTCGCCACGGCGCAGGTCGAAGCCGGTACCGACCACGCGCACCCGGCCGCTGCCGGCGTCGACGAACAATGGGCGTTCCTTGTCGGGCGCGACCTCAATGTACAACTGGCCGCGGTCGAGGTGGATCAGCCGCCGTTCGGCGCTGAAGTCCAGGCGCAGGCGGGTCTGGGCGTTGACGTAGAGCTGGCTGCCGTCGGGCAGTTGCAGGGTCTGCAAGGCCTGGCCGGCGGCGATGCGCTGGCTGAAGGCGGTGCTGCCCGCCCCCAGGTTGCCCGCCAGCACCGCGCAGAGCAGGGCCGCCGCGGTTGCCAGGGCCGGGCGCCAGCGTGGTGCGCGGCGCACCGGCAAGGGCACGGGGCGGTTGGCCTGCTTGAGCGCGGCCAGGTCATCCCACAATTGTTCGAACTGGCGGTAGGCGCGGGTGTGCTCGGGCGTCTGCATCCACAGGGCGAACGCCTTGCGCTCCTGGCGCGAAGGCTGGTTGCGGTTGCGGCTGAACCAGCTCGCCGCCTGGGCGTCGATCGGCCGCGGGTCGAGCTCGTCGGTGGGGGTCATGGGAACTGCTCCGTGCCGTTGTCACTGTCCAGGCGTTGCTTGCATTGCAGCAGGGCGGCGGCGATGTGCTTCTCGACCATGCTGACGGAAATGTTCATGCGTTCGGCGATCTGGGCCTGGGTCAGGCCTTCGAAACGGTGCAGCATAAGGGCTTCGCGGCGTCGCGGCGAGAGTTCGCTGAGCACCTGGCGCAATTGATTCAGCCGCTGTTGCTGCTGGGCGTGGTCCAGCGGGTCATTGGCGGGAGTGTCATGTGCCTCGGGCAGGGTGTCGTCGGCCAGCACCGCGTGGCGGACTTTCTGCCGTCGCCAATGGTCGCTCAGCAGGTTGCGGGCCACCTGGAACAGGAACGCGCGCGGCTGCTCCACCTTGGCCCGGTCCCGGTAGCCCAGCCACTGGGCGAACACATCCTGGGTCATGTCCGCGGCATCGCTGGCATTGTCCATGCGCTTGCGCAGGAAATGCAGGATGTCGGCATAGAAACCGTGGGCGACAGGGTCGGGCTTGGGGCGCTGCATGCACGCTTTCCGGGCTGGCGTGGAGGAAAGGGTGCGGATCTTATCGAGAATTATTTACATTTGCAAAGTGATCGATTTAGCGCCGACGAGCGTGGTTGACGGGCACGGCGATCGCCAATTCTGCCAGCCCGAGGGGGTGACTGGCTGAGTCGAAGAAATGCAGGGGAACCTGGGCAAGATCGGCGAAGCGGTCGATAAAGTGCTGTTTCTGGTTGATGATCGAAGCCTCGCTCAATGGCCGGATGGCGATGGCCAGGTGCTGGGGCCGTGCCTGACGGATGGCCTCGAGCAGGTGTTGGTCGCTGGCATCCAGGTGCTGGCCGAACAGGCACAGGCCACCCTGTTCGCGGGCCAGTTGCCCCAGGCTCCAGGACAGGTAGTCGCTGTTGCGGATGGCGCGCAGCTTGTCCTCGCTGCGGCTCTCGTTGACGAACAGCGGCACTTCGCCGGGGATGTTGACGGCGAAGCCTTCGAGCAGCTCGGCCTGTTCCGCGCCGCGCTGGCGGGTGCTGCCGTCGGGTAGTTTAAGCAGGTGCATGCCGCCATGCAGGTGCAGCACGCGAATGCCTTCGACCTGGCTGCGGCGCACATCGAAGAAACCCTGCTCGTCGAACAGGCTGGCGAAACCTTGCGCATCCTGGGCCACGGCCCAGGGCAGGATCAGGTCGTAGTTGCTGGTGTAGACGGTGCGGTACTGGCGCAGCGCCTGGTTGATGGCCGTGCGTGTCGCGTCGGGGAACAGCGGCCAGGGCAGGTGCACGGCGCGCACCGCGTGGATCAACGCTTCCTTGATCGAGTAGTAGCGGTTCAGCGGCGCGGTGGAGTTGATCGCCAGCGCGGCGTTGGCTCTTACCGTGGTGTTCAGGGTGCTGAGCACCGGCTCGAACAGTTCGCTGCCCAGGGCCTTGAACAGCGCCTGGTCGCTCACGCCCAGCGCCTTGTGTCGCACCTGCTGGGCTTGCTCGAACAACGAGAAGTAGCCGAACGGTTTCCACAGCGCGCGGCTGGCGCCGTTGCCCAGCAGCAGGGCCGTGCTGGGGTGGCGCTGGTTGAGGTCGGCCCAGGAGGGCAGGTGGGCGTCGAGTGCGGGCATGGGCGGTCCGTTGGGTGGGGCGGAAAACGCCGGGGACTTTAGCATGTCATGCAGAGTGTGCGAGGCTTGCGCCTTCAAGGACTGCACCGTTGACCTTGCCGGCGCTTCCAGAGGCTGGCCCCGATCTGCAAAGGACTACCCATGTACAAGACCCTTCTCCTGGCCACCCTGCTGGCGAGCTCTGCCGCCCATGCCACTGATGGCAAGGCCCTCGCCAGTGCCCAGGACATCCCTCACCCGGCCGTGATCGCCCACCGCGGCGCCTCGTTCGACGCCCCCGAGTCCACCACTCCCGCCTACCTGCTGGCTCGTGAACTGGGCGCTGACTACCTGGAAATGGACCTGCAGCGCACCCGCGATGGCGTGCTGGTGGTAGTCCACGACGATGTGCTGGCGCGCACCAGCGACGTCGCCGAACGTTACCCGGAGCGCAAGGCCAGCCCGGTCAGCGCCTTCACCCTGGCCGAGCTCAAGGCGCTGGATGCCGGCAGCTGGTTCAACAAGGCCTATCCCCAGCGTGCCCGGGATGCGTTCAAGGGCCAGCGCATCCTGACCCTGGACGAGGTGATCGACATCGCCGAAGGCAACCCCGAGCGTCACCCCGGCCTGTACATCGAGACCAAGGAACCGGCCCAGTTCCCTGGCATCGAACAGGACCTGAAGAAACGCCTCGAAGCCCGCGGCTGGCTCGACAAGCCGGGCCGGGTGGTGTTGCAGACCTTCGACCGCAACAGCCTCAAGCTGCTGCACCAAGCCATGCCGCAGGTGCCGAAGATCCTCTTGCTGTGGGTGGCCAAGGGCAGCATCGAACCGGCCTCCGGGCAGGACTTCGCCGAGTCCGGCGAGCAGGACAAGTCGGCCTTCTACGCTCGCCAGCAGCCCAAGGACCGTGCCGAGTTCGAGCGTTGGCTCGACTACGCCAAGGCCGGCGGCGCCATCGGTACCGGCCCTTCGGCGATCCGCACCCGCCTGGGCGAGCAGAGCTATTCCGACCTGATCCAGCCGTGGATGAACCAGGCCAGCCATGCCAAGGGCCTGCTGGTGCACGTCTACACCCTCGACGAGGCGGTGGATTTCGACAAGGCGATGAAAGCCGGCGTCGATGGCATCTTCACCAACCGCGCCGCTGAGCTGATGCGTTTCTACGGCCGGCCGTTGCCGCAGAACGAGGGCCAGTTGCTGCGCAAGCTGGGTTACTGATCGTCACGATGATGCTAGTGTGGTGTTTCACAAATAACGACCATAACTCGCGGCGTTTTTTGCGCTCATGCGGCGTTGTCGCTCCTCGCCGTAGCTGGGCTACGACTCGTCGCGACGCCTTGCCTGAGCGCAAAAATCGCTCGCGATTTATTGGTCGTATTTGCAAAACACCACACTAGTGTCCTGTCTCGGAAATAAGCTGTTCACTTTTGGCGGCGTCTTGGGCGCCCGGCCGGCGTTACCACTCCTCGCCATAGCCCTGCTATGACTCGTCGCGGCGCCTTGGCCGAACACCCAAGCCACTCGCCAAAAGAGAACGTATTTCCGAGACAGGACACTAGCGATGGCCGATTGGCATGTGTGAGAATGATAGGAATTCCTATTAACGGCCCTCGCCACATCCGCAATGACCTCCCTTTCCAGCGTTTGGCACGCCCAGCCTGCCCTCAAGGCGGCCGTCGACGATCTGCTCGCCCATTACAGCGATCTGCGCCGCTACCTCTGCGGGCGGCTGCGCAATCCTGACGACGCCGCCGATATCGCCCAGTCCAGCTTCGCCCAGGCCTATGCCCACGCGCTCAACGCGCCGGTGATCAATGCCCGGGCCTTGCTGTTCCAGGCGGCGCGCAACCTGTGCATCGACCAGTACCGTCGGCGCAGCATCGAACTGGCGGCGCTGGAAGACTGGCTGGCGCGGGCCGATTGGCTCAGCCCCAGCGTGGAAGAGATCATGATCGCGCGCGAGCAGCTGCAGCACCTGATCGCCCGCATCGAACGCATGCCCAGGCTGCGCCGCGAGGTGTTCGTTCGCGTGCGCCTGCACGGCCACAGTCACCGTGAGGTGTGCGAGGCCCTGGCGCTGTCGGCCAAGTCGGTGGAGCTGCATATCGCCCGGGCGGTCTTCGACCTGTCCGAGCTGCGCCTGGCGAGCCTTCATGACTGAGCCGGCTGCGCCGCGCAAGGTGCAACAGGCGCTGGTCTACCTGGCGGCGCTGCAAGGGGACGATCCGGAGCGCGTGCGCAAGACTCACGGCTTGGCGCAGCGCTGGCGCGGGCGCAGCGCCGAGCATGAGCGCGCCTGGCTGGAAGCCGAGCAGCGTTGGCAGCTGGTTCACCGCCTCGCGCCGCAGCTGCGTGGCGCGTTGCAGCCGCAGGCCTGCGATGTCGGTCGCCGGCGGGTGTTGCGCCAGGGCGGCGCGCTGGCCTTGCTGCTGGCTGCCGGTGGCTGGCTGGGCTGGATGTACAAGCGCACCGCAGCGTTCCAGCAGGACCTGCAGACGGCCCACGCGCAAGCGCCGCAGGCGCTGGCATTGCCGGACGGCAGCCAGTTGCTGGTGGCGGCCGAAAGTAACCTGCGCGTGCGTTTCGATCATGGCCAGCGCCAGGTCCTGCTGCTGCACGGCAACGTGTTCTTCGATGTCGCCCATGAGCTGTGGCGACCGTTCCTGATCAGCACGCGCCTGGGCCTGGTGCAGGTGCTGGGCACCGCCTTCACGGTCAGTGACCGTGGCGACCGGGTCCAGGTGGCGGTGGCCAGGGGGCGGGTCCAGGTGCGCGACCTGCAAGGTGGCGAGCAGGTGCTGCAGGCCGGCGAACGCATCTGCCTGGATGGCCAGGGGCGGCTGGGCAGTTTGCGTGCCGGTGGCCGGTTTGGCCCGGACCTGGCGCACTGGCAGCGGGGTTGGTGGTCGTTCACCGACCAGCCGCTGGTCGAGGTGATCGGCGAGCTCAATGCCTATGTCGGGCGGACCGTTCGGGTCGATCCGGGGGTGGCCAACCAGCGATTGACGGGCAGCTTCCCGAGCGACCGCCCCGAGGTGTTGCTCGAGGCGTTGCCGGGGATCCTGCCGGTCAGGCTGCTGGAGCAGGGTGGCGAGCGTCTGGTCGTGCCGCGCTGACGCCCAAAAAAGTTTGAGGGGTAAACCGCCGCTGCCGCGTCATCAGCTGTGAACCCACCTCCTGCAAGGACCGATCATGTCGCTTTTCACCCCCCGCTTCCCCGGCACCCTGCGGCGCCTGGCCCTGGCCTGCGCCCTCGGCGGCAGCGGCCTGGCCCTGGCCGATAGCCAGCCGCTGAACCTCGACCTGCCGGGGCAGTCGCTGGAGGCCACGGTGCATGCCCTGGCCCATGAATCGGGGGTGGCGATCGCCGCCGACAGCCGTGTGCTGGCCGGGCGCAGCGCGCCTGCCTTGCAGGGCCGCTACACGGTGTTGCAGGCCCTGCGCCAGCTGCTGGCCGGCAGCGACCTGGTGGCGGTGGAAGAAAACGGCGTGATCATCCTGCGCGGTCCGACCGACCAGGGTGCCCTGACCCTGGGGGCGACCACGGTCAATGCCTCGGGCTTCAACAGCGACCTGCCGGAAAGCTACAGCGGTGGCCAGGTGGCCCGTGGCGCGCGCATCGGCATGCTGGGCAACCGTGACCTGATGGACACCCCCTTCAGCGTCACCGCCTACACCGCCAAGACCATCGAGAACCAGCAGAGCGGCACGGTCGGCGCGGTGTTGCGCAACGACCCGTCGATTCGCTTCAGCACCGGTGAAGGGCATGCCTACGAGAACTTCATGATCCGTGGCTATGCCCTGGACTCCACCGAGCTGGCGCTGGGTGGACTCTACGGCCTGGCGCCCGATGGTCACGTGCCGACCGAATTCCTCGAGCGCGTCGAAGTGCTCAAGGGACCGGGCGCGCTGCTCAATGGCATGGCGCCCAACGGTGGTGTCGGCGGGGTGGTCAACCTGGTGCCCAAACGCGCCGGCGATGCGCCGTTGACCCGCCTGACCACCAGCTACGTGTCCGATGGTTATGTCGCCGAGCATATCGATGTCGGCCGGCGCTTCGCCGATGGCCGCTTCGGCATTCGCTTCAATGGCGTCTACGGCAGCGGCGACACGGGTGTCGACGAACAGTCCAAGGACCGTACCCTGGCGGCGCTGGCCCTGGACTATCGGGGCGATGACTTCAAGCTCGAACTGGATGCCTACGAAAACCACGAGAAACTGGAAAACGGCAGCCCGATGATGGCCGGCTTCAGCGGCCTCAACCACGTAACCCGCGCACCCAAGCCGGACACCAACATCCTCGAAGGCATCCACGCCCGGCAGATCAGCAAGGCCGTGGTGGTGCATGGCGAGTACCAGCTCGATGACAGCTGGAGCGCCTACGCCAGCGTCGGTGGCGCGCGCACGCGCTACGATGGTTTCCTCAACGGTACGCGGGTGGTGGTGAACAAGGCCGACGGCACGGCTACGGGGGAAACCTACAACCAGGCCGGCTACACCCACAGCCTGTCTACCGAGGCCGGTCTGCGCGGCAACTTCATGACCGGCCCGGTCAGCCACCAGATGGTGCTCAGCACCACCTTGCTGCACCAGGACATCGGCCGTGCGCCAACGGTCACCGGAGCCAAGTACCCCACCAACATCTACCACCCGGGCAAGGCGATCATCGCCGGCGACCACGGCAGCAGCACCAAGACCGGCGACAACACCCTGTCGAGCTTTGCCGTGGCCGATACCCTGGGCTTCCTGGACGAGCGGGTGTTGCTCACCCTCGGGGTGCGTTCCCAGCGCGTGCGCCAGAAGATGAGCAACCCTGCGTACGACGAGCGCAAGCTGACTCCGGCCGTGGGCATCGTGCTCAAGCCCTGGGAAGCGCCGGTGTCGTTGTATGCCAACTACATCGAGGGCCTGACCCAGGGCGGCATGGTCACCGACCAGAAGGCCGCCAACTACGGCGAGCAGTTCGCGCCCTATGTCGCCAAGCAGATGGAGGCCGGGGTGAAATGGGACCTGGGCGACTTCACCCACACGCTGGCGGTGTTCCAGATCGACAAGCCCAGCATGATCTACGACAAGCCCAGCAATCGCTACAACGATGACGGCGAGCAGCGCAACCGAGGGGTTGAGTGGACGATGTTCGGCGAAGTCGTCCCCAGCGTGCGCCTGCTCGGTGGCGTGACTTACACCCGTGCGGTGCTGAGCAAGACCGCCAATGGCGCCATGGACGGCAACACCGCCCGCGGCGTGCCGGCCTGGTCGGCCAACCTCGGCGCCGAGTGGGACCTGCCCGGGGTCGAGGGATTGACCCTGACCGCCCTGGGTATCCACAGCAGCTCCCAGTACCTCGATTCTGCCAACCAGTTGAAGATCCCGCAGTGGACCCGCTACGACCTCGGCGCGCGCTATGCGACCAAGGTGCTGAGCAAGGAGGTGACCCTGCGCGCCAGCCTGGAGAACGTCGAGAACCGCGCCTATTGGGCCGGCGTGTTCAACGATGGCTACGCCACCGTCAGCGAACCCCGCACGCTCAAGCTTTCCGCCAGTGTCGACTTCTGAGGTGGGCATGCAGCGATTCAAGCGCTTGAGTGGTGCATGGCTGCTGGCTGCACTGTGCTCGAATGCGGCCCTGGCGGCCGCGCACGCCGATCTTGAGGTTGGAAAATCGGTCGCCGGCCAGGTCAGCGCAGCGCATCCGCCAGTCTGGCAGTTGGCTCTCAAGGCCGGGGATCTGGTGCGTGGTCGGGTCGATGGTGATGTCAGCCTGCGCCTGCTGGATACCGAGGGGCGGCCGTTGCGCCTGCTGATCGACGGCCTGGATCAACCCCGCGAGTTCCTGTTCGTCGCGCCGCAGGATGGCCGCTACGGAGTGCGCGCCGAACCCTTGGCGATCCGACCGGCAGAACGCTTCAGCGTGAGCTTGGAGCAGGTGCAGCCGGCCAGCGAGCAACGTCGAACTGCTGCGCCCCTGCTCAGCCCGACAATGCGTGCTCTGCAGCAGCAACTGGCGTCTGGTGGAGGCACCGATGCGTTCTGGAAAGCACGTGCGGGCGAAGGGACGCCGCTGGTCGAAGTAATTCCAGGGCAGCCGGACAAGCGGCTGGTCACTTTCCTCTGGCGTGGCGCACGGGACAATGTGCGGATGTTCGGTGCGCCTTCTGGCAACCACGAGCCCTTGTCTCGGATGGGTGCGAGCGATGTCTGGTTTCACAGCTTCGAGGTGCCAGCGGCCACCCGCCTGAGTTACCAGATGGCCCCGGATGTGCCGGTATCCGACGACCGTCGGGTGATCCTCGCCAGCACCCGGCGCGACCCGCTCAACCCGAACACCTTCGCCGACGCCAGCGGCGATGCCTGGTTATCGCGCTCACGCCTGGAGCTTGCGGATGCGGCGCCCCAGCCCTGGGTCGCCGAGCGCGCCGGGGTGGCCCGTGGCAGCCTGGAGCGCAAGCGCCTGGCCAGCGAGGTGCTGGGCAACGAGCGCGATATCTACCTCTACCGCCCGGCGGGCTGGCGCCCGGGCAAGGCTGACCAGGCCTTGCTGGTGCTGTTCGATGCCCATGCCTACACCCGCCAGGTGCCGACCCCGACGATACTCGACAACCTGATGGCCGACGGCCTGATCCCGCCCACCGTGGCGCTGATCATCGCCAACCCCAGCAGTGAAAGCCGCGAGCGGGAGTTGCCGCCCAACCCACTGTTCGCCCGGTTCATGGCCGAAGAGCTGATGCCCTGGGCCAGCCGCCAGGGACTGGCGGCGCCGGCTTCGCGCACCGTGGTCGCCGGGTCCAGTTACGGCGGCCTGGCGTCGGCCTACATGGGCCTCAGGCACCCGGAATTGTTCGGTAATGTGCTGAGTATGTCCGGCTCCTACTGGTGGCCGATGGCCGGTGAAGAGCCTGGCTGGTTGACCCGCGAGTACGTCAAGGCGCCGCGTCAGCCGTTGCGGTTCTACCTGCAGGCGGGGCTGTTCGAGGGACCGAGGATCCTCGATACCAACCGCCATCTGCGCGATGTGTTGAAAGCCAAGGGGTACCGGGTGGAACAGGTGGAGTTACCTGCCGGCCATGACTATCTGCAATGGCGCGGGAGCCTGCCCTGTGGGTTGATCAGCTTGCTTGGGCAGGGGACACAGGCTGTGGCGCGGGCTTGTGTGCCGTAAGCGTTCGGCGATAGATCGTCCGCGCCTATGAGATCGAGCGCCGCCCGCGCGGCGCATCGCGACGCAAGGCCGCTCCTACATTTGTTGCAACGTGCCTAACCTGTCAGGCCATGGTTGCCCGCCTTGGTGCATGTCTTGAGACAGGTGAAGCGCCAGTAGTGCTCACGCTGAAACCGCGTCGTACCCACAAGGCGGACCCGGCAATGGCACAGGATTGACTGGCCCGAAACAGATGTAGGAGCGGCCTTGTGCCGCGATGCGCCGCGCGGGCGGCGCTCGGTCTTATAGGCGCTGCAAGCGCTATCGTCTGGCACCTGTTCGCCTACATGAGGTCAAAAGTTCCTACCCAGGGGTCATTGTTCCCATTTGCGCAGGGTGGCCACCTGCACGTCGATCATCTTGGCAAAGCGTACCAAGGATAGCCCGGTCGCCTTGCGGATCTTCCTGAACTGAAGGGCGTCGATTTCAAACTGGCGGGAGGGGAGGCGTTTGCCATGGATGATCTCATCCATCTGTTCAACGCTTTCCATAAGCTCTTCGAAGTGGTGGCTCATATGGCTACCGTGCTCCTTTTCTGAGATTGATGGTGATCCTCGAAGTGTACTGATCATTACGAGCGCGGTTATGTCATTCCCTTCAGTTAGTGATGTAGTCCCTCTCCCTCAATCCGCCTCTCCCTCCCGCCGAGCCCTGTTGCGCCACACCCGATACGCCCGAATCCCCGCCCGTACCGAGCCGAACAGCAACTTCTCTTCCATTTCCCGCGCCATCCCGGAACGCACCAGCATGCGCAGGAAGGTGCCGCGGGCGCGGGCGATGGCGAAGTGGATGCCCTGGGCGGCGAGGGTGTCGCGCACTTCGCGCAGGGCCGCCACGCCACTGACGTCGATGCTGGTCACGGCCTCCGCGTCGAACAGCACCACCTGTGGTTTTTCCACGCCCTGCACGGCTTCGAGCAGGCGCATCTTGAAGTAGTCGGCATTGAAGAACAGGATCGCATCGTCGAAGCGATACACCACCAGGCCCGGGACGGTGCGGGCGTCCTTGTGCTGGCGCACGTCCACCTGGCCCTCGATGCCCGGCACCCAGCCCAGCACGGCGTCGGTGGGCTGGTAGATGCTGTAGAGCAGGCGCAGGATGGCCAGGGTCACGGCGAACACGATGCCCGGCAACACGCCCAGGCCGAGCACGCCGACCGTGGTCAGCAGGCACAGCCAGAACTCGAAACGGCTTAGCTTGCGGATGGTCTTGAGCGACTTTACGTCGATCAGTCCCCAGCCGGCCATCAGCAGCACCGCGCCCAGCGCGGCCTGGGGAATCCAGGCCATGGGCGCGGTGAAGAACAGCAGGATCAGGGCGATCACCAGGGCGGCGATGATGCCCACCAACTGGCTCTTGCCGCCGACCATGTCGTTGACCGCGGTGCGCGAATCGGCGCCGCTGATGGCGAAGCCCTGGGATATGCCGGCGGCCAGGTTGCTCACGCCCAGGGCGAGGAACTCGTGGTTGGCGTTGATCGCGTAGCCGTGGCGGGCGGCAAAGCTGCGGGCAGTGAGCATGGCGCTGCAGAAACTGATGGTGGCGATACCCAGGGCGTCGCGCAGCAGGCTCTTGGTTTCCGCCAGGCTGCTCTGCGGCCAGGCCAGTTCCGGGATGCCCGCCGGCACCGGGCCGAGGATCGCTACCCCATAACGGTCAAGGCCGAACAGCCCGGCCAGGGCGGTGAACACCACCACGGTCACCAGTGCCGCCGGCAGTCGCGGGTAGCGTCGCGGCAGCCAGACCAGCAGGCCCAACCCGGCCAGGCCGATGGCCAGGGTCAACCAGTGGATCTCGCCCAGGCGCTGGAGGAAGTTGATCAGGCTGAGGATGAACCCATCGCCTTCGATCTTGAAACCCACCACCTTCGACAACTGCCCGGCGAGCAGGCTCAGGCCGATGCCGTTGAGGTAGCCGATGAGGATCGGCCGCGAGAAGAAGCTGGCGATGAAACCGGCCCGCGCCACCCCGGCGGCGATCAGCATCACGCCCACCAGCACGGTGACGATCACCGACAGTTCGGCGATGCGGTGCGCATCGCCCATGGCCAACGGCGCCACGGCCCCGCCGATCATGGCGCAGGTGGCGGCGTCCGGGCCGACCATCAATTGCCGTGAACTGCCGATCAGGGCATAGACCATCATCGGCAGCACGCAGGCGTACAAGCCGTACTGCGGAGGCAGGCCGACGATCTGCGCATAGGCGATGGCGATGGGAATCTGGATCGCGGCCACCGACAGGCCGGCCTGCAGGTCAGCGTGGAACCATTCGCGGCGGTAGTGCAACAGGTTGGCCAGGCCCGGTAGCCAGCGGGAGAGAAACATGCGCAGTCCTTTGGAATTGTTTCAGCAAGCTTAGCGGTTATGCACCGCGAATCACTGGGCATTCAAGCCAATCGGCGCGGAACTGGTCATGGGCCAGATCAAGAAAGGGACGCTGGAAACGAAAAAGGAGGCGAGGCTCCTTTTGACAGCGACGACGGTGCTGGAACGTCGTGCGGGGAGTGCGAGTTGGAGTGGGTAGAGGGAATTGAACATGAAATGGCATATTCATTAGCGTTTTTGAGGGAATGCTTGGGGTAAGTAGCGAATTTGTATGTTCCGTAGTATTTTTGCGTCTCACGGCTCATGGTGTTGTTTTAGGGTAATGTTCCGCTAAAAGTAGCGTTTTTGGGCTTTCGGTAGAGGATTCATTCCATGCAGGTCGGTTTCAAGGCGCTAGCCATTCGGTACGGGGTTGATCCGGCACAACCTCTACGCGTCGACTCGACCATCGGCACAGTGCGGGCAAGCCGCGACACCGGTAGTCAGGTAGAAAACAAGTATCCGCCCAACTATCGGCCTGACGACGATTTTGCAGGCCACTTCGAATTCGGGCTCAAATACGAGGCGATTCACCTTGAATTCTTCGCCCGCCTGTTTGCAGTCACAGGGCCCGAGCCAGTCGAAGCTTGGTGCCGACGTTCCCCTTATGGCCAGTACGCTCGGCGCACCGGTTTTCTATACGAGTGGCTGACGGGGCAGCATCTGGACGTGCCTGATGTGACCAATGGCGCCTATACCGATGCCGTGTCGCCGGCCCGCTACCTGACCCGAACGACGCCGCTTCGATCTCGCCGCTGGCGGGTCAACAACAATCTGCCAGGTACGCCTGAGTTTTGCCCACTGATCCGGCGAACCGACGCCGTGCAGCAAGCCTTGCAGTTTGACCTGACAGCCGCGTTGGAAGAGCTCGATCAGACCTTCGGCCCCGACATCCTGATGCGGACGGCGAGTTGGTTGACGTTGAAAGAGTCGCGCGCGAGCTTTCTGATTGAAAAAGAGGAAGGCCAAGCCGACCGCATCCAGCGCTTTGCACATGTCATCGCGCAACACTGCGGCCATATTGAAGACCCCTTGAGTGACCGAAGTCTGCATCTCTTGCAGGCAGGTATCCTGGGGCGCGATGCGTTTGGCCTCGGGTTGCGGCACTCTCCCGTTTTTGTAGGGCAATCCACGATGCGCGAGAACATCGTGCACTACGTCGCCCCCCATTTTGACGATCTGGCCCCGATGCTTGCTGGCCTCAAGGAATTCGAGATGGCCACCCGGGGAGCCGAGTCGCTTGCCCGCGCCGCAGCATTGGCGTTCGGTTTCGTCTACATCCATCCGATGAGAGACGGGAATGGGCGAATCCACCGTTTCCTGATCAACGACACGCTGGTTCGGGACCAGGCGGTTCCAAATGGCGTGATATTGCCTGTTTCAGCAACCATTACCAGCTCGGCCGAGTTCCGTGCCAGCTATGATGCGACACTGGAGGTATTCTCTCGCCCCTTCATGCGCCGCTATGCGGCATCCTATCGCTTTGGCAGGCTTGTGACCTACGAAGACGGTACACCGAGCAACTTCGAGTTCGACGACTACGAAGATGCGCGCTTCGCCTGGCGTTATCCGGATCTGACCGCACATGTTCTCTATACGGCGCGCGTCGTCGAGCACACGATTCGAACAGGGATGGCGGACGAAGCCAGGATCCTTGTCATCTTCCAGCTCGCCCAGGAGCGGCTCAAAGACGTCGTGGAGATGCCAGACCAGGATGCAAATCGCATCATTCGCGCGGTCAAGGAGAATGACTGGAGTGTTTCCGGCAAGCTCAGGAAGCACTATCCGCAGCTCGAGGATGAGCGCCTGGCAGCGCGAATCGTGGAGGCCGTTCGGTCGGCGTTTGAAGGCCGAGATAGGCAAGACGATGATGAGTGACCTTGGCAATTTCAGCGTTGCGTTGAATTTCTAGCCCGCAACTGCGGACACGCGCTGTTTTGGCCCCAGCCTTCACACTTAACGCTGTGGCCGCAGGCTGGCGGGGTTATGTCCAGGTTGAGGGGGAGGCCAGATCAATGCTTTGGCGCAGAAACGAAAAAAGGAGCCGAGGCTCCTTTTGACAGCGACGACGTTATTGGAACGTCGTGCGGGGAATGCGAGTTGGAGCGGGTAGAGGGAATCACCCAAGGCAGCCAACCCATTGATTAATAAAGATTTTTTCTGGTTATTAAAACCAGAAGTGGCCTCTGAATGTACCACATCACCCCTCTTGGCGAAAGGCATAAATCCACCGCCTTCTGCTGGCAGCTACCGACAGCCACTGCGATCAGGAAGGGAGCGCTTTTGCGATCTGCAGTGCCCTGCGCTCGAACCGTTCGGAAACAGGGTTCGCTTGCCCCTGGGGCCTATGCAGGTGCGCCACGATTTCGTAGGGGCCGTCGTCCAGTGGTCGCATGCTGACTCCCCATCCAGGGGCGTGCTTGATACGCGATTGTGCGGATACCCCGACACCGTAGCCGGCAGAAACCCATAGCGCCATCATCTCGAAGGAAGTCACGTACTGAAGGTTCTGCGGGTCAGCAGGCAGACGCGCGAGCAGCCGACGATCCAGCGAAGAACAGGTCTCAGCCTCCCAGCGAAAGATCGGATAGTTCTGGAGGTCGGCGATGGTGAGCGATGCCTGCTCAAGCAAGGGAAGCCTCAGCGGTATCGCAACGGCCATGTGCTCAATCCACAAGGGCTGGGTTTCCAGGGCCGGATCGCTCGCTCCTTGAAGCGACATTCCCACGTCGTAGCGGCCTTCACGAAGCCCATCAAGCAGCTCGTCACCTGCCACTTCAAAGAACGTGATGCTGACCTCGGGTTCTTCCGCTCGTTGCAGCGCGAGCAGCGCCGAGAGCTGAGATGACGATACGCCTGGCGCAATCGCAAGCCTGAGGTGGGCGGGTTGGCTGGTGATGTTGTCCACGGAGAACCTACAGAAGCGACGAAGCAGGTCAAGGGCAAACCAGCATCATAGTAAAGAGAGAAGTTTAACGTCTATATGTTTAACGTGGTTAATTTAAGAGGATTGTTTGACGCTTCTGTTGATGCAGAAGCTTACTATTCAGCCAGGTCGTCCACCTGGCACACCCACATATGAATCCGAACCAGCATTAGCTTTCGGGCGGGCCGTGCGTGCCGCTCGCGTCGCGCAGGGGGTCGCTCAAGACGATTTTGCGTATCAGGCGGGAATATCGCGTTCGCACATGGGCAAGATCGAACGCGGGGAGCATGTGCCGACGCTGCCTTTGATACTGAAAATCGCTGCCGCACTCGGGATAAGCGCCAGCGAATTGATGGCCGCGACTGAAAAGAACCTCAGCGCGGGCAGTGAGCCGCAAGATTCGGCATAGCGGTCGTAAGTGTCTTTTCGGATATTGGCAGCGCAAGCTGTCGCAGCCAACGGCGCCGGGCGGGTGCTTAGCCCGACAGCGGAACACTGGAATGCCTCTTACGTATCGACAACCACAACATTAGCCACAGGGATTTTCTGGGAAATAGCAGCGTAAAGATCAACGTCCGTCTGCTGGGTCTGAATGGATACCACCAAGCTATATCGCGCCGGCAGGCCATAACGTTCCAGCGCAGGCCGTGTCCGCCACCACCCAGCCGAAGGATACACAGCAATGAAGCCACGGCTGGCCAAGTCAGCCGCCGTACCTTTCCAGACATCCTGATGCAGCGAACCACGATGCCGCTGCCGTTCGCCCAACAGCCAATTGGGATCTGAGGGGTTCACAGGGTCACCCTCATCCTCGCGCTGCGCTGCCGCATTCACCCGTGCGACAAAATGCTCGGTGGATGCATCCAGCGGACGCTGCACATCGAATCGCAGGCGATGCGAAGGGTAGTGATACTTCGAGGCCACACCACGTGCCGAAGGATTGGGTTCGATGAAGTAGGAGAGCGTGACACGCATCTCGACGGGCGTGTCCTGCAATGCCTCCAACTCATCCTTCGGCCAAGGCAAGGAATGCAAATTCATGTCGCGCGTCACGACCTTGCCTGAAACCTTCGCGTAAGGCTGTACCACGTCCTCAACCAGCAAGGTCAGCGAGTCTCCCGCGCTCCATAGTGCCCGGTTCAAATCCGGGACTCCCCAGCCGCAATGGCGAATCAAGTGAACGTAATCGTCCTTGTTCGGCACCACGGGCAGGAACATCCCGCGCATGGCCTCGCTCCATTGCGCAGAATGCACCAGCAACGCACGCACGGTTTCCGGCCGGAGGTGCGGATAGGCCGCCATGATCTGAGCCACCATTCCCGCACACAATGCCGACGCGGCACTGGTGGCGTTGCTGGTGGTGAACAGGCGATCCAGCGGCTGGTTGTGGGTCGTCAGCAAGTTCAGGCTGGCCATACCGACCGCACCCAGTTCATCCTTGGCCGTATTGCCTCCTTCCAGCACAACCTCGGGCTTCAACGGCCATGCCCGATCCCACGTTCTGGTTGTCGTCGTGAAGGGGCTGAGGCCGCCGGCTTCGGCGACGGGGCTCAAGGAAGGATGACCTTCCGTGTCGATCTTGTCAGTACAAGCACCCACCGTGATTGCGTTCCATGCCTGGCCGGGGTCATGCACGAGATTGGTGGAAAGGCTATCGGGATATCCAGCCCACGCATTGGGGTCGCGCGTGTTGCCGGCGGACAGCACGAACAGGCGCGGACTTTCACCAGCCCCATCGGTATCCGCAGCAAGGCCATCGACAGCAGCAGACCACGAGGAAGGACGGCCACGGTCACGGTAGTCCGAAGCCGTCACCGCCGAAGCAAACACGCGCGACCGATTCGGCGCAGAGATTTCAGGCCGCGCGACGCCTTCCGTGAAAAGATAAGCGTGGTGGCGCGCATCACCTTCATTCGCACCTTCCGCCGGTATCAGCTTCACCGACTCCAGTCGATGAGGGACATTGATTGAATCAGCAGAGGCCAGAGCATCCGTGAGATCGCCATAGGCAGCCAAGCCCGCCAGGCCGGTGCCATGATCAGCCTCATCATCCACGCCCCAGGCCGGCTCCACGGTATGCAAATCGCTCGCATCCATCAAAGGCGCCAAGAGCGGATGCGCACGAGTCACTCCGGAATCCAACAGGCAGACGCGGGGAGCCGTATCGTCCGACGGCTGCAACCGGGCACGACGCAGCAAGTCGTCCGCCCACGCCTGCTGCTCGCGTACGCCCATGCCATCGAAGAACTCAGCAGTCTCCTTGGCATAGCGAAGTTCAGCCACACAGTTCAGCGTCATCACCGACCGCGAGAACTGCTGCTGCGATCCATACATCAACAGCACCGTGCGTTCGGGGAAATTGACCTGCTTGTCACTGACGACACATTCCGCCAATCGAGCAAGTTTCTTGAAGTCCTCTACAACGATTTGCCGCTGTCCCGCCCCTCGAACCGGAAGCCAGACCTCCCACCAGAAGGCGGTCGCGAGATCGTCAGGCAGCAATTCGGGGGCGTCAGTCCACAGAGCCCTGATTTCTGCTGCCCGGATGGATTCGATGGCATCGATCAGCTTGCGGTGATCTCGCGCCTTGCCGTTACGATCCTTTTTCTCTTCGAGGTAGTCGGAAATGTATTTCTCGAAATGCGCCAGCTTTCCATCAGGGACAAAGACATTGGCGAAGGTCCGGTTGCCCTCGTGACGAACACTGAGAAGCTCAATCCTCTTGCGAGCATCCGCCAAGCTCTCGAACGCCAGCTCAACATCCGGTTGACTGGAAAACTGGATTTGCAAGCCAAGGCCACTTTCCAGTTGCAGTTCCCCTTGAACTCGCACCGCCTCTGCCACAGCAGGCTTCAAGATCTCGATTTGTGCTCGGAGGGACGCACTCTGTTGCGGCCGAGGCAAGGCCGGTACGTTTTGCGTTGGGCCACCGCCCGGAGAATGTGCGGTAAACCCGACGGTCTTTGATGTATTTCGAAGAATGAAGTGTGGGCGTTTAGCTTGTGGCTGATCCGGCATGGTTCGGTACGGCCTTCTTGTGATTCATTCTGAAGCTTAATTTGCGGCGCTCATCGAGAGCGCGTGTCAGCATATCCACCTTCACACACGCCTCGTCGTGCATCACCGCTTCCTTGATGGACTCATCCACTGCACGTTTAATCTCTGCGTAGCTCAAACCCTCCGCTCTGCTTGTAAGCGCCTTGAGTGGAAAAGGTTTGGGCGCGAACTTCCCAAGCCGCGACTGGATCAGCCTGGCGGCTTGCGGCGCACCTGGAAACCGATACTCGATCACATCATCAAACCGGCGGAAAAGTGCGTAGTCAAGGATCTCCACATGGTTCGTCGCTGCGACGATCAGGCTATGGGATTGATCGCTTTCAATCATTTGCAGAAAGCTGTTCAGTACCCGCCGAATCTCACCCACGTCATTGGCCAGCCCTCTTTGCGAGCCGATGGCATCGAACTCATCAAAGAAGTAAACACCCCGCACATCATTGATGGCATCGAATATTTGACGCAGCTTGGCGGCGGTCTCTCCCATGAACTTGGTAATCAGGGCATCCAGCCGAACAGAAAACAGCGGGATACCCAGTTCACCGGCCAGCACAGAGGCCGTCATCGTTTTGCCGGTGCCAGGCGGGCCGACCAGCAACAATTTACGTCTCGGCGACAGGCCATGCTCGCGGATACGCGAATGGTGCTTCTGTTCCTTCATGATGCGGCCAAGCTGTTCGGCCATCTCCGCATCGAGCACCATGTCCGACAGTCGATTCTTTGGGTAGGACACCGTCAGCAAGTTCGCCAGTTCACCGCGTGGACGGGCCAATGGCACCAGTTTGCCCTCGGTGCCATGCGATGAGACACGGGCTTTCGCCGCGTCGATCATGTCGCGCAGTTCTTCGGCAAGCTTGCCATGCCCCACCTTGGCTTCACGAGCCGCGACCTGCATGGCGACGGAATAGAAGTGCTGGTCATCCCGCTCGATATGGGATTTCACCAACGCCTTGAGTTGTTCGGCATTAGCCATAGTGGCCTCCCACCTGCGCTGTCATGTTGGCCGATGCTCCCAGTGATGCCAGCGCAGACTGCATTAACTGATCGGCGACGTGCTCGTCTATCGCACCCAGTTCGCTTTGGTCGGCAGCCAGAACGAACAGCAGGCCGACAGGCACATGCAATGCCTCGGCAATTCTTGTAACCGTCGAAAGTGTCGGGTCGCGCTTATTGTTCTCAAGCATCGACAAGTACGACACGGAGCAATTGGCTCGGTTCGCAATGGTGCTTTGAGAGACGCCCCGTTGCGTTCGGCACAGTCGAATGGCTTGTCCAACATTCATGGCGCTTGCTTTCTCACGGGTTGCGACGAGCGTAAGTACCCTGGAATTTTACCACCAGTGAACATTATTGACGAGACTTCTCCTCCGGATACCGCACTGGCAGGCTTCAGGCAGCCAGTCCTGGCCGCTGCGGATCAATCGTCCGAGTGCGCGCGCAGGCGCGCGATGAATCGTTCCACCGACACCGGCGAGTCCTCGCCGGCGGGCCGTAGCAAGTAGGTCGTGATGACTGCGGAATCCATGGCCAGAGGGCGGATCACCACGTCGGGGCGCAGGCTCGCCGCGATCCTGGTTTCGGTGATGAAGCCTACCCCGTAGCCGGCACCGACCAGGGTGAGCATCATGTCCAATGACGACACGTGCTCGGCGACGTCGGGTGGACGCTCCAAAGGCCGCAGCAGCCGCGCCAGTTCACGATGGTAGCCTTCGCATGCCTGCGGGTCACATAAGACCAGTGGGTAGATCGCAAGCTGATGCAGCGGAACAGCCTTGTGTGAAAGTAAAGGATGCCGGGCGGGCACGGCTACCACCAGCGGATCGTGCCAGAGTGGCTCGGTAACGATGTCGTCGCCGACTTCCGCCGTGTGCGCAAACCCGATCGAGAAGTCACCTGAGCGCAAACCACGCAACTGATCGGCCAACGGCACTTCGGACAGGCGAATCTCGATCTCCGGCTCTTCCTCGCGGCAGCGGGCCAGGAGGGCCGACAGCCTGGGATCGATTGCACCGTCGGATACGGCAATGCGAAGGCTTCCGCTCAGGCCCGCAGCGACCGCCTGTACGTTCTCCTGAGCCTGTTTGAGGACGGCGAACACTCTGCGCACATCTTGCAGGAACGTTGCTCCCGCCTCGGTCAGTACCGTGCCTCGGCGGTTGCGCTCGAAGAGCACCACACCCAGATCATCCTCAAGCTCTTTGATGGCGCGGGACAAGGGTGGCTGTTCGATATGCAGGCGCTCTGCGGCCCGTGTGAAGTGCAGCTCTTCTGCGAGAGCCACAAAGCAGCGAAGGTGTCGCAGTTCCATGGGTCGTGCTCCTGTTCCGTATCAGCGATCTATTCGCACCAGCTCTCGTCCGCAGTGACCTGCTGGATGCACGTCCAGTCCACGTCACTCCTGGCGCGCTGCGCTGGACTGAAGCGCCTGCCAGTCCACGCCGGATCACTCATTTGCGCCTCAAAAATGGTTATCATAATACAGCTAACTAGTGAATCAACTTAGATTTATAGACGTCTTTCCACACAGACCATATACTTTCTGCAGAAATTTACACGAGCATTCGCTAACCCGAACGAGCCAGTCAGGATGCCCCACCAACAGCTTGCCGATCTCACCCAGCCACAGCGTGACCGCCTCGCGTTCGTGGAATTGCGTCTGCGCTTCATTGGGGAGATGCGCCGCCAGGACTTGGTCGCGCGTTTTGGTATCCAGTCCGCTGCCGCGTCCAGGGATCTGGCGCTGTACAAGGACTTGGCTCCGGGCAATATCGACTACGACGGCAAAGGCAAGTTCTACGTCCTGGGTTCGAGCTTCCAGCCGATCTTCGATTTCCCACCCGAGCGGGTGTTGTCGTGGCTGACCCAGGGGTTTGGCGACGGTGAACCGATGCACATCAAGGCGTGGGTGGCCAGCGAGAGCCCGTCCCGGCTCACTCACCCTGACCTGGCAATCTTGGCGAGCGTCACTCGGGCCATTCATTACGAGTGCCCGCTCGGCATCGAGTACCACTCCATCTCAAGCGGTCGCACGGAGCGCGAGATCGTTCCGTTTGCGCTGATCGACAACGGTCTGCGCTGGCACGTTCGCGCGTTCGACCGCAAATCCCAGGATTTCCGGGATTTCGTCATCACCCGGATCAGACGCCCTGTCGTGCTCAAGGGCCAGCCAGTGGCGGCTCACGAGATGAGCGATCAGGACATTCAGTGGACACGGATCGTCGAGCTGGAACTGGTTCCCCATCCGGACCAGCCCCGGCCAGAGATCACCGAAATGGACTACGGCATGCAGGGCGGCGTGCTGCGGATGAAGCTGCGTGCAGCCACGGCCGGGTACATCCTGCGCAAATGGAGTGTCGATTGTTCCCCCGACCATAGCCTGCGCGGCCCCGAGTACCGGCTTTGGTTGAAAGACCACCTTGCCATCTACGGTGTGCGCAATGCTGTGCTGGCGCCGGGATATGCATCGCCAAGTACAGAGGCGTCGATAGACGACTGAACGGGAACGACCATGAAGCTGATCCACAACACCGGTTCGCAGCGCGTCATCGATTTGATCCGCCCTCATCTCAAGCGTGGCAATCAGCTCGGTTGCGTGACGCCTTCGTTCTCTCTTTACGCCTTCGCTGAAGTCCGAGAGGCTCTGTCCACCCTGGAACGGGTCCAATTGATTGTGCCTCCCGACGATGCGGTGCTTGAACTCCTTGGTTCGGAAGGTGACCGTGCCGCGCGCAATCGTCTGCAGGCACGCTGGTTGGCCAATCAGTGCGCGAAGTGGATCAGTGAGAAGGTTGATCTGCGGCGGGCATCAAGATCAGTGCCTCAAGGTGCAGCAGTCATGCGCAGGCTCGATGGAACGCCTGAACAAGTGGTGCTGGGGTCGTTCGCCTTCAGCACATCAGGCCTTGGCCTGACGCCAGGCAACCCATTGAGCTTGATTCAGGCATCGGAATCTGCTGACGAGGCCGCGCAGCTTGCCCAATGGTTCGATCACCAGTGGGCAAATCTGCAAAGCGTTTCTGCCACCGATTCGGAGGACAAGAGCAAAGGGCGTGATGCCGTTCTCGAAGCGCTGCGAGCCCTTGGTGAGCACCGCGACCCGTTCACCATCTACACATTGATGTTGCATCACCTGTTTCGTGACAGTGGCGACGAGATGGATGAAGAGCGCATCGTCAAGTCCGCCACCGGCATTCGCAATACCGTGGTGTGGAAGAAGCTCTTCAAGTTCCAGCGCGACGGCGTGGTGGGCGCGATCGACAAACTCAACCGCTTTGGCGGCTGCATCATTGCCGACAGTGTCGGCTTAGGCAAAACCTTCGAAGCCCTGGCCATCATCAAGTACCACGAACTGCGCAACGACCGCGTGCTGGTGCTGGCGCCCAAGCGCCTGCGCGATAACTGGACGCTTTACAAGGCCAACGACAAGCGCAACGTCCTTGCAGGCGACCGTTTCAACTACGACGTCCTCAACCACACCGACCTGTCACGCGATGGCGGCACATCCGGCGATATCGATCTGTCGCATGTGAATTGGGGCAACTACGACCTGGTGGTGATCGACGAATCGCACAACTTCCGCAACAAGGCCACCCACAAAGGCAAGGAGTCGCGCTACGACCGCCTGATGCGGCGGATCATCCGCGAAGGCGTCAAGACCCGCGTGCTGATGCTCTCGGCCACACCGGTCAACAACCGCCTGGCCGACCTGCGCAACCAGATTGCCTTTGCCACCGAAGGCGATGACACCGCCCTGATGGAGCACGGCATCGCCAGCATCGAGGCCACGACCCGCAAGGCGCAGGCGCAGTTCAACCGCTGGCTGGCGCTGGACGAAGCTGAAAAAACACCGACCCGGCTGGTGGAGATGCTGGGTTTCGACTACTTCACCTTGCTGGACCATCTCACCATCGCCCGCTCTCGGCGGCACGTGGAGAAATACTACGGCACCAGCGAGACAGGCCGCTTCCCGGATCGCCTGCCACCGATCAACATCAAGGCCGACGTTGACCTTGCGGGCGAGTTCCGCGCCATCCGCGACATCAATCAGGAAATCCGCCGACTCACCTTGGCCAGTTATGCGCCGCTGCGCTATGTCCTGCCCCACAAACAGGAAGCCTACGACGCCAAGTACAGCACGCAGATTCGCGGCGGAGAAAGCTTCTTCCGCCAAGCGGACCGCGAAGAAAGCCTGATTCATCTCCTGCGTGTGAACGTGCTCAAACGCATGGAAAGCGCCGTTTCTTCCTTCACCCTGACACTGCAAAGGCAGCTCAAGGACGTGGAGGCCACGCTGGGCCGCATTGAGTCGCATGCCGATGCACTGGAGGAAATCGACATTGCCGACGTCGATATCGACGACCCCGCGTTCGAGTCCTTGTTGGTCGGGCGCAAAGTCAAGGTGCTGCTGGATGACGTGGATCTGATCCGCTGGAAGCAGGATCTGCTGGAAGACCGCAACCGCCTGGCAACCCTGCTGGCGGCTGCCAAACAAATCGATGCCGCCCGCGACGCCAAGCTGACCGCACTGCGCGACTTGATCCAACGCAAGTGCCACGATCCGATCAACCCCGGCAACCGCAAGATCATCGTGTTCACTGCTTTTTCCGATACGGCGCACTATCTCTATGCGCAGCTCGCTCCCTGGGCCAAAAGCACGTTGGGTGTCGATGCTGCGCTGGTCACCGGGAGCGCCGGCATACAGACCACCTTGCCCGGTCTGCGCAAAGGCATGAGCGATGTGCTGTCGGCATTTGCGCCGCGCGCCAAGGAGCGCCCGGCCGAACTGGCCGCTGAAGGCGAGATTGACTTGTTGATCGCCACCGACTGCATTTCCGAAGGGCAGAACCTGCAAGACTGCGACTGGCTGATCAACTACGACATCCACTGGAACCCGGTGCGCATCATCCAGCGCTTCGGACGCATCGACCGCATCGGCTCGCCCAACCAGCGCATCCAGCTCGTGAACTTCTGGCCCAACATGGAGTTGGAGGAATACATCAACCTGGAACAGCGCGTCAGCGGT
Organism: Pseudomonas sp. NMI760_13; assembly: GCF_021283245.1. NCBI lineage: Bacteria > Pseudomonadati > Pseudomonadota > Gammaproteobacteria > Pseudomonadales > Pseudomonadaceae > Pseudomonas > Pseudomonas sp. NMI760_13. The sequence goes on along the minus strand of NZ_JAJSRC010000001.1, from coordinate 12,338 downwards.
CGCATGGTGCTGCTCGATGTCTCGGCCACAGGGGAAGAAAACCTGATCGAGCAACAATCCGGCAACGCCATGAACGATCTGGAATACCGGCGCAAGCAGTTGCTCAAATTGCAGGACACCGTCATCGACATGGAAGACCTGTCCACCGGCGTGTCGATCACCGACCTCACCCTGACCGACTTCCGCATCGATCTGGCGCAATATCTGAAGGCGCACCCCGGCAAGCTCGACACCCAGCCCCTTGGAGCCTATGCGGTGACCACGACACTGGATGCCGATATTCCCCCCGGCGTGATCTTCTGCTTGCAAGCCTGCGGCCCGGCAGCAAAGCCCGCCGCATCGTCCGACTACCCGCTCGCGCCGCACTACCTGGTGCATGTCGGCGATGACGGAACCGTATTGCTGCCTTACCCCCAGGCCAAACGCATCCTGGACCGCCTCAAGCGCCTTTCGCTGGGGCGCGAACGACCTGATGAAAGTGCCTGCGCGCGGTTCGACAAGGCCACCAAAGGGGGCGAAGACATGCGCCATGCCCAGAAGCTGCTCGCGGCGGCAGTGGCATCCGTCGCCGGCAAGCACGAGGAACGGGCCGTGGCCAGTCTATTCACGCCCGGCGGCACGCACGCCATGAAAGGCGAATTCGCCGGCAGCGGTGATTTTGAGGTGGTGGCATTCCTGGTGGTGCTGCCGGAAAGGGAGGCAGCATGACGGTCATCGACGCGCACGCCGTTATCCAGGCATTGGGCCTGCCCGACAGTTGCCGGGTAGAGCAGCGCGTCCCCAAGAAACTGCTGTTGGAGAATGGTGTGCCTACGGCGTCCGACAAACGCTTGATCACCGATGCCATTGAAGAAATCCAGTGGTTCGCCGCGCTCAAGCCCAACACCATCGGCGTGCCTGACTACCGGGACGCGCAGCGCGAGTACCTTGAGATCGCAGTGCTGGTTGTGACCTTGCGGGGTACCGTCAAACCCGCCAGTTGCTCGCGGCTGGCTGAACTGGTGCACCGTGCGGTGCCTTATCCGGTGCTGTTGCTGTTGGTTGAAGGACAAACGGTGGCCTTGTCCCTGGCCCACAAGCGCTGGGCGCAGAACGAGGCCAGCAAAGTGGTGCTCGACGGCAGCCTTACGTTGGCCTTGCTATCCCACGCAACCGCCAATGCCACGGCGACCGATGCCGCAGCACGCTCCGAAGCCGAGCATGCCTTCGTGCAATCCCTGTCGATTGCACACCAGCCCCAGACCTCGTTGCACGCCCTCTATCAAGGCTGGATGGATTGCGTGCAGGCCCTGCAGGCTGCGCGGCGGACAGGAAACTACCGAACCACGGCAACGCCGGAGCAGGCGGCGGCGCGTCGGCAGGCGCTGGCCGATTGCGAGCGGCTTGAAGGCGAGATCAGCCGCCTGCGGGCACAAGGCGCGAAGGAAAAGCAGATGGCACGCCAAGTCGAAATCAATCTCCAATTAAAAGCACTGTTGGCCGAGCGTCAGCAGATCGCTCAATATCTCTGAGGAATAGAAGTGAAGGCCACAGAAACCAACCTGCTCAAGTTCTTGAAGAAATCTCCGCAGTTCGTCATTCCCATCTATCAGCGCAATTACTCCTGGACGGAAGCCCAGTGCCAACAGCTGTGGTCAGATTTGCTGAGGTCGGGTCGTGACGAGCAGATTAATGGCCATTTCATCGGTTCCATCGTTTATGTGGAGCGTGGTCTGTCCACCGTCACCACCCAGGAAGCACTGCTGGTCATCGACGGACAACAACGTCTTACCACGTGCACCTTGTTGATTGCAGCACTGGCCAAGCACTTTGAAGCCAATCAGCTGCCTGAATTGCTGGACAGTTTCTCCGCGCGAAAGCTGCACAATTACTACCTGCTCAATCCTGAAGAGGACGGCGAGCGCCACTACAAACTCATTCTGTCGGAAACTGATAAGAAGACGTTGTTGGCCATCATCAAATCCGCACCGATGCCTGCGGAGATCAGTACCCGCATAGAGCAGAACTACACGCTCTTTCAGGCGCTGATAAACAAGCATCAGGACGAGCTCAAAGCCATCTGCCAAGGGTTGGCCAAATTGCTCATCGTCGAGGTGTCGCTCGATCGCACTCAGGACAATCCTCAGCTCATCTTCGAGAGCATGAATTCCACCGGCCTTGAGCTCAGCCAGGCCGATCTGATTCGCAACTACATCCTGATGGGATTGGAGCCAAAGCTCCAGACTGAGCTTTACCAGAGTTACTGGCGGCCGATGGAAAAATCGTTCGGCCAGAAGGCCTACGTGACGCACTTCGATCCCTTTATGCGTCACTATCTCACTGCCAAAACAGGTGAGATTCCCAACGTGCGCGAAGTGTATGCTGCCTTCAAGGCTTTCGCTCGCGCCAGCCAGCTTGATACCACTGCGCTTGTTGCTGATATCCACGCCTATGCCAGCTACTACTGCGCCATGGCGCTTGGTGCGGAAACGGAGTCGAAACTAAAAGAAGCTTTTCACGATCTGCGTGAGCTGAAGGTAGACGTAGCCTACACCATCGAGCACATCCTGCCGCAGAACGAAGTACTTTCATCAGCGTGGCAGGCGGAACTCGGCCCCGATTGGCAACAGACTCAGCAGAAGTATCTGCATACCTTGGGCAATCTCACCTTGACGGGATACAACAGCGAGTACAGCGACTATCCATTCGCCTACAAGCGCGATCAGGTCATCAATGCCGATGGCAAGAAAATCGGCTTCAAATACAGCGCCCTCAACATCAACGAAGGATTGGGTGAGGTAGAAAAGTGGGATGAAAGTGCCATCAAAACACGTGCCGAGCGCCTTGCTAGAGAAGCCGCCAAAGTATGGGCTGCACCGCAGCTGGATAGCAGCGTCCTTGATGCCTATCGCCCTTCAGCAACCAACGCAGGGCAACACTACGGCATCGACGATCATCCGCACCTGACCAGCGGCACCATTCGCACACTGTTTGATGCCTTGCGCAAAGAAATTTTGGAGTTGGACCCGTGCATCTACGAGGAATACCTCAAGCTCTATGTCGCCTATAAGGCAGAGACAAATTTCGTGGATGTTGTCCCTCAGGCCAGACGTTTGCGCCTGTCGCTGAATATGCCATTCAGCGAGATCGATGACCCCAAAGGGCTGTGCACCGATGTCACCAACCTTGGCCGCTGGGGCAATGGCGATGTAGAAGTCGGCTTGTCCAGCCTGGATGAGCTTCCCTACGTCATGGGCCTGATTCGCCAGTCTTTTGATCGCCAGATGGGCGACCTGCAGGATGCCTGATGCCAAAGAATACCGAGTTTGAGGAGAGTCTCACCATGACCATTAAAAAAATCGATACCACCAGCCCAGAAGCCCAATCCGCCGATCTGGTGGCGGGAAATATCGAACAGCTCAAAGCGCTGTTCCCGGAGCTGATCACCGAGGGCGCGGGCGGCGTGGCCGTGAATGTGGACGTACTCAAGGCGCTGGTGGGCGATGCCACCGTCACCGATGCCGACGAGAAATACGGCCTCAACTGGCATGGCAAGCGCCGCGCCCGGCAATTGGCGCTCACGCCCAGCACGGGCACCCTGCGCCCCTGCCCGGAAGACAGCGTGGACTGGGATACCACCCAGAACCTGATGATCGAGGGCGACAACCTTGAAGTGCTCAAGCTGCTGCAAAAAAGCTATGCCAGCAAGGTCAAGCTGATCTATATCGACCCGCCGTACAACACCGGCAAGGATTTTGTGTATCCGGACAATTTTCAGGACAACATCAAGAACTATCTGGAGCTGACCGGGCAGATCGAGGGTGGAGAGAAGATTAGCAGCAATACCGAGGCCAGCGGGCGCTTTCATACCGACTGGTTGAACATGATGTATCCAAGGTTGAAGCTGGCGAGGAATTTACTGCGAGAGGATGGGGTAATCCTGCTCAGTATCGACGAGCATGAGATCACGAACCTGCGCTCCGTGATGGATGAAGCCTTCGGTGAAGAAAATTTTCTATCCTGCCTTACATGGGAAAAAGGCAGAAAAAATGATGCCAAGTTTTTTTCCAATGGACATGAGTACGTTCTTGTCTACGCAAAATCGCAGAGCTACCTTCGAGAGCAGAAAACGCTGTGGCGTGAAGAAAAGCCGGGTGCCCGAGATATCTGGAATAAATACCTCGAACTGCGCGTTCAGCATGGAATCCAAGACAACCTGATCGAAGAGGGGCTGCAAGCTTGGTATTCCGACTTGCCCAAAGCACACCCCGCTAAAAAGTGGAGCCGCTACAAGCGAGTGGATCAAAACGGGCCGTGGCGGGATCGTGACATCTCCTGGCCGGGCGGTGGTGGGCCGCGCTATGACGTCCTTCATCCCGTTACAAATCAACCGTGCGTTGTGCCGGAGGCCGGTTGGAGATACTCATCTTCCGATGAAATGCAACGCCAGATAAAACTTGGGCTTGTTGAGTTTCGCCAAGACCACACGGAGCCGCCCTTCCGAAAGGCACATATCCGCCCGATTCCTCAGGAGCTTGATTCGGACAGTTCGACTGATGTTGATGCGCCTGAGGAACCAGCCGATATCGAGGATGAAGAAGAATTCGCAACTCAGGTTAGGGGTAGCTACTTCTACAAGCAATCCCAGGTTTCGGTGAAATATCTCCGGACCCTATTGGGGAAGAAAGTCTTCAACAATCCAAAGGATCTGGACGAGATTGCGAAACTGATCCGCTACACCACGTCTGATGACCCTCACGCCGTTGTGCTGGATTTTTTTGCGGGCAGCGGCACGACGGGCGAGGCGACGATGCAGTTGAACAGTCAGGATAACGGGAGCAGACGTTACATTCTTGTCCAACTTCCAGAGTCGCTTGACGCAAGCGACAAGCAGCAAAAGATTGCTGCAAAGTACTGTGGAGACCTTGGACGGCCGCTGAATATCGCTGAGCTCACTAAAGAACGCCTACGCCGTTCCGGAACCAAGATCAAAGCCGATAACCTCGACTGGCAGGGCGACACCGGCTTCCGCGTATTCAAGCTCGACACCTCTAATATCCGAGCCTGGAATCCCAAACCACACGATCTGGAAGCCACACTGTTCGACCATCAGGATCACCTGCTCGAAGGCCGCAGCGAGGCCGATGTGTTGTACGAACTGCTGCTCAAGCTCGGCCTTGATCTTTGCGTACCCATCGAAAAGCGCGGCATTGAAGGGCTAGATGTACATGCCGTAGGCGGCGGCGTGCTGTTGGCTTGCCTGGCCGAAAAAATCACCCGTGAGCAGGTGGAGCCACTGGCCCAAGGCATCATCGCCTGGCACAAGGAGCTGGGCGCCATCAACAAGAAGGATGTGAACAACCTCTACAAAGAGACCGAGAAGACGGGCGGCGAGAAGCCCATCGACCTGATCAAGGCCACCCGGCCGATCATCATCGTGGATGAACCGCAAAGTGTGGACGGCGGCCTTGAAGGACGCGGCAAGGAAGCGCTGGATGCCATGAACCCGCTCTGCACGCTGCGCTATTCCGCTACCCATGTGGACAAGCACCACATGGTGTTCCGCCTGGATGCCGTGGATGCTTATGAGCGCAAGCTGGTCAAGCAGATCGAGGTGGCGTCGGCCACGGTGGAGGATGCGCACAACAAGCCTTTCGTGCGCCTGGTGAAGGTGGAAAACAAGCGCGGCCGCATCAGCGCCAAGGTCGAGCTGGATAAACAGACCGCCACTGGCGTGCAAAGGACTGAGGTGACGGTCAGCGATGGCGACGACCTTCAGCAGAGCGCCGATGGCCGTGCGATCTACGCCGATTTTCGGGTGGGCGAGATCAATACGGCCAAGGGCGAAGCGTTCATGGAGCTGCGCTACCCCGGCGGCGAAGTGTTTTTGCAGCCGGGTCAGGCCCACGGTGATGTGGATGTTCACCGACGACCTGCGCGACAAGGAAAGCGCCAAGATCGAATGCGGCAAGGCGCATTTCACTGCGCTGGCGGTTGGTGAGAACCCCGCCCGGTATGTGGTTGCGCGCTCCGTTGACGATCTTTTGACCGAGGCGGCAAAAGGATAGGTTCTGTCGCTGTCACGGCGAGAGACGACACAAAACACAAGGAGCAGAGACCCGAAATGAAGATCCAATCCGTTCGCATCCGAAACTTTCGCACGTTGAAAGACGTGACGATTCCGTTCGATTCCGTCACGACCTTCATCGGGCCGAACGGTGCCGGCAAGTCAACGGTGCTTCGTGCGCTCGACTGGTTCTTCAACGGCAAACCCGGCTCGCTGACGGAGAAGGATTGCTCTTTTGGGGCGACTGACGAAGACATCGAGGTTCAGGTCACCTTCGCAGACCTCACCGAAAAGGATCGCGAGGCACTTGGCAAGTACGCGCCGGAAGGAGTTGCCACGTTCACCGCATGGAAGCGCCGATCTCCCGATGGCACCGATGTGCTCTCCGCCAATGCAAAGGGATTTCCGGCTTTAAATGCCATCAAGGCAGCAGGCGGTGCGACTGCGAAGAAAGAGCTGTATGCCACTCTCCGGCGCGAGCGCCCGGAGCTTGACCTTCCTGCGGCGAATACTGGTCCAGCCGTCGAGCAGGCGATGACAACTTGGGAGGCGGCTCACACTGATCAACTGCTCGATGCGCCCGAGGCTTTGCAAACCAATTTCTTCGGTTTCAACAGCGGCGGCAAGATGAGCGGGCTCTTCGACTTCGTCCTGGTTACGGCAGACCTTCGGGCAAGTGAAGAGTCCATCGACGGCAAGGCAAGCATCATTGGGCGAATCCTTGAGCGCTCGATTGACCGAACTGCCGCTGATGAGGCAATCGCGGAAATCGTTGCGGAGTCACGGGCAAAGCAGCAACAAGTCTACGAAGAGAAGTTCAAGGAGCAACTTGGGGCCATCACAACGCAGCTCAACGAGGTCGTCACAACCTATGCGCCAGGCCGGGCAATCACGGTTTCTCCGGCTGAGGTGGAACTCAAGGCACCTCGCACGACGTTCGACGTGGCCGTGCTCGACGGCACCACCGAGACTGCGGTGGAGCGGCAGGGACACGGCTTTCAGCGCACGCTGCTGATCTCGGCTCTGCAACTCTTGGCGCAGTCGGGCGCAGCCTCGGCCGAGGGAGTCATCTGCCTGGCGATCGAGGAGCCGGAACTTTTCCAGCACCCGATCCAGGCGCAGACCTTTGCGAAGGTGCTCAGGTCGCTCGCCGAAGATGCTGGCAAGCGCATCCAGGTGACCTATGCGACGCATAGCCCCTACTTCCTGGAGGCTCGACATTTCCATCAAGTCAGACGGCTGACGAGATCCGCTGACGAAGTCCCGGTGGTGACGGTCCACTTTGCCACGGTTGAGGATGTGAAGGCCAGGCTGAATGGAACAGTGGATGGCGATGTGGTCGATCGCAGGCTCGACCATAACGTGGCCGACCAGCTTGCCATAGCACTCTTCGCGAATCGCGCATTTCTTGTGGAGGGGACAACCGAATCTGCTGTGTTCTACGGTATTGGAGATAGAACTTCCCCCGGCGCCCTTGAGGCAGCAGGAATTTCTATCGTTTCTGTGGGCAGCAAGACATCGATACCCCTCGCGCATGCGATTTTGAAATCTATTGGTGTGCCAGTCTACGCACTGTTTGATGCAGACGGTGGATTTGAAGCGCGAGCCAAAGCCAAAAACAAAAAGCAAGATGACATAGATCGGGAGCGCAACAATCATGCGGTACCGAAGCAGTCGGCGCGGTCGAGAAAGAACGTGACGAATTGAAGAGCGGCTTGCAGCGGGTAGAACTTGAAAAGCATCTCGCCGAGAAATCTTTGAAAGAAAAGTACGAGACGCAGATCAAGGATCGTGATGACGCAATCGAGCGCCTACGGGACATGAAGGCGCGACTATCGACCAAGATGGTGGGCGAAACTCTTGAGGGGGTCGTCTCAGAAAACGGAAAATAAAGCACGCTAAGGCATAGCCGAACCTGCCAAGCTTGCTCCACCCTGTAGTGACGCGATCAGCGGGCAGGAAACGTTCCCCCTTCGCGCATGGCAGGCGCACACCAACTCAGACAGCACGGCCTCCATGCGCGCCAGGTCAGCCATTTTCTCGCGCACGTCCTTGAGCTTGTGCTCGGCCAGACTGCTGGCTTCCTCGCAATGGGTGCCATCCTCCAGCCGCAGCAGCTCGGCGATCTCATCCAGGCTGAAGCCCAGCCGCTGGGCTGATTTCACGAAGCGCACCCGCGTTACATCCGCCTCGCCATAGCGGCGGATGCTGCCATAGGGCTTGTCAGGCTCCAGCAACAAGCCCTTGCGCTGATAGAAACGGATGGTCTCCACATTGACCCCGGCCGCCTTGGCGAAAACGCCAATGGTCAGGTTCTCCAAATTGTTTTCCATATCGCTTGACTCCGTACATGAGTACGGAAGTAAGGTTACGCTATCCAATTTCAATTCGAAAGGACAAGCGCATGTCTGAACCAAAAACCGGGCGCGGCGCGCTCTTCACTGGAGGGCTTGCCGCCATCCTCGCCTCGGCTTGCTGCCTCGGGCCGTTGGTTCTGATCGCCTTGGGGTTCAGCGGCGCTTGGATCGGCAACTTGGCGGTGTTGGAACCCTATCGCCCCATCTTTATCGGCGTGGCGCTGGTGGCGTTGTTCTTCGCCTGGCGGCGCATCTACCGGCAGGCAGCGGCCTGCAAACCGGGTGAGGTCTGCGCGATTCCCCAAGTGCGAGCTACTTACAAGCTCATTTTCTGGATCGTGGCCGCGCTGGTTCTGGTCGCGCTCGGATTTCCCTACGTCATGCCATTTTTCTACTGATCGGAGTTCACCATGAAGAAACTGTTTGCCTCCCTCGCCCTCGCCGCCGTTGTTGCCCCCGTCTGGGCCGCCACCCAGACCGTCACGCTGTCCGTACCGGGCATGACCTGCTCCGCCTGCCCGATCACTGTCAAGAAGGCGATTTCCAAGGTCGAAGGCGTCAGCAAAGTTGACGTGACTTTCGAGACACGCCAAGCGGTCGTCACCTTCGACGATGCCAAGACCAGCGTGCAGAAGCTGACCAAGGCAACCGCAGACGCGGGCTATCCGTCCAGCGTCAAGCAGTGAGTCACTGAAAACGGCACCGCAGCACAACGGACGTCATTGTCTGGCGCCACAAACGATAAAGGATCTGTTGCATGACCCATCTAAAAATCACCGGCATGACTTGCGACTCGTGCGCGGCGCACGTCAAGGAAGCGCTGGAAAAAGTGCCAGGCGTGCAGTCGGCGCTGGTGTCCTATCCGAAGGGCACAGCGCAACTCGCCATCGTGCCGGGCACATCGCCGGACGCGCTGACTGCCGCCGTGGCCGGACTGGGCTACAAGGCAACGCTAGCCGATGCGCCACTGGCGGACAACCGCGTCGGACTGCTCGACAAGGTGCGGGGATGGATGGCCGCCGCCGAAAAGCACAGTGGCAACGAGCCCCCGGTGCAGGTAGCGGTCATTGGCAGCGGTGGAGCCGCGATGGCGGCGGCGCTGAAAGCCGTCGAGCAAGGCGCGCAGGTCACGCTGATCGAGCGCGGCACCATCGGCGGCACCTGCGTCAATGTCGGCTGTGTGCCGTCCAAGATCATGATCCGCGCCGCCCACATCGCCCATCTGCGCCGGGAAAGCCCGTTCGATGGCGGTATTGCGGCAACTGTGCCTACGATTGACCGCAGTAAGCTGCTGGCCCAGCAGCAGGCCCGCGTCGACGAACTGCGGCACGCCAAGTACGAAGGCATCCTGGGCGGTAATCCGGCCATCACCGTTGTGCACGGTGAGGCGCGCTTCAAGGACGACCAGAGCCTTACCGTCCGTTTGAACGAGGGTGGCGAGCGCGTCGTGATGTTCGACCGCTGCCTGGTCGCCACGGGTGCCAGCCCGGCGGTCCCGCCGATTCCGGGCTTGAAAGAGTCACCCTACTGGACTTCCACCGAGGCCCTGGCGAGCGACACCATTCCCGAACGCCTTGCCGTAATCGGCTCGTCGGTGGTGGCGCTGGAGCTGGCGCAAGCCTTTGCCCGGCTGGGCAGCAAGGTCACGGTCCTGGCGCGCAATACCTTGTTCTTCCGTGAAGACCCGGCCATCGGCGAGGCGGTGACAGCCGCTTTCCGTGCCGAGGGCATCGAGGTGCTGGAGCACACGCAAGCCAGCCAGGTCGCCCATATGGACGGTGAATTCGTGCTGACCACCACGCACGGTGAATTGCGCGCCGACAAACTGCTGGTTGCCACCGGTCGGACACCGAACACGCGCAGCCTCGCGCTGGACGCAGCGGGGGTCACTGTCAATGCGCAAGGTGCCATCGCCATCGACCAAGGCATGCGCACGAGCAACCCGAACATCTACGCGGCCGGCGACTGCACCGACCAGCCGCAGTTCGTCTATGTGGCGGCAGCGGCCGGCACCCGTGCCGCGATCAACATGACCGGCGGCGATGCGGCGCTCGACCTGACCGCAATGCCGGCCGTGGTGTTCACCGATCCGCAAGTGGCGACCGTGGGCTACAGCGAGGCGGAAGCCCACCACGACGGGATCGAGACCGACAGCCGCACCTTGACCTTGGACAACGTGCCGCGTGCGCTCGCCAACTTCGACACACGCGGCTTCATCAAGTTGGTTATCGAGGAAGGCAGCCATCGGCTGATCGGCGTACAGGCGGTCGCGCCGGAAGCGGGTGAACTGATCCAGACGGCGGCTCTGGCCATTCGCAACCGCATGACGGTGCAGGAACTGGCCGACCAGTTGTTCCCCTACCTGACGATGGTCGAGGGGTTGAAGCTCGCGGCGCAGACCTTCAACAAGGATGTGAAGCAGCTTTCCTGCTGCGCCGGGTGAGAAAAAGGAGGTGTTCAATGAACGCCTACACGGTGTCCCGGCTGGCTCTTGATGCCGGGGTGAGCGTGCATATCGTGCGCGACTACCTGCTGCGCGGATTGCTGCGCCCGGTGGCGTGCACACCAGGCGGCTACGGCTTGTTCGATGACGCCGCCTTGCAACGGCTGTGCTTCGTGCGGGCGGCCTTCGAGGCGGGCATCGGCCTCGACGCGCTGGCGCGGCTGTGCCGGGCGCTGGATGCGGCGGACGGCGACGAAGCGGCCGCGCAGCTTGCCCTGCTGCGTCAGTTCGTCGAGCGTCGGCGCGAAGCGTTGGCCGATCTGGAAGTGCAGTTGGCCACCCTGCCGACCGAGCCGGCACAGCACGCGGAGAGTCTGCCATGAACAACCCCGAGCGCTTGCCGTCCGAGACGCACAAACCGATCACCGGCTACCTGTGGGGCGGACTGGCTGTGCTGACTTGCCCCTGCCACCTGCCCATCCTCGCTGTCGTGCTGGCCGGCACAACCGCCGGTGCTTTCCTCGGCGAGCATTGGGTCATCGCGGCGCTCGGTTTGACCGGCCTGTTCCTTCTGTCCCTGTCGCGGGCGTTGCGGGCATTCAGGGAAAGAGAATGAGCGCTTTCCGGCCGGATGGATGGACGACGCCGGAACTGGCCCAAGCGGTCGAGCGCGGGCAGCTTGAACTGCACTACCAGCCCGTCGTCGATCTGCGCAGTGGTGGGATTGTCGGCGCGGAAGCCCTGTTGCGCTGGCGTCATCCGACGCTTGGACTATTGCCACCGGGCCAGTTCCTGCCCGTGGTCGAATCGTCCGGCCTGATGCCTGAAATCGGCGCTTGGGTGCTGGGCGAAGCCTGCCGCCAGATGCGTGACTGGCGAATGCTGGCATGGCGACCGTTCCGGCTGGCCGTCAATGTTTCGGCGAGCCAAGTGGGACCGGACTTCGACGGGTGGGTAAAGGGCGTGCTGGCTGATGCCGAGTTGCCCGCCGAGTATCTCGAAATCGAGCTGACCGAATCGGTCGCGTTTGGTGATCCGGCGATCTTCCCCGCCCTGGACGCCTTGCGGCAGATCGGTGTGCGCTTCGCCGCCGATGACTTCGGGACGGGGTATTCCTGTCTGCAACATCTGAAGTGCTGCCCAATCAGCACGCTCAAGATCGACCAATCGTTTGTCGCCGGGCTCGCCAACGACCGCCGCGACCAAACCATCGTGCACACCGTGATTCAGCTTGCGCACGGGCTGGGCATGGATGTGGTGGCTGAAGGCGTGGAAACATCGGCGAGTCTTGATCTATTGCGACAAGCGGACTGCGACACAGGACAAGGCTTCCTGTTCGCGAAGCCAATGCCGGCGGCGGCATTCGCCGTCTTCGTCAGTCAATGGAGGGGTGCCACCATGAATGCAAGTGACTCTGTCATTTTCAGAAGACGACTGCACCAGTTGATTGGGCGTAATGGCTGTTGTGCAGCCAGCTCCTGACAGTTCAATA